>JACRQA010000006.1 GCA_016222915.1 Nitrospirota bacterium | reverse complement strand
TCGTGAATATTTTCGCCGCCTATGACAGCGATCAAAGCGGTTGCTCCACCAGGCGGATGGAGCGTCTTTGTGAAATGCATAAGCGCAACTGCAGTTGCCACCGCCACAGAAGACGCCAGCCACATATGTTCATTAAACACCTGATAACTGGCAACACCTATGACTGCGGAGATGACGTGCCCGCCGATCAGATTTCTCGGCTGGGCCAGCGGGCTCCTTACCGCGCCATAAACAAGTACCGCCGAAGCACCGAAGGAGCCTATAATCATAAGGAGATCGTAGCCGGCTAGCAAGTTGAAGTTTAGATAAGCAACTGATGCTATTCCAATAAAGGCGCCGGTCCATGACCAGACGATCTCTGCCAGGCTGACCGGCGGAGGACTGTTGGTGGTTCCTCTCATTTTACCGAAATACTCCCTTATCATGTTTGATGGTTTCTCCTGAGAGGTCACGATTTGTCCTTCATAATGGAAGCACGCACTATATCAGCCCTGGAAACAATACCAGTCAACACGCCATCCGGATTAACAACAGGCACTCTGTTGATATTTTTTTCCGTAAAGATGCCCGCTATTTCATTAACAGTAGTTTCTTCGTTGACGGTAATGGCCGGGGATGTCATGATGTCACGCGCACTTTGTTCCCTGATGGATACTGCGACGCAGCCTTTCCCTTTCAGGCATTCGGCTATGACCCCCATGAACGATTTAGCGCTTTTCCCTCCCATGCGGGAAAGAAAATCATTTTCCGATATGACCCCTACTACTTTCTTGTCTTTTTTAACAACGGGAATACCGGATATCACGTTCCGGGCCATCAACTCTGCGACCCTCTTAAGAGAAACATCTTTTTCCACCGAGATTACATCTCTTGTCATTATGTCTCTGGCTTTAACAGAGCGGGTGATGCGGGACAGGGCATGGTTATATGCATACTTATACAGTTCCTTGAAGTCTCCGGGAGTAATATCCAGATACCCCGGAATGTCCTTCATGGCCTCATATACGTCCTTGTCGGATATATCTATCTTCCAGGGGAAATCCTTTTCGCCCGACTTCGCAACCATAATGACTGTCCCATCTGATTAACTTATGCCTTCAGATAAAAGATACCCTGCCCACCCGATGAATAAATATGATTTGCGTCATAAGACAGGTGGACAATTTATGGAATGAAAAAAGAGCAGGCTGAACAGACATCCTTAAATTTCTCACCCCTGCACAAACCCGATATGCCGTGGTGACACAGGGCAAAGTCATACTTTAACGGGTCTCTGGTATCAAATTTCTTAAGCGCTTCTGTTATTTCTTTTGCGGTCTTCCAGTCAGAAGACGTCCTCTTTGTCAGGCCGAGACATCTCGAAATTCTTGCTATATGTGTATCAAGTGGAATAATCAGTTTTGAAGGCCGGATGTTGTCCCATATCCCAAGATCGATATCTTTTGTTCTGACCATCCACCTGAGGAACAGGTTCAGGCGTTTGCAGGCGCTGCCTTTTTCAGGAGAGGGAAAGAGCTGCATTAAACCGGACAGTTTAATATTCTTTCCATATACCGACAACGTGTCAATGCTTAAAATATTATTTATGAATCCAATCAGCGCAGGCCCTGTATCGTCATGCTCATGACTGTAATACTTATAAAACATGTTTCTAAGTGAACCCCATTCATTCAATGTTTGACTCAGCAAATATATAAGGCAGAGCACATCGCTTTCCTGATTGAACCTGTATCTGATGCCGCTGAAATATTTTCGATCTCTTTTCAGAGAGAAGTTTTTAATGAACTCAGCAGGATGTTTTCCGCCAGGTTCTAGGATCTTTTCGATTACCGGTTTAAAAAGTCCGACCTTGCCGTATGCAAAACAGCAGGCGATAAAGCCCGCTATCTCTATATCTCCGGGATCGGAATACCTGTGCGGGAATTCAATCGGGTCATGCTTTAATCTTTCATTAAAATCAAAATCCCTGTAGAATTTATCGAGGGTCCTTTTGAGGGAATGCATAGGTTAATATTACCACAGTGAAACCGGTTAAAATGTCTTTGACGTAATCCATGATTCCATTTATAATCTATCTATGCTTGAGGCCCTGAAAAACCTGCCGATGACTTTTATCCCCATTTTTGTCGCTATGGATGTGTTTGCCGTACTCCCGGTTTTCATATCAGTTACCACGGACATAGATAATTCCGACAAGAAGATAATCGTCAAGCAATCGATAATGACGGCGCTGGCGGTAAGCCTTGCATTTATTGCAGTCGGCGAGGCGGTTTTCAGCATACTGGGAATTACCGTCGACGACTTCAAGATAGCAGGGGGCCTTGTCCTGCTGGTCATAGCCGTTCTCGACCTCTTAGGGTCCGGAGAGGAGAGGAGAAAGATTGAGAACACGATCGGCGTTGTGCCGATAGGAGTGCCGTTGATTGTCGGGCCGGCTGTCCTTACTACCTTAATTGTGCTGAATGACCATTATGGTGTGGTACCGACAATAATATCTCTTGTCCTGAACCTGATAATAGTCTGGGCCTCTTTTGTTCAGGCTGAAAAGATCACCATGCTGATCGGGAAAAACGGCATTGTCGCGCTCTCAAAGGTAATGGCGATTCTACTTGCCTCTATTGCAGTAATGATGATCCGGCTGGGTGTTGAGCATCTTGTTAAATAGCGGAGCTATCAGAAAGGAATTTCCGAATGGACTTGAGTGATGACGGATATTGCTTTGTCTGCGGGCCGAAGAACCCTATCGGCCTGAAACTGGATTTTAGATTTGACGGGAAAACGGTCAGCACTGAATTTCTCCCTAAGAAGGAACACCAGGGTTACATGAACATCGTCCACGGCGGGATCATATCGACCCTGCTTGATGAAGTTATGGTCAAGCTCGCAATTGAAATGGGCATGCCCGCAGTCACAGCGCAGATGGACATTCGTCTGAAAAAAGCGTTGAACACGGGGACAAAGATAACAGTTTCAGCAGAGATAACCAGAGATTCAAAAAAGATCATAGAGGCCTATGCAAAGGCAGTAACGGATGATGGGGTAGTAGTCGCTGATGCAAAAGGGAAAATGATGAAAATTACAAATCACAAATTATAAATTTCAAATAAATCTCAACAAAAGAAATTCATTGGAATTTATTTGATATTTGGTGCTTGTGATCTGGGATTTATTATCCTGAATGAAATAACGCAATTAATATTTAATTGCAGGGATACAACAACTAATATCTCTTATTAAAATAATCCTCAAGAATCTGCCGGTGGTCAAAGGCAATATCTTTCGGAAGGTTGTCCATGGAAAAAATCCCTACATCCTTCGCGTCATCCGCTGCCACGGGAGTGCCGGCTGCGGTCGCTATGAATATTGTGGATACAGTGTGGTGTCTTGGGTCCCTTTTGGGATCGGAGTATGTGTGAAACTGCCTGATGATTTTAATGTCGAGCCCGGTTTCTTCCTTTGCTTCCCTGATAACAGCGTCTTCTAATGTTTCGCCGTAGTCTACAAAACCTCCGGGGATGGCCCATAGACAAGCTGCTGGGTGCTCTGTTTCAAGAGGACCACAAAGTTGTCAAAGCCCTTTATGGTCCCCTTTAAGCGAGTGCCGTTCATTAAAAAGATGGAAACCGGTATCTTTTCTTTCCTGAGAAAATTCAGGTAAAGGTCCTGAAGCTTGCGGTCTTTGTTAATCATGCGCTGTCTCCTTTTCAGAATTATGATAAAGAAAAATCTGCATCATGGATTACCTGAATACGATTTTCTTCATCAGTATTATTCTATCAGCCGTTTTCGGGAATTCATGCGAAATCAACAGACTTTAGAGTAAATCAATTTCCTTATAATTTCAATATCAGTTGTGACCTTATTAAATATCTTCTCTGCTTCCAAGATGCCTGTGATGTCGATCCAATGTATGTCAGGCTCTTTCCTGAACCACGTATGCTGCCTTTTCGCATACATCTTCGTTCTCTTCTTCGTCAGTCTCACTGCTTCAACGAGATCAACAGTGGCGTCCAGATACAGCGCCATCTCTTTGTATCCGAGCGCCTGCATGGCTGTTCTTCCGGGATTCATTTTTAATAATCTTCGTGTCTCATCAAGCAACCCTGCTTCCATCATTTTATCCACCCGATCTTCGATGAGGCTGTAAAGTTCTTTCCTGTCTCTTGAAAGACCGATCTTGATATAATCGCAATGCAAAGGCTGCGTTGCTCCCTTCTGAATTTCAGAGATACCCTTTTCCGCCTTCAGTGAGACTTCAAGTGCACGCACAATCCGCCGGAGGTCATTCGCTTCTATCTTTCCCGCGGCATCCGGATCAACAGCCTTCAGTTTATCATACAGATGACCTTTGCCATGCTGTTTTTCTTCGTCCAATAATTTGTCTCTTAATGATTCATCAGCACCCGGCCCTTCAAAAAGACCGGCTGTCAGCGATCTTATGTAAAGACCTGTCCCTCCAACGATCAACGGTATCTTGCTCCTGTTATGAAGTGACCTTATAATCTCAGAGGCCATTTCCTTAAACAGGCCGGCGCTGAATTTTTCATCAGGCTCCAGGATGTTGATCAGGTGATGCGGGACCGCTCCCAGTTCAGTGGGTGCCGGTTTGGCTGTGCCTATGTCCATGTGGCGGTATACGAGCATGGAGTCGGCGCTGATGATTTCGGTCTTCAATGCTTTCGCAAGGAGAATGGACAGTCCTGTCTTCCCGACGCCGGTGGGACCGAGGATTATGATTACGGGTTTCATTGAATTTTGAATAGTTCCATGTCCTAATCAGGTGTTAATTGCCGTATACACTCTTCCCTGCCCCATAATAAGAATCATATACATGCTGATAGACAGTATTACATTTCTGTTGATAGAGGTCAGGCGGATAGCTTTTCGGCAACATTTCATCAAGAACTGTTTCAATAGTAAATTGGACATCTGCCCTTGTCTGTTGTTTTCTTCTCCAGTCTAATACCAGTTTTTCTTTTGTCAGCCGTATGAGCAAGTTTTTTGATGCAAGTTTTACCTGCTGTGTTTCTGCTTTGCTCATATCCGGTTTCTTCAATAGATCAAATAATGCAAGTTCTTCCTCCGTAAGATTTTCGGATACTCCCCTCTTTTCTTCCTCATTCAGATCTTTCATGAATGCCATCAATCTGTCAAAAAATAACTCCACATTGATAGCGCCCGAGTTATATTCATCAATAAGCTGCTGAAATCTCTGGAGGTAATCGATACGTGCCCTGTTGAGTCTGACCATACTGTTGAGCTTTGCATTGATTGCGGCCTTAAGACCCGCTGCCTGGGTGTTCTTTCTGCCTTTATCAAACTGCCTTCTTAATGCCTCGAAATCAATCCTTGATAGATCAATCCTGTTTGCCCCGATAGACTCTCTTATAAGAAACCCCTCTGCCTCAATGGATTCGTCCAGTAAATCTTTTACCTTGCCCATGACCTCTGAGATATCAACATCCTCGCCTGTTTCAGAGCGGATCTTGCCGGCAATGACATTGAATACCATACGCTTATCATAAAATTTGCCAGCCTCAGGGTCAGGCAGGATTGCCTTGAATAATTTCATCACATTGAACGCAAGCAGGAGAAATCTGTTTTTCGTATCATCATTCACCATAAAGGCATCTGCGGCATCTGCAATAAGCCTGATCTGTTCAAGTTTATTGTTTGAATCAGTAATCTTTTTGATATCGACTCCACGCTTTATGCAGAAATCTTTTGTCTCCTTAATTGCCTGATCAAGTTCCCGGACAAGTTCAATCTTGGGCTTTACGGGAGTATCACCTTCTCCGATGCCCCCGCCGGAACCGGTGCCGTAAATAGCCAGAGCATTCTGGAGATTCCTGAATATCCCCACATAGTCAACTATCAAACCATTCTTCTTATCACCAAAGACCCTGTTAGCACGCGCAATGGTCTGCATGAGGGTATGGTTTTTCATCGGCTTGTCAAGGTATATCGTCGAAAGGCTCGGCACATCAAACCCTGTCATCCACATTGCGCAGACAAAGACTATTCTAAATGGATTATATGGGTCTTTAAACTTTTCCGCCAAATCCTCTTTCACCATTCTTCTACGGTGTTTCTTGATATCAAGTCCCAGCTTTTTGAATTTCTTTATCTCGTTCTGTTCACTGCTGACCACAACAGCCATATCAGTCTCTTCCATATATTTGATTTTCTCTGCTATGTCCTGTGTTCTATCCTGAGGTTCATCAGACCGTTTAATTCTCAGCTCTTTCAAATGCTTCTGCCAATGTTTCTGCACCTTGTCATACATATTTACTGCTGTCGGCTTATCAATTGATACTACCATTGCCTTGCCCTGATAACCACGGTTTATGAAGTGAGTGACAATATCAGCTGCGATCTTATCAAGTCGGTCGTCCCTTGCGATAATGTGATATTCACGCGCAAATTCCCTCTGGAGCTTTTCTTCCTGTTCAGGAGAAAGCATGGCTTCTTCAATGATCCGTTCGAGGTCTTCGTTCAGGTCTTCATTCTTGAGCTGTACCTCAGGTATCCTGTTTTCGTAATAGAGAGGAACAGTAGCGTTGTCATCTGCCGATTGTTTGAAATTGTATATGCTGATGTAATCGCCGAATGTTTTACGAGTAAGTTCTTCACCAGCTATCAATGGAGTACCGGTAAATGCAATAAATGCGGCATTGGGAAGGGCAGTCCTCATGTTCATCGCGAGAGTGTCGTATTGTGAACGGTGCGCCTCATCAGCAATTACGATAATGTCTGGCCGGTCTGACACCATGTAGTTGATATCGCCGAACTTGTGGATAAGGGTAAAGATATTCCTGTGGTCTTGCTTTAAAAGCTGTTCAAGGTGTTTTCCGCTTTCAGCGTGGACCTCCTGCTCGGTAACCGCTCCGGCACATGCAAAGTTTTTGTAAATCTGTTCATCGAGTTCTTTTCTGTCGGTTACGATGAGGAAGGTGTAATTCCCCTCAAATTTTCTGAGTATCTTTTGGGAGAAGAAGATCATGGAATAGCTCTTCCCGCTTCCCTGTGTGTGCCAGAAAACACCGAGCCGTCCCTGATTCTCTTTTATCTTCCTGAATGATTCAATGGAATTATTTACCCCAAGGAATTGGTGGTTCTTTGCTATGATCCTGATAAGGCTTCCGCCGGTATCACTGAATAAAATGAAGTTTTCAATCAGGTCAAGCAGCTTCCGCTTGTCACAGGTTCCCTTAATAATTGTTTCAAGAGATACAATGCCTTCCTCCCCTTCACTATTGATCTTCTTCCATTCGCTGAAGTGTTCGTATTCTGAAGAGATACTGCCAATTCTGCTCTCCGAGCCGTTAGACAGGACAATAAAAGCGTTATACCAAAATATCTGCTGGATCGTGTCTTTGTAATCAGTGAGATTGTCTCTAAAAGCATTCTCCAGTTTCTTATGAACAGCTTTAAGCTCGATGAATATGAGAGGCAGTCCATTTACAAACCCCACAAGGTCAGCCCTTCGCTTGTACATCTCGCCTGTTATCCAGAATTGAGAGGCGAGAAAGAAGTCGTTCCTGTCAGGATTATCGAATTCGATGACCTTTACTGTCTCGTCCTCCTCTGTCCCGTCTTCACGCTTGATCTTTACCTTTACTCCGTCTTTGATAAGCTTGTAGATTTCCCGATTGGCATTGACAGGATTTAAAACACTCCGATCTCGGGCCAAGACTTCAATGGCTTGCTCGATTGATTCATTCGGAATGTTGGGATTAAGATTAAGAAGGGCTGCCCTTAATTTTGGAAGGAGAATAACGTCGGTTGACGTCTCCCTGCCAAGAGTTCCTTTTTCGCCGAAGATTTCGTGGAAACAGTCGAGGTAAGAGTAGCCGAGGGATTGGAAGAGAGCAATGGCTGGTTGTTCGATTAAAGTATATTCAGTGAAATCCGACATAATTAGTAAATGATAATTAATTCAGCCAGTTGAAAGATTTAAATAAATTTATAATAAAAAATATCTTGACAGCAAGAATAGATTCGTTATACTTATAGGTAGCCTCATTCACCATGTGTGAAAAGAGATCTTTCGCCGTCCTTCGGGGCGGTGATTGCATTTTATATCTCTCTCTTTTCATACTTTCTCCTTAAGTTTCTTCTGGATGTAACCCCATCTACATAATAACCGGTCAACAAAAAGTATACCGTCCCGATACGATGCTTTCTTTTCTGAAAGACAACTACATAGTGAAAATCCTCAAGCCATAAATATGTTTCAATTCTGCTGTTTGAAACCTTATAGTCCCAAAATTTAACAGCATTATCATCGAAATGATCTATAGAAGGCCTGCACCACGGTAAACGCTCTGCTCGTCTTGGATCAAAAAGACGTTCTCTGGTCGTATCATCATTTTTTGAAATAAGATGCCAGAAGCCCTCTTCATAACGATCTCCATCGAGGGTACGTTTATCCCACCATACTTTCGCATTATTTAATGACGGCCTGCCCTCAATAAAATCAGTCTTGAAAATTCCGTGAAGACAGTCGAGGACTGTATTCCACTCTCCATCGGTAGAAATCATTTCCGGAAGCCACACAGGGATATTAGCCACTATCTGACCCCGAAGCAGACCATCTGAAAATATTTAACTTATTTTCACGCAGCAATGTAGTACGTGTGAGTGAATAGCCTGAACGCTGCTGAACTCTATTTACTATGGCTTCCTTGCCGATATTGCCGGAAAGATTCCTGTTTAAATATGAAATCGTGCCGATAAGTAGGTCTGCTATCTGTAATATCTCTATCTCATGCGACCTGACTATTTGATTATTACTTTCAACATATCAAAATACATTTTGTAATACCAATCATCATGTGTTTGGCCGAACTGCTCATGACTCAATATCGATTTGTCCGGTACAATCAGCGCTCTGAAATGCAGATCATCATCATCAAAGAAATAATCGACTATGTCCAAATAAAACTTTTTCTTTGCAGGAGAGACTTTTGTCCACTTGATCTCAAAAGCGGAACTCAATCTATGTTCAACCTTCTTTTCACGAATTCGTGTTGAAATTTCTTTTACTTTTTCCAGAGGGCACCAAACAGCACCTAATACCATAACTTTCTGATGATCATTCTCCATATGGCAGCTTTCATCATAATAAATATTGAAAGTGTCCATCAGTTCACCTCCTCTGAAATCATTATATCCATCCCCTCCACATCAATCTCCCCGCTGATTAATTTCGGCAAAAGGAGATCACGGGTTTTGAGAAGAATGTTGTTTCGCTTCTGCATATTATTTTTCAATATATAAAAATGCTCAACTGTCTCATGAAACTTATCCATTAGTCCTTCTGTCGGGACAAGGATGTCTGCCCTTTCGTAATCCTCAGTGTTCACTGCCGGATAGGCAGATCCTCTTGTGCTATTTGTAAGGTATCCAACGAACTCGTCTGTCGTAACTGCCTCATATAGGAAAGTATACGGCACCTCTACGGGAGAGATAACGCCAAATCCAGTTGAAACAATAGTCCTTGGGTCGGGGTTTATAATAAGAGCATATGATTTTCTGTTTGGGCGAACTGAAGACCATATAATGTCTCCATGTTGTACCCTACGCCGTGCTCTACCAGGGGCATCTGTGAATTTGTAAGGTATTGTGTCAGTGATAAATCCTGTAGATACGGATGATATATCAACGTACAGGATGTCTTCTGGGGCATTGTCTTTCTTGATTGATCGTTCGTTTATCTTTGTTACGTCACCCAATTTCTTCACCTCCCACCCCTCCGGTATCATCCCCAATTCCGACTTAACCATCTTCACCTTCTCATGGCCTGGGAAGCGGAAGTTGACAAACCATTCCCTGTAAATCGTCTGTGCCATTTCCTTTAAAATCTTAATCCGCCTGTTGTTGTTCTCTATAAGATCATCATAGGCTGAGAGGATAGAGGCGATTTTGTGCTGGGCTTTAATATGAGGGATTTCTATCTTTATATTATTGAGTATTGTTAAAGTCAAAAACTTGGTCGCAACGCCAGTTGATATATTTTTCAGCATATCAAGTTTAGGGTGAAGGGCATAGTACAGATATCTATTCATTAGTTTACGACCATCCAAAGAACGGATTACATAGGTCCGCTGATACGCATCAAATTTCCCCGAATAATACTTTAACGGATATATTCCGCTCGCATTATTTCCACCAAGCAGAACACACTCTGTATCAAATGAATAAGTATCTGTCCTAAAAACTTCCTGAGAACAAGTAAAGAATGGATATTCGCCATCCGGCTTTGCAGCATTTGAATTTAACTTGCCGGTTTTAAACGACACGATCTCTTCGAGTCTTACTTGCTCCACTATGTCAGTCTCCCTCACTTCCAAACCCACTCTTCCATCCATCCAACCCTCAATTTATGGTAAAATTAACCATGCGCAAAAAATTATTGAAAGAAACCAATCCTCATCTGAGAGACCCCAAGCAATACGAAGAAGCCCTTATCAAGAACGTAATATCGTCTTCTGCCATTGAGGGCATCCGTGTTACTGCTGCACTCCTGAAAAAGAAGACCAGGCATCTTCGCCACAATTAGTCTTTTCATAATTACTCTTGCTCCAATAATTTTGCCACATTATCAGATATCCGGTCTTCCAAATCCCGAGCCTCAATATTCAACTGCTCCAGCTCTTCATTCAACTCCTCAAGCCTCTCATAGAAATCGAACTTGTCTTCTTCCTTCTCCGCGACGCCAACATAACGTCCCGGATTGAGGGAGTAGCCATGTTCTTTTATATCTTTAATAGCTACCACCTTGCAGAGGCCGTCAATGTCACGGTATTTCCCCTTTGGAAAATGCTCCTTCATCAGCTTTTCACTTCCGGAGTCGGTTTCCATATCCTCTCCACGATAAAGCCGGACTATATTGGAGATGAACTCTATCTGGTCCGGCAGGAAGTCCCTATGCGCGCGGTCTATCTGGTTATAGATATGACGAGCATCGATAAATAGCACCTTGTCCTTGCGGTCTGTTATCCTCTTCCCCTTATCAAGAAACCAGAGTGTACACGGCAAAGTAACGGTGTAGAAGAAGTTCGAGCCGATGGAGATCATTACATCCACGACATTGTCTTCTATCATCTTCTGCCTGATATCAAGCTCTGATTGACGGGCGTCGCTTGCGGAATTTGCCATTACGAAACCGGCCCTGCCTTTTTCATTCAATGCGCTCAGAAAAAAATGAATCCAGAGATAATTGGCATTGTCAGGCCTGTGGATTTGATAGAAAATACGATTATCTTTTGCGATCTTTTCCTTATCAACACCGTTTACATTGAAAGGAGGATTAGCCATGACAAAATCAAACTTGCCGACTGATTTATGGATATCTTCATAATAGGCATTCCCCTGCTTGATGTCTCCTGAGAGGCCATGCACGGCGAGGTTCATCTTGCATAGCCGAATGGTCTCATCAGTCTTATCCTGTCCATAGACCATGATCTCGCTGCTCGGCCTTTTCTTGTGACGTTCAATAAACTTGGCGCTCTGGACAAACATGCCGCCTGAACCACAGGCAGGGTCATATATCCTTCCATGGAAGGGCTCAATAACATCGACAATAAGCTTAACAATAGAGGTAGGAGTAAAGAACTCTCCGCCTTTCTTCCCTTCACTCGCTGCAAACTTGCCGAGGAAATATTCATAGATCTTCCCAAACACATCGCCTTCAATATCCATCTGAATGCTTGAAAAGACTTTTAATAAGGCAACAAGAACATCATTTTCAAACCGGGTATATGTCCTTGGAAGAACGCCCTTCAGTTCCTCATTCATATCCTCAATCCCTTTCATGGCAGCATTAACTGCCTTGCCGATGTCCTTACCTTCAGGGAGGTTGAGCAGATATGAATATCTGGCCTCTTCAGGCAGAAACATCACACCCCTTGCCTGATAATCAGCCTTGCCAGTCTTTCTCCGGCCTCCTGAAGGCTGCTTCTTCGCTATCTCCTTTTCAGCAACGGTAAACTTGTGGTCGGCATAGCGGAGGAAGATAAGACCAAGGACAGGCACGGAATACTGCTGTGCAGTCAGTTCGGAATTGGCCCTGAGCTGATCCGCCGCATCCCATAAGCGCTTTTCAGTGTCGTTATTGTTCGCCATAAATGCCTATCGCCCCTGATTCAAAATATTTAGTTGCTTAATTGTAATCAATAAAGAGACAAACGGCAATAAGTAAGCTTGGTGTAAGCTTGGTGCGTGAAGCGTGAATGTAAGGGAGGCTTTTTCATTTCCTCTTAAACATCTTCTTCAGATCATCCAGTGAAAGATAAATCCTCGTAGGCCTGCCGTGGGGGCATTTGTCGGGCTCGTCCGCCTTATCAAGATCAGCCATCATCCTTGAGAGTTCTTCATTGCTGAGGTGCTCGCTGCCTCTCACTGACTTGTGGCAGGCAATCCTGGCGGCTATGTTTTTTAAAAGGGCCTCTTCCGTTAAATCTCTTTTAACGCCGATGGTCTCCTCCTCCAAAATAGCAGACGCAATATCCAGAAGCAGCCCCTTTGCGTCAGCCTTATTAAGCGCCCGGGGTATCGACCTGATAATGATGTTATTGCCGCCGAACTCTTCGATATCAAGACCAAGGCCCTGGAGGACAGCTTTGTGTTTGATGATTAAATTATATTCCTTCACGGGCAGCTCTATCCTCAAAGGAAGAAAAAGCGGCTCTGATTCAATTGAGGTTTTCTTCAGAAACTTTTCATACATTATTCTTTCGTGGGCGGCATGCTGGTCGATGATCAACAGGCCGTCTTTTGTTGCAGTCGCCATGAATGATTCCCCTATATGGAAAAAAGTCGTTATATCGGGTGTAATGCCGGAAGTAAAAATGTCCGTTTGCAAATTATTAAATACCCCGGATACCGGCTCACTGACAGACGGATAATCCCTCTGTATATTTTGATACCCTGTGCTTCTTTGGAAGCCAGCGCCCTGAAATACGGAGGGTGCGGTCACGTCTATCTCTTGTCCGGGATTTAGCGCTTCATACACAGCAGCCCTCACAAACCGGTGTATGTCATCCGGCCGTTCAAACTTGACCTCGCGTTTTGCCGGATGGACATTCACATCAACATTCCTGGGGTCGATATCAATGAACAGAAAATATGCCGGATGCCTGTCCCTCGGTATCAGATTGTCATAAGCATTGTAGACCGCGTGGTTGACTGTGGGATTTTTTACAGGACGCTTGTTAATAAATATGAGCTGATGGCTCCGGGCAGCCCGCGTAAAATCAGGCGATGATGTAAAGCCGTGGACCGTTATTCCTTTAGACGCTTTTTTAACATCCAGAAACTCAGCGGCCATTTCATCCCCGTATAATTGCCTGAACCGTTCCTTGGGATCTGATGCAGAAGACGCGTTCAGTACCTCGTTATCATTGTGCATGAGCCTGAAGGAGATACCTGGATACGCAAACGCTTTTTGGACTACGGTTTCAATTACGTGAGAAAGCTCGGTCGGGTTGGTCTTTAAAAACTTCCGCCTCGCAGGAGTATTATAAAATATGTCTCGAACTTCCATCGTCGTACCCTTTATCGGAGGGGCGTCGGATATCTCCTTTTTGTGGTCCGCTCCAATCTCAACTTTTATTCCGTAATCAGCATTAGCGGAAGATGTCGTAAGTGTTATCTTTGAGACCGACGCTATCGCAGGCAATGCCTCCCCCCTGAACCCTAGTGTGGAAATATCAAAAAGCTCTTCCTCTGTCTTGATCTTGCTCGTCGCATGCCTTTCAAAACACATCAAGGCATCGTCCCTGTCCATGCCGCAGCCGTTGTCCGAAACCTTGATAAGCTTCTTGCCGCCATGCAGCACTTCAACTTCGATTTCAGTAGCGCCCGCGTCAATGGCATTGTCGATAAGCTCCCTGACAACCGACGCAGGCCGCTCAATCACCTCACCGGCGGCTATTTTATTTATCAGAAGGTCGGGCAGGACTGAAATTATTGACATTACAACCTCTTCAATTTGCGTTAATGCAGGCGTTAACGCCTGCTACCTCCACTTTGCAGGCACAATTGCAGCAATCTTCCCATCCACCTTTTCTTTTGTCTCGTTATCCGCCTCCAGCACCGGCGGGTACCAGGGTTTCATACGACAGTCAAAGACCACCGGTTCGCTCAGCCTTGTGTGAAACCTGCGGCTCTCAGGTTTGTTCCCGTAAATGTCACCGGCTGGTTCGAAGCGTGTGAAAAACGTCCAGAGAAATTCTTTCATATTGAGAGTTGCGGCCCTGCTGTCGTCAACGAGAAGTACTACCGGCCATTCTTCAAGCCCCCTGTAATTTGCAACCTTGCCGCCCAGTTCACGGTCGGATTCATAATTCCTGCACTGAAGCACAAGGGTCCCGGGCAGAAATACCACGGGCTTATCACAACCATCAGGCAATGTTCCTTTAAACTCCCTTGACAGCTTCCTGACAGGATCTTTCCCCAGTCCCATAAGCACTGCCTTTGAGCCTTTATTTACGGAAGGACCGGTGTAGTCAAGCGTGTCCTGCGAAACATTATCAAACACGAACAGGTCTGTCTGCCAGTCCGCCCGTTCAAGGATATGTTCCCAGAGCTTCGCGAAATCAGTTATATCTATGTCCCCGTCAGTCACTATCAGAAATTTAGTAAGCGACAACTGGCCTTCACCAAGTATCCTCATTGCAGCAGCAAAGGCTTCTCTCGGATAACGGTTATTCACTTTGGCAGCTGCAAGGGAATGAAATCCGGTGTCGCCGAATGTCTTTAACTGCTTGACCCCTGTCATGACAAGCGGGAAAAGCGGAGAGAGCAGCTCCTGCAAATAGTCGCCGATATAATAGTCCTCCTGCCGGGGTCTGCCCACAACTGTCGCCGGGTAGATCGCGTCATTGCGGTGGTAGAGACGATTAACATTAAATACCGGGTAGTCATGCCGCAGAGAGTTATAACCGAAGTGGTCGCCGAACGGGCCTTCAGGCCGCCTGATAAAAGGCGGCACCTCGCCCTTGACGGCAAACTCAACATCAGCCACGAGCGGGTGTCCTCCGAGTGGATCATCAACCATATCAAGTCGCTTTCCAAGAAGGAGTGACGCCAGGACAAGTTCAGGAACATCTTCAGGCACAGGGGCTATGGCTGAAAGAATAAGCGCCGGCGGCCCCCCGATAAAAAGGCTCACAGGCAGGGGTTCGTTTCTTTGCTCGGCAACGTTATAGTGATATCCTCCGCCTTTATGTATCTGCCAATGTATTCCCGTTGTGTTGTCATCATATCTATGAATCCTGTACATACCGAGGTTGTGCCCTTTGCCTTCAGGGTGTTCTGTATAAACAAGAGGCAGGGTAACAAACGCACCGCCGTCTGAATGCCATGAAGTGAGCATCGGCAGTTCTGTAAGTTTGGGAGGCCTCTGAAGGTTATCGAGTATAGGAGCGTTCCTGACCTTCTTCGTGCCGATCTTAATGCCCTGCATCAAAAGCCCTTTGCCGCTCCAGAGTTTGCCCATGTCAGGCGGCATGATTCTTTCAGCAAATTTGACCACGTCATTGACGAATTTAACAGGCCGCTTCCCAAAGGCAAGATCGATCCTGCGTTCCGTTCCGAACAGGTTTGTTACAACAGGAAACCTGCTGCCCTGAACATTTCTGAAAAAGAGCGCGGGCCCGCCCCTCTCAATCACCCGCCTGTGTATTTCGGCTATCTCAAGATAAGGATCGACAGGTTCATCAACGAAGAGCACCTCGTTTTCTTTTTTCAGGATATCGATATAGGCC
Source organism: Nitrospirota bacterium (assembly GCA_016222915.1). Classification (GTDB taxonomy): domain Bacteria; phylum Nitrospirota; class Thermodesulfovibrionia; order UBA6902; family UBA6902; genus UBA6902. Next base: position 9,725 of record JACRQA010000006.1, on the reverse strand, counting down.
CGGAGATCTTTAATGATGTTCACAATCCGTAATCCATAACGCTCATAAAATTAAATAGAATATACCTGCGGTAAAAAATAGATCGGCTTATTTTAACAATTGCCGTCTAAAAAAACCTCATGCAGCAAATTGACATGAAATCGTTTTTTAATGTTATTCAATTAAACATTAATTCCTGGTCCGTCCAAGTTTATTCCGGGCATAGGGCCGGTTTTCCATCCCTTATCAAGCAGAGAGGCGGCCTGCCTTTCATACTGCAGGACTAGACCGATATGGGTATAATCACGCAGGGCAGTGGAACATAACGCTTATTTTAAATAGGGCCAAACCTTAAGTCTTTTATTCTAAATAGATAATTCAGTGCATCATCACTGGCATATACCTTGCGATATATCACGATAAATAAGTCAACGCGTTGAATATGCATCGCTGTTTACTGAATGTAACGGTCAATGACTGCGTACAGATTTGCAGTCGATAATGTATCTGATCCAAGGAACAAATATGGTTACAAAAAGTGTTCAGTTAATACCTGCATTAAAACTTGAGTACCCTGTTTATAATCTCGATGATCAGCTTTTACTCCCTGCGGGCACTGAACTGACACCGGACACACTGGATTATATCGCTTCCCTGAACAGGTCCGGACCACCTTTAAACTATTCATTATTGAGCTATATAAAAGGCGACCTCCTCAAATTCCTCAGGCAGCCGCCCTATGATGTGATTTTTGACCGGCGTAAAGACCTTCCCCTAATCCTGGATCTTTTCAAAAAAGTGCCTGTTGCCGTACCTGTGCTGCGCTCACTGGAATTCTTCAAAATAAATGAACCGTATACATACCGCCATATACTTACCACATTTGCCTTGACCACGTTTATAGCAAAGGACCTTATATCTGATTATCAGGACCTAATGATGGAAGTTGCTTCCTGCCCTGCTCATGATATCGGGAAGATCAGTGTTCCCCTGCATATCCTGAAAAAGCCGGCTGCCCTTACCCTCCCTGAGTTGAAAATACTAAAGCACCATACGATAGCAGGCTATGTGCTCTTAAGCTATTACCTGAATGATACCAGAAACCTTTCCGCGATAATCGCTAAAGATCATCATGAGAGAAGGGATGGTTCGGGTTACCCCCTTGGCAAATCTCTCTCAGACCGCATGGTTGAAATAGTTGCGGTAAGTGATACCTATGATGCTCTTGTATCACACAGGCCCTATAGGAAAACCCCATATGACAACAGGTCAGCGCTCGAAATACTCACCCAAATGGCAGAGAGAAAAGAGATAGGCTGGGACGTTGTCAAAGCGCTGGTGTCATACAACCGTAAAGACAGGCCGTCATTCAGCGACTGTATGGTCTCAACTGAAAAAAGAGGTTCTCATCCTGAAGGCAATATGTACGGCACTATCGCAGATGAAAATGAACAACACTCCTAGTTCTTTATCAGCTTTTCCAGCCAGATAAAAAACCTGCCGGATCGCTTGTATGCCAGGTAAAGGTAAAGCTCAAAAAAGCATGTGTAGTTCCTCTTTCTCCATCTCCACAGGGACAATGCATGCAGGGGACCGAACACTATCTTGCTCCAGAAATTCCTGAGAAACCTGTCGTACCGGAAGGCAAGAAATGAGTTGATATAAATAGCATTAAGCAGCTTCGGGTTTTTGATCCACGGGTTCCTGACTTCATCGTTCGTAAAGTTTTTCCAGCCCTCCAGATGGGTCGGCGGCTTAAAGCCGTGTTTCAAGGCTTCTTCGTAAAGCTTTGTTCCAGGCAGAGGCACATATGGCTGGATGGGCACCTCAGCCCCGGGGTGAAGCCTGCGGATTTCATCGGCAAAATCGAGAGTGCGGTTCATCGACGCTTCTGTCTCGCCCGGCAGACCGATCAGTAATGAGTACAGGGTCGGGATATTCCCCTTTGACGCCACCTCGATGCCTGCATCGATCATCTTTCTGTTCTGACCTTTCCTGATGAATTTGAGCACTTCATCATCAGGGGACTCAACGCCAAAGAAGATATAGACACATCCGGAGTCCTTAAACTTCTTAATGAGATCAGCGTCAAATGTATTGATCCGGACATTGGCGATCCACTTGAAATCCAGCTCCTTGAGAAGCTCCAGGATCTCAAGCATGGCGGGCTTTCTGCCTGCAAGGAATGTGTCATCATAAAAAGTCATCTTGTTTACGCCGAGTTCTTTCAGTTTGACAAGCTCTTCCCGGACCTTTGCCGTGCTTTTTACCCTGCAAACATTTTTATGAAAGTAGACATTGTAGCAGAAGCCGCATTTGTGGGGGCACCCCCTTGATGATTCATAACCGATATTTTCAAGTGTATCGCCTGACCTTCTGATGTATTCGAGCACGATGGCCTTGCCCTTGCCGTCATATGGGAAGGGGAGTTTTTCTATATCGAGAAAATCCCGGTCCTCATTCAGTATGATCTCCCTGCCATTTTTCCAGCCAAGACCATTTATGGCCGCGAAATCTTTTCCGTCCCGCACTGCGCATACAAGTTCAAGCAGGGTCTGCTCTCCTTCGCCTTTTACTACAAAGTCAACAAGCTCTGATTCAAGCGTCTGCTCCGCCATCATGGAAGGATGCGTACCCCCCCAGACAAGCGGGATGTCAGGATTGATTTTACGTGCAAGCCTGGCGAGCCTGATTGTGTTCTTTATCTGGAAGCAGGTCATCGTCGACAGGCCTATCAGAAGAGGACCCCTGGCTACCAGTTCCTTGAACCTTTCTTTTTTATGTATCCTCTCGTCAAAGTACTCAACTTCAATATCATGCTGCTCCAGGTAGGAGCCGAGCGACAGAATTGCCAGGGGTGTCCATGCGTGATATGGAAAAGGGCTGGCATTTGCATAGGCCAGAAGGATGAAATTGTTCCTGGGTTTCATAGTATTCACGAAAGTATTTCTATCGAGCTTTCTTACTTCTTAAGCGGATAACTGACGAGTCCGTACACTGTAGCTACAATAATATCTATGCCTAACAAATAATTCAAGAAAAGCGCCCTGACCGCAAAAAAAAGACCGGCCTCCCTGCGCATAAAGTTCCACCATTTCAGGTTCGAAATGAGAAAAATCATTACCAAGGTCCCAAAGACATATTTAACTACCGGGACACATGGTATTAAGAAAAGGGAGAAAAAACTGAGGAAGGAGCAGACCGCAGCGATGCCGTTACTCGGTGATGTCGGCCCTGCATTGTCTAACTGCCTGTCCTTCAGAAACAAATGGATCCACATGACCGCCCGTTTAAAATAATTCCTCACCGCTTCATTAAAGTTGTTGACAAAATTATGTCTAACCAACATCTTCGGGTCAAGGAAGATACTGTCTTCCCTGTTGATCCTGCGGGCAAGCTCAAAGTCTTCAACATCCGCTCCCTTGTATGATTCATCATACCCGCCGACCCTCAGAAATAATTCCTTCTTTATAGCGCCGCACCTCGGGGCAAACACGCTGACCTTGCCGTCCTTTGCATTCATCAGGTGGATATATTCAAACATAGCCATATATGTCGGCACAAAGCCCTTGTTTAACGGCTCCGTAGCGCATACCCCGATCACGCAGCTTGAAGAGGGGTTCTTTTCAAAGTAGTCTTTTACTTCCCTGACTGTACCGTCAAGGACGATAACATCAGAATCAAGAAAAAAGATAATATCGCCTTTTGCTTCTTTCACCCCCCTGTTCCTGGCCCGAGCTGGCCCGCCGTTTTTCTCCATTTGAATAATTCTTACCGGATATTTTTTCGCTATTTCTACGGTTGCATCCTTTGAGCAATCGTCAACGATTATGACCTCCATATTATCAACGGCCTGTTTAACTATCGATTCCAGAAGGTCCGGCATGAATTTGGATGAATTGTATGTGGGGATGACTACAGAGATCATGTTTATAAAGTATATATTTTATAAATAGCTAAAATCAATTTACTGGTCCCAATTTCAAATAATAAATTATGTTAAATCAATGCGTTACGATATTATCGACTTTATCAGGGAATTCTTTAGCCGGTATTGTCGATAAACTGAAAATCAACAGTCCGACCCTGCTTCTAAAATACTGGCCCTTGCCCCGGCAACCTTATCCTGCTCAATTGATCTTTGCAAAGTGATGTGACATGGCACGCCTGAAGCTGTAAACAACTGTGTCAGTCACACAAGAGAAAAAAGTACTTTACTGAAAATTCAATAGATTACAGAATGGCAAATAACTTGCAGTAATACATACCAGTCATTTTCTTCTTTTAAGAAAACTAGGCAGATTAATTTAAGTTACGAAAGCATATTACCGAAGGAGTGAATTATATGAAAGCACTACCTAAAATCTCAAAAGCCTTTCTACTCTTTATGCTTACATTTGTTGCTTCAATATTTACTAATGGCAATTCTTCAAATCGCTTCTCCGCTGCCGAGAGCCTGGTTTACGACATCACATACACAGGGGCCGGGCCTTTCAATGTATCTTCCTTTAACGTCGAAAGTACAACTGACGGCGGTGATGGGCCTTATCATTCCGCTATGCACATACAAAGCATCGACGGCAATAATAGTGGATGGATCGGCAACACAACAGTGGCCCCCGAACCGATCAGTTCGGTCCTGTTCCTGTCAGGCGGAGCGGCATTAGGAATCAGACGGTTCTGGAAAAAGACAAGATAACGTTCACAGTAGCTCAAGCGCTTCGGTCACAGTGCTGATCATCTTCCTGTTCCATGCAATGGAGATATGGTTCGCGCGAAGGTTGTAATGCCTGCCCGGCCATGGCAAAACGGAACTTTCCGCCGTAACCATAAAATCACCCTTGCCCGGGCGCAATTCGTCAGGAATGATTGAAGCGGGCAAGACCTTGATTAACGAATCCGGGATTATCAGCAGCGGCTTGGGGTATAACTCGTCCCCCTCCTTTTTCCATTTGTATAATGTGAGCAGCCCGGTCTTTGTCCCGCCGAATGATAAATAATTTGTCCCGTCAACAGCAGCGTCCTTCAAGTCCCTGAAAAAATCAGACCCGGGCATAAGCTCTTTCAGCGCATTCGCTTCTAATAAATCAGCTACATTTTTAAGGACCCGTGAAACAGCACCATGCGTATCTCCCGGAAGCGTTCCTTTAAGAAAAGCGGACAGAGGGGCAAGTCTCTTTCCTATCCTGGACAGGGAGCTTCCTCTATGCGGGGTCGATAGAGTAATTAAGGCCTTCAGCCCCGGGACCTCTCTTTCCATAAACTTCCTTGCGATCAGGCCTCCCCTGCTGTGACCGATAATTGCCAAAGGTTTGTTCCTGAATATATTCCCTGCCATCTGCATAATTTCATCAAGCTCTTCAACTGCAGCGTCGATAGGCCCTACAGGTCTCCTCTGGCTCCAGCACAAAAGATTAAAGCCTTTGTCTCTCAAGACAGTCCAGAGGGTATCTATATTTTTCGGGACACTTCCTATGGTGAGCTTTTTCCCGCTCTTGATTGAAGCGGGTCTTGGGCGGGTGGCGGCAAATACTTTCAGGGGGATATTTTTTGCGAAGATTTTTGTCTCCAGCGGATTGGTCCAGAAGTATTTGTCCATTCCAAGCCCGTGGATGAATATGACAGCCGGCTTGCCGGGTCCGCCTCTATGAATGGTTATATCAAGATCCATAGTAGAGTCCGGGTCGCACAACTACCAGCAAAGAGGGATCATGAATAATGGATCTTTTGGAGCGCCCCGTCCTTGTCCAGATACACGACCTCTGATATCTGCGCATTTCTGATCATGCGGTCACACAGTTTGCAGGGCTTCCCGACCGCGTAACTCCTGTCCTCTTCAAAACCCGCAATATAAATTGTCGAGCCCTTCATCCGTTCGGGAGGGGCATTTATGATTGCATTCTGTTCAGCATGGACCGCTTCACACAATTCATATCTTTCGCCTGACGGCACGTTGAGCTCCTTTCTTACACATTTCCCCAGATCAATACAATTATCTATGCCCCGGGGCGCACCGTTGTACCCTGAGCTTATCATTACCCTGTCCTTAACAATTACAGCGCCATATTTCCTGCGCATGCAAGTTGATCGTGATGACACTACCTTTGCAATCTCTATAAAGTAATCATCCCAGTCCGGACGCACTATTACTCACCTCATATTTTCAGAAAATTTATTTTGCAAATTATAACAGAGACCGCCGTATCCTTGATAGTTGCTGCCGTCATACGCCAATCAAAACACCTTTAGTCTTTGTCCATTATCAATGTGCTGTAACCTTCATCGGCGAGTTTCTGGGCAAAAACATACGCGCTGTCATAAGTACTGAACTCCCCTATTCTTACCCTGTGATACTTCTTCCCCTTTAGAAAAACGGAGGTCACAAAAACATTACCGTATTCAAATTCAAGTCCCTTTTTAAGCCGCAGGGCATTGTCTTCCTCTATGAATGATCCCACCTGTACAGTCAATGCGGATGCGGTAGCGGAAGGCTCAAAAGGCACCCTCTTTGCATAGCGCATGTCCCTGCCGAGATATTCGATCTTGACCTCTCCAACTCCCTTTTCCGCAAACCCGATCTCCTTTGCCGCGCCGTAAGAAAGGTCCAGGTCCCTTCCCCATACAAAAGGCCCCCTGTCATTTACAATGACGTCAACGGATTTGTCATTGTCCGGGTTTGTGACGCGCAGTCTGGAGCCGAATTTTAATGTCTTATGCGCGCACGTCAGATTATACATATCATATTTTTCCCCCGATGACGTAGGCCTGCCGTGAAAGTCCTTGCCGTACCATGAGGCAGTAATGTACCTTGCCCCCGGCCCAGGCTCATAGTCACGCGGGGGGGTGGAGGCGCATGATGTGAGGAACACCAGTCCGATTATGACAACGAGACGTTTCATCAAAAATATAATAACCGAAGAGCTTCGGGGATTTCCCGTCATCGATAAAACTTCCCCCGAGGTTAAGGGGTTTGAGGGGGTCATTGAAAAATAACGCCCCCTGGCCCTCTCTTACATAAGAGGGAAAATATATAGACGAGCTCTGAATCAACTACACTTAGTAAACCCGCAGTCCCTGCACACAGCGCACCCGCCTTCATGCTCCACGGCCCCGCCGCAGTCAGGGCATGCCCCGCAGAATATGGCCTTTTCCTTCTTGGGATGCGAGCCGTTGCCGTTGCTCTTGTTGCCGCGCTCGATATATCTTTCTATGGCTTTTGATATCGCGTCAGAGCAGGATGCTATCTTTCCGCCGTTGGCCCATGCAGGGCTGTGACAGCTTATGCCCCTGAGCTGCTTTTCGATCTCAATGGGTTCTATATTTCCTCTGAGTGCAAGGCTCACTAGCCTTCCAATGGCCTCTGCCTGGCTTGAGGCACAGCCTCCCGCCTTGCCCATTTGGGTGAAGAGCTCGAAAAGGTTTCCTTCCGCGTCTTCATTAATTGTGACGTACAGGTTGCCGCATCCGGTCTTCATAAGCCTCGTTGTGCCTTTGATGACCTCAGGCCTTTTCCTTGGCGTGATTTTATGTGTCGGCGCGACGACTTCTTTTTCAGCTTCCTGTTTTGCGGTCTGGCCTGTAGAGAGGACCTGCTCCTCCCTTGAACCATCCCTGTACACTGTAAGTCCTTTGCAGCCAAGGCCGTAGGCGAGGAAATAAACGTCCTCAACGTCCTTGGGGCAGGCATTGTGGGGGAAGTTGACGGTCTTGGAGACGGCGTTGTCGACGTGTTTCTGAAAGGCCGCCTGCATCCTTACATGGTCAAGCGGAGAGATGTCGTGGGCGGTGATGAATGCCTTTTTCACATCCTCAGGGACCTCGTCGATGTCTTTCAGGCTCCCCTTTTCAGCTATCTTTTCGATAAGCTCCTTGCTCCAGAAGCCCCTTTCCTTTGCTATTCTCTCAAAATGCGGATTGACCTCATACATTTTTGTGCCTTCAAGTACGTTCCGCACAAAAGACACTGCAAACAGAGGCTCTATTCCGCTTGAGCATCCGGCTATTATTGAAAGGGTACCTGTCGGCGCGATCGTTGTGGTAGTGGCGTTTCTCACAGCCATGTCGTCCGTGTAAATGCTCTCTTCAAAATTCGGGAAGACCCCTCTTTCAACGGCCAGGAAGGCGGACTGTTTTTTGCTTTCCGCCTGGATAAATTTCATGACTTCCGATGCAAGCTTTGATGCCTCAACCGAATTATATGGAATGCCGAGTTGTATCAGCATGTCCGCCCATCCCATGACGCCGAGTCCGATTTTCCGGTTTGCCTTTGTAGCTTCCTCTATTTTTCTCAGTGGATATTTGTTTATGTCAATAACGTTATCAAGGAAATGGACGGAAAGGCGCACCGTCTCCCTGAGACCGTCCCAGTCTATCATTTCAGAAGTCGTGCCGGCGCTCCCGTGCTTCCACGCCTCCGTGCTGTTTGCGTTGACGAATCTGGACAGGTTAACGGAGCCGAGATTGCATGATTCATACGGCAAAAGCGGCTGCTCGCCGCAGGGATTTGTGCTTTCGATCTGACCCGCTGCTGGGGTAGGATTGCACTGGTTTATCCTGTCCATGAAGATGACCCCTGGCTCCCCGTTCTTCCAGGCATGGTTTACGATAAGGTTAAATACGCTTCTGGCTTTTAACCGGCGAACGGCCTTCTTTGTATGGGGATTTATCAGATCATATTCCTCGTCCTTTTCAATCGCCTTCATAAATACATCCGTCAAGGCGACCGACAGGTTGAAATTATTGAGTTTATGCTTATTGTCTTTTGCAGAGATGAAATCAAGGATATCGGGATGGTCGACACGCAGTATCCCCATGTTGGCCCCTCTCCTTGTGCCGCCCTGTTTGATGGCCTCGGTTGCGGAATCAAAAACCGTCATGAATGAAATCGGACCGGAAGAGACCCCTTTGGTTGAACCGACGATGTCCCCCTTTGGTCTTAAATTCGAGAATGAAAAACCCGTGCCTCCGCCTGATTTGTGGATAAGGGCCGCGTTTTTAACAGCGTCGAAAATAGATTCCATTGAATCATCGACCGGGAGAACAAAGCAGGCGGACAATTGTCCGAGCCTCCTTCCCGCGTTCATGAGAGTGGGACTGTTTGGCAGAAACTTCAATGACGTCATAAGGGTGTAGAACCTGTCTTCAAGGCTGATGATCTCAGCATCGGATTTGCCGTAATTCAGCTCCACGGACGAAACGGCCTTGGCGACCCTTCGGAACAGACTGACAGGTCCCTCAATGGTCTTCCCTTCTTCGTCTTTTTTCAGATATCTCTTCTCAAGGACCTTTAATGCGCTCGGACTTAAATCAAGCTGGGTAGATATCATCTCTGCCATTTCTCCTCCCTTATAATACATTGATTATCATGTATTTCATTCATATAATTGATAAATAAACCTCTAACTTATGAACTTTGCTTATATAATTATTTGCACTCTATTTAGAGGCGCTAGAAAATTAAACCACAATATATTGTATATGTCAAGATGAAAAATAAATATTTTTGAACTATATGATTTTAATGGAGTTTTACGGTGAAAAGGCGGTGCATGAAATGTGGATTCATAAAATATGTATAATGTATCATCGTTATGGCTGAGGTGAAAGTACAAAAAATTACATACGCCGGATGGAGTAACTGCTTACAGATTACAAATAGCGTAGTTGATCTTATAGTTACAACGGATGTCGGCCCCCGGATCATTCGATATGGTTTTCTCGGACAAGACAACGAGATGTGTGAAATT
>JACRQA010000005.1 GCA_016222915.1 Nitrospirota bacterium | reverse complement strand
CAAACTTTGATTTTTTTTTTTTTTTATGGATCGCCCTGGTGCCCCTCGTGATTACAGTCAGGGGAAAGAACTCCAGGGAGTCTTTTTACCTCGGACTCCTGACCGTGTTTGCATATTTTGCCGGGACAGTATACTGGGTATATCACTCCATGTATTACTACGGCCAGGTGCCGCTGGTCTTCAGCATTCTCCTCCTTATTGTTCTTAGCCTGATTCTGTCTCTTTATATAGGCATATTCGCCATGCTGTTTAATTTTCTGTCACGTCAATCAGCGGTCCCTGCCCTGTTGACTGCCCCGGTGTTATGGGTGACACTTGAATATGTCCGCACCTACGCGCTCACCGGCTTTCCCTGGTCACTACTGGGATATTCTCAATATAAATTCCTGACGCTTATACAGGTCTCCGACATCACGGGTGTCTATGGAGTTTCCTTTCTTGTTGCAGCATTTAACGGAGCTATTTATGATATCGTCTCACTCCGGTATGGGAAAGATGAGGGCGCGCCCCGTTCGGCCCGATGGCCAAAGACGCTGGGCATAGCTTCATTCATAATTATTATCATCGCGTCCTTGTTCTACGGCGCAGGAAAATTGAAGGAGCTCGACAAAGGGAAAAAAATCAGAGTTAGCGTGATACAGGGCAACATCAAGCAGGACGTGAAGTGGGATGCCAGGTTCCAGAGAGAGGTCATTGAAACTTACAAGAGGCTGAGCATCAAAGCGCTGTCATTACACCCCGATATCATAATCTGGCCCGAATCAGCAGTGCCGTTTGTTTTGGGATACGATGATATCCTTACCGAAGAAATATACGCCTTTCCGAAACAGCTCAATACTCACTTGCTGTTTGGGGGCGTTGTCGAACGGCAAAAGGCGCAGGACAAACCGGGTCTGTCAAACAGCGCCGTTTTACTGTCTCCTGAAGGAAAGGTACTCTCGGTATATGACAAAATACACCTCGTGCCTTTCGGCGAGTACGTCCCACTGAAGGAGTTCTTCCCCTTTGTAGACAAACTGGTCACTGCAATAGGAGATTTTGTCCAGGGAGAGGAGCATACTGTCATGGGAACTCCCTTCGCTAAAATCGGCAATCTGATCTGCTACGAGATCATCTTCCCCGGACTTGTCAGGCAATTTGTGAATGAGGGCTCGGATTTATTGGTGACGATAACGAATGATGCCTGGTTCGGCCGCACAGCCGCGCCATACCAGCAGTTTTCCATGGCTGTCTTCAGGGCCGTTGAAAACAGGGTGCCGGTTGCCAGGGCGGCAAATACCGGGATATCGGGTTTCATCGACACCAAAGGAAGAGTAATTAATAAGAGCGATCTTTTTGTTGAGGCAGTATTGACTGAGGAGATCACAACAGGGGGCGATAAAAGTTTTTATACGAAGTATGGCGATGTGTTTGCCTGGTTGTGTATAGCTGTTTCCGTTTTATTGATAATGGGTAGGATCATTCTTGAGAAGAGAAAATAATTTTACTACGGACTCTTCCTGCACGCGCCTTTAAACTGCGCCTTGATGAATTCCCTGTTCAGCTTAGCGATGAACTGCACCCTGATCCCTTTGGGACAGGCTGCCTGGCATTCGTAGTGATTACTGCAATTGCCGAAACCTTGCTGCATCATTGCCTCAGTCATAACACATACACGCCTTGCCGCTTCGGTCCGTCCCTGGGGCAGCATGGCAAGGTGGCTCACTTTTGCGGCAGTGAAAAGCATCGCCGACCCATTCGGGCAGGCGGCAACACACGCGCCGCAGCCGATGCACTCGGATGCGTCCATGGCGGTATCGGCGTCTTCTTTTGGAACGAGGACGGCATTGGCCTCAGGGACCCCGCCGGTATGAACGGATATATATCCGCCTGCCTGGATGATACGGTCCAGTGCGCTCCTGTCCACGATCAGGTCTTTTATCACAGGAAAGGCCCTGGCCCTCCACGGCTCAATATAAATGGAACCGCCATCTTTGAAATTCCTCATGTGAAGCTGGCAGACCGTTGTCTTTTCCTGCGGACCGTGGGGGACCCCGTTTATGACTTGCGAGCACATGCCGCAGATCCCTTCCCGGCAATCATGATCAAAGGCTATCGGTTCTTTGCCGTCTTTGATTAGCCCTTCATTTACTGTATCAAGCATCTCAAGGAAAGACATCTCCAGGCTGATATCTTTTGCATTTAACTGTTCGAGCCTGCCCTTGTCATCCGGGCCTTTCTGTCTCCATACAAAAAGCGTAAGGTTCATTTATAACTCCGTGTCGCAAGCTCAACGTTTTCAAACTTCAGCGGCTCCTTATGAAGCTCAGGGCCATTATCAACTCCTCTGAACTCCCATGCTGCAACATAGCAAAAATTCTCATCGTCCCTTTTTGCCTCTCCGTCGGGCATTTGGTATTCTGTCCGGAAATGGCCTCCGCAGGATTCATTCCGAAGGAGCGCATCGCGGGCCATCAGCTCGGCGAATTCAAGAAAGTCAGCAACACGTCCGGCCTTTTCCAACTCCTGGTTCAACTCGCCTCCGCTGCCGGGTATATTCACATTTTCGTGGAATTCCGCGCGGAGTTCCGGGAGCAGTTCCAATGCCCTCTTCAGGCCATCTTCACTTCTTGTCATTCCCACATGGTCCCACATTATCCTGCCGAGTTCCCGGTGAAATTCATTCACTGTCTTCCTGCCCTTTATAGAGAGAAGTTTTTTCGTGAAAGTCTCAGCATCTTCCCTGGACTTTTTGAACTCGGGACCGTCTGTACCGGCTTTCCCGGGCATTGTGCGCGCAAGATAATCCGCTATCGTATACGGGACAATGAAATAACCGTCAGCCAGTCCCTGCATCAGCGCGCTCGCGCCGAGTCGGTTGGCTCCGTGGTCAGAGAAGTTGGCCTCGCCAAGCACAAACAATCCGGGAATGTTGCTCTGCAGGTTGTAATCAACCCATAGCCCTCCCATGGTGTAATGCGGCGCAGGATAGATCCTCATCGGCTGTTTATAAGCGTCCTCCCCGGTGATCTTTTCATACATCTCAAAGAGGTTGCCGTAACGCTCCCTGATCTTCACCTCACCCGGATGTTTCAGTGTGTCGGCGAAATCCAGGTAAACGCCCCTGCCGCTGTTCCCTGTTCCGAAGCCTTCATCGCAAATCTCTTTTGCGGCGCGTGATGCTATGTCACGTGGGGCCAGGTCCCCGTAAGCCGGATATTTGCGCTCAAGGAAATAGTCCCTTTCTTCAGCCGGAATCTCATGGGCAGACCGTTTGTCCCCTTTCATCTTAGGGACCCACACCCTGCCGTCATTTCTCAGAGATTCAGACATAAGGGTCAATTTGGACTGGTAATCACCTGACACAGGGATGCACGTGGGATGTATCTGTGTAAAACAGGGATTGGCACAGAACGCCCCTTTCTTATCGGCTCGATATGTTGCCGTAACATTTGACCCCATCGCATTGGTTGAAAGGTAATAGACATTCGCATAGCCTCCTGTGCAGAGACAGACCGCATCCGCTGAGTGGCTTTCGATTCTTCCGGATACCAGATCGCGTACTGTGATGCCTTTAGCTTCCCCATTTATAAGCACCAGATCCAGCATCTCGGTGCGCGGATGAAGCTTGACTGTCCCTGCCTTGATCTGGCGTGAAAGCGCGCCATAAGCGCCGAGCAGTAACTGCTGTCCGGTCTGTCCCCTTGCGTAAAAAGTGCGCGATACCTGCGCGCCTCCGAATGAGCGGTTATCAAGATACCCTGCATAATCCCGGGCAAACGGAACTCCCTGGGCGACACACTGATCGATTATATTATTACTCAGCATCGCCAGCCTGTACACGTTCGCCTCCCGCGACCTGAAATCTCCTCCCTTGATCGTGTCATGGAAGAGGCGGAAGATACTGTCGCCGTCATTAGGATAATTTTTCGCCGCGTTGATTCCGCCCTGAGCAGCTATGCTGTGTCCCCGGCGCGGGCTGTCCTGAAAGCAGAAGGCCTCGACATTATATCCGAGTTCTCCGAGTGTAGCAGCAGCGGATGCACCGGCAAGACCTGTGCCGACAACAATGATCCTGTATCTCCTCTTGTTGGCAGGACTCACCAGCTTCAATTCACGGCAGCGTTTGTCCCATTTTTCAGAGAGCGGTCCTGATGGACATTTCCCGTCTAAGATCATAAACAGCTTTCACACATTTTATTTTTGATACCCACTCTAACCTCTATTCAGTATTACAATACAAATAAACCCTCCGAAGAGAAGCAGCGCCATTCCTTTGCCGATACTTGTGACAGCAGGTAAACTCTTTTCACTGTTCCATCCCATTGTCTGAAAAAAGCTTGCGATGCCGTGGTACAGGTGCAGACATACAGCAGACAGCCCGATTGCATAGCCGATAGCAACGGCATAGTTGTCCTGAAAACTTTCGTCAATGACAGAAACCGTAATATTCAGGAGATGAAAGATTATGAATACACCGGACAGGATACCACTCCAGATCATGGTCTTTGCCGCAAAAGTAGTGCTGAGACTTTTCGTGACAGCGTATGGTCCGGACCTGGCCTTATGGTTTTCAAGTTCTGATTGTATCCCGAAGAACGCATGCAGGACAAATGACAACAGCAAAGCAAGACGCACAATCCAGATGAAGGAGCCGATAGCCGGAAACGTCATTGCCCAGGGGTTAAAATAATTCCCCGGCAAATGGAATATGATAAATACAACCATCAACTGCCCGGTAACGGCTATTACTACTTTTCTGCCGACGGTGTTTTTAATAAACCCCATCACTCTCCCTGAAATTTAGATTCAACCCTTTCTTATCTTAACATGAGCGAATGTCCCTTCAAGCTCCATCTTCATGTTCTTGAAGTCGCCATTCCCTTTCGTCCTTAGAACAACATCCCGGAAACCCGCCTTCACTCCTTCATATGAGGTGAGAATGCTCTGAAGACGGAAGCCGTGCTTCCTTATGATATCAGCCACGTCTTTGATGGAGCCCGGAGTGTCCTCAATGGTAAGGAATATTCTGTTCCCGCCATGCCTGGCGCCGGTAATGTCAACAAGCGCATGGTATATATCCATATCAGAGATGATGCCCGCAAGCCTTCCGCTTTCCACTACAGGCAGGCAGCCGATGCCCTGGTCATGCATGAGCATCGCGGCTTCCTCAACAGGTGTATCAGGCATTGTCGTGGTGACCTTGCTTCTCATCAGGTCTTTGACCCTGGCTTTCGCCAGAAGATAGTGCAGCTCATACATATCCAGTGTTGTGGCCTTTGAGGGACTGAATTCCTTTATGTCCCTGTCGGAGATTATGCCTTTCAGCCTGTCATTCTTTAACACCGGAAGGTGCTTTATTTTATTCTCCTTCATCAGCTTTATTGCATCGGTAACACTGTCATCAGGACTGATGGTAAAAACCTTTTTCGTCATCCAGTCGGATACAAACATATAGGACCTCCGTTTTTAACGGTTCAAACAGTTCAAGCGGCTTGAACCGTTTGAACCGTTTCTTTAAACTCCCAGATAAGCCTTCTTCACATGCTCATCATTGAGCAATGCGCGGCCTGGTCCCTGAAGAACTATTTTTCCGGTTTCCATTACATATGCCCTGTCTGCTATCGAGAGGGACTGTTTTGTGTTTTGTTCGACGATCAGGACAGTAGTGCCCTCTTCTCTTATTTTTTTAATAATATCGAATATCTCACGCACAAGTATCGGCGCAAGTCCGAGGGACGGCTCGTCGAACATAAGCAGTTTAGGCAACGACATCAGCCCTCTCCCGATAGCGACCATCTGCTGCTCGCCGCCGCTTAGGGTTCCGGCGAGCTGCCTTCTGCGTTCCTTGAGCCGGGGAAAGAATTCAAATATCATCTCCCTTGTCTTCTCCCTCTGTTTCTTCGCCTCGCCCTTCAACGAACCCATGTCCAGGTTTTCGTCCACCGTCATCTCCACAAAGAGTCTCCTGGCCTCAGGACAAAGGGCCAGGCCCTTCTCTATAAGTTTATATGGTTCGATTTTAGTAATCGGGACACCGTCAAAGACGATTTCACCTTTCCTCGGCCTGAGTATCCCCGAGATCGTCTTCAGGGTAGTGGACTTGCCTGCCCCATTGGCCCCGATAAGGGCGACCACTTCGCCCTTTTTCACCTCAAAGGCAACGTCCCGGATGACCTGGACATCACCGTAAAAAACATCTATGTTACTTATCTCAAGCACTCTCTGCCTCTCCAAGATACGCCTCTATCACAAGGGGGTTGTGCCCAATCTCATGCGGCGTGCCTTCCGCCAATTTCTGCCCATAGCTTAAAACAACGATCCTGTCGGAGATGGCCATGATGACCTTCATATGATGCTCTATGATCATAATGGTTATTCCTCTGTCCTTTATCTTTCTTATGATCCCGATGGACTCATCAAGCTCCGCAGAGTTTAGGCCGGCAAAGGATTCATCAAGCAAAATCATCTCAGGCTGAGTTGCAAGCGCACGGGCTATCTCAAGCTTCTTTCGTTTACCAAGTGGGAGTCCCTTTGAAATCATGTCCATGTCATCAATCAAACCGGTAAACTTTATCGCCTCCAAAGCTATTCCTTCAGCCTCAGCCCTGCTCTTGACGCGCAGAAAGGCCGAGGCAATCACATTATCAAGGACAGACATCCTCTGGAGGGGCTTTACTACCTGGAAAGTCCTGGCGATTCCCGTTCTGCAGACCTGGTGAGGTTTGAGTCCTGATATCTTCTTCTGTTTGAACCAGACCTCGCCCCTGGAAGGCGCATAGAACCCGTTCACAACATTGAACATGGTAGTCTTTCCAGCGCCATTGGGACCGATCAGGCCGAGGATCTCGCCCTTTTCAACACTGAAAGAAACATCGGACAGCGCTGCAAGCCCGCCGAAGAAGCGTGAAACGCCTTTGACCTCAAGCATTGCCATTATGCTGCCTTCCCTATTCTTAAAAGCTTCTTCAGTTTCGGGTTGTCTCCTGTGATGCCATTCGGCAAAAAGATGATGATAACAATCAGCAGGATGCCGAAGAAGGTATGGTGCGCGGCCCCGAGCTTGGGGATGGTCCGGATGAGCTCCGCAAGAAAGACCATAATGATTGCACCGACAAACGGCCCCCAGTAAGTTGCTACCCCTCCCACCATCACCACCATGATCGTTACAATCGAGATGTCATGGAGGGCAAAGACGATCTTGGGGTCGATGTAGCCCATATAGTTTGTATAAAATGCGCCTGCCGTCCCTGTGATCACCGCGCTCAGGCAGAGCGCTATGGTCTTATAGAGCGTAGTATTGATGCCGAGGGATTCAGCCGCGTCCTGGTCCTCCCGGATAGCAACAAAATAATAGCCGAGTTTGGATTCGACCACTTTCTTCACCAAATAAAATGCGATTACCGCAAGGAGCAGAATGATGTAGAAGTACCATGTCTTCTCAATCCAGGTGCGCTGCCTGATCATGATGCCGAGATCGCCTTCCGTGATGCCTGAAAGGTTCTCCGCTGAGACCCTCAGGATAACACCCATCGCAAGTGTGCCCAGCGCAAAGAACGGGCCTTTCAGCCTTAGACAGATATAGCCTATGACGAGGGCGAAGATCGTGACAATAAAGATGCTGGCCGGCAATCCCCACCAGGCAGATATGCCTAGCTTGTTATAAAGTATCCCGGCTGTGTATGCGCCGACCCCGAAGAACGCTGCGTGACCGAACGATACCTGTCCGCAGTAGCCGCCAAGGAGGTTCCATGCCATGCCGATGACGGACCACATGATCACGAGAATCAGGATATGCATCCAGTAAGAGCTGAGGCCGATCAGGGGAAGAAGGGCAAGAAGTCCCGCAATTATGAGAGGAAGGGTTTTCTTCATTTTCCATGCCCCCTTTTCCTGAAAAGCGACATGATGCCTCCCGGCACAAAGACAAGGGCCGCTACAAAGATCATGAATCTGCCCACAGGCGCCCATCCCAT
>JACRQA010000032.1 GCA_016222915.1 Nitrospirota bacterium | reverse complement strand
TCCTTCTTGAAGAGGACGTTGAGGTATTCGATCTTTATCACGGAGAGAATTTACTGGAGGAGCTATCAAAGGGATATCTCGATATTATTTTTTTCAGTTGTTCCTGCAAATTCTGCACAGACGACGTCACCCCTACTATTAAAAAAATAAAACAGCTCGACCCTCGGATAGAAATAATATGCGTCGGCACAAGGGAAGATGACTCGCAGGCCATCGAGGCAATCAAATGCGGGGCGACTGCCTGTATCGGCGTGCCGCTCGATTTGAAAAAAATCAGGGAAATAGTCATCGGGACCAAAGAACATGACAGCCACCGCAAGGAAATTCTCAAAATAGAGACCGCCCTTCAGGAAAAATACATCTTTGCTGATATGGTAAGCAAGAACCCTGAGATACTTGATATCTTTACAATGATCAGGAGGATAGCCCCGTATTACAGGACGATGTTGATCCAGGGAGATACGGGAACAGGAAAAGAGGTATTGGCAAGAGCGGTCCACAAACTGGGGCCTGCGCCAAATGGACCTTTTATTGTGTGCAACTGCGGTGGACTGGTGGAGAACCTTATTGAGAGCGAGCTCTTCGGGCACGTGAAAGGGGCCTTCACCGGCGCGTCGTCCAATAAGGAAGGCCTTTTTGAAGCTGCGGGAAACGGGACCATTTTCCTTGACGAGATAGGCCATATGCCGCTGAGTTTTCAGCCGCACCTCCTGCGTGTCCTGCAGGACGGTGAGTTCCGGCGGGTAGGAAGCACAAAGTCCATGAAGGCGGGTTGTAGAATTATTGCCGCGACCAATGTTGATCTCACTGATGAGGTCAAAAAAGGCAATTTCCGCGAAGACCTTTTTTTCAGGCTCTCCGTTGTAACGATTACGGTCCCCCCGTTACGTGAAAGAAAAGAAGACATTCCGTTGCTCAGCCGCTTCTTTCTGGACCGCCTGAACAGGAAGATAGGTAAAAATATTCGCGGGATAACCATGGATGTGAAACGCATTTTAATGTCCTATGACTGGCCGGGCAATATCAGGGAGCTTGAAAATATTCTTGAGAGGGCCGTGCTTGTTACTAATGTTAATTTCATAAGGACCCATGACCTTCCACCATATTTATCCGGGATGACAAAAGTGAGAGCTTCGTCAATTCTGCCGCTCGATGAAATGGAAAAAGAGCATATTCATCAAGCGCTCCTGGCTTCGGGCGGCAACAAATCAACCGCTGCTTCCCTGCTCCGTATAAGCAGACGGGCGCTAGGACGTAAACTTGACAAGCATGGTTTGAGTCAGAAATAGACTTACAGCATTTGCATTAGATAATGGGCACAATCGCCCTATATATAATTAGCGGCCTTTTCCAATAATAAAAAGACTCCAGCAGCATTTAAATTTATAAATCAGAGAGATAGCTAATTTGGCTGATAGGGATATCCCCCATTGGCCGCATGCCATAATCGCCCGGTATTTTTATGGCGTTTATTAATTTTTGATTACTTTCAAGCGGTTATGTCCTGGCACTAAAATGGCTTTAACCACAGTGAAATAAATGAAAATTATAACCGGCATAGCGGCAGTATTGGCCTTGAATCTGATTTCGACAGCCGGATACTGTACTGAAAGCAACGGCTCTATGCATGTAAGCGCTTCAGTTACACCGGCAGTTAAGTACCAGGTCCTTCATCGTGAAGCCAGTTATACAGTCAGTAAAGCAGATATCGAGAAAGGATATATAGATATCAGTAATGCGCTTGTATTATCAGTCTGGACCAATTCTCCGAATGGCTATCTGTTATCGATTGCCTTCGATAAAAGTCATATTAAAGAGATCAAAATTATTGACAGGTATAGCTCTTATTTAATCTCTAGCGGATTTCAGGAAATACATATGCCCCATCACGGCATGAGATATCAGGCAAAAGAAATAAACATGAGATTATATTTATTGGCTGATACAAAACCCGGCTCATATCAGGTACCGGTTGCAGTTTCGATAAGAGCAATGTAGATTTATCAAATAGTTCCAAAAACAATCTGCACCTTAAGCCCCGCAACGAAGCAGCTGCTCCTAAGCCTTATCATTACCACTACTTCTCAGTTTAGATTTTCACCCATAAGAATTATGGATTATTCCCCTATTAACTTGTTGGTACCCGTTCCGATATGAATGTTCAACGAGCCCTTGCATTATTAGCCGACCCGGCGAATCAGCAAGTAAATATTTTCAATTTCACAGAGAGTCAGACCTTTAACAAGAATGTTAAAGCGGTCCCTTGATGAGTGAAAGGTGTCATGTCTCTCTCGTCATAGCCATAAGGAAGAACCATAGTTGCTTTCGCGGTCAGGCAAGGAGCATAGCAAGACAAAAGGGGGTGGTTAGATAGGATAAGAACTTTAGAAAATAAACATATCAGCTCGTTAATTAATGTTGTTGTAAAAAATTAAAAACACAAACCTAGGGAGGAGTAAGCAAAATGAAGAAATTAATTGTATTGGTCATGTCGTTAGTTGTAATTATGACTGCGGGAAGCGTATTGGCTGCAACAACAAACGGAACATTCGATGTAAGCGCAAACGTTGCCGCTGCCTGTTCCATCACCGGTTCACCGAATATAGCATTTGGCGCCTATGACCCGACAGGCGGCGACGTTACCGCAAACGGTGTCCTCGGCTTCAGATGCACAAAAAATACTGCTTACGACATCACTATCGATGCAACAAGGCAGATGACCGGGACTACTTACTCAGATGCCCTCACTTACCAGGTCTATTATGAAGGCGCGCTCACAAATGCATGGGCATCAACCACTGGTAACGTAAACGGCCAGGGCACTACGCCAAGTAATGCGCCACAGACAAAAACCGTCTATGGCAAGATCTCAGGCGGGCAGGACGTGTCTGTAGATTCCTATACTCAGACAATAGGAATTCACATCAACTTCTAAGCGGACCCGGCAGGAACAGAAAGGGAGCAGGTCTCCCTTTCTGTTCCTTTTAACTCACGGCACAAACCTTCAAGAAAGGGCTTAATTTGCCATGCATAAAGACATACGGCGTTTTTTATCAGTCTGCAGTCTCGGTATTATATTTCTCGTTCTGTTTTCTTCACGGGCCTTCCCGGCAAATTTTACAGTCAGCCCGATCAGGATTTTTTTTGACGGGACCCAAAAGACAACCGTCCTCACTGTAAAAAACATGTCTGATACGCCGGTCTCCCTGGAGATAAAGACCGTATTATGGGAGCATGAGCAGGATTATTCCCCGACCGGAGATATTATATTTTTTCCCAAAATGCTCACGATGGGGGGCGGTGAAGAAAAGATAATACGGATAGGGCACAAAATGCCTGCGGGACAGACGGAAAAGACATACAGGATGTTTGTCAGCGAGATACCGGCCCTGCGCCGTGAAGAAGGCGCGACCCTGCAGATGGTCATGAACCTGGGGGTCCCGATATTCATACAGCCTGCAATGCCCTCACCGAACGGGGAAATAGAAAAGCTGACACTGTCAAACGGGAAATTAAATATCTCCCTGAAGAACAGCGGGAATGTCCACTTTTTAATAAGATCGATCAAGGTGTCGGGGAAGGACAATGAACTGAAAGAAGTGTTCGGAGCCGAGATGGCAGGATGGTATCTCCTGGCAGGGAATTCAAAGGAATATACTCTGGAAATCGACAGGGAGAGCTGCGCTAAAATCAAAGACCTCCGGATAGACATTGAAACAGACGGTCTATCGATCGGAAAGGATTTCCCGGTCAGCAATGAGATGTGCGCTCTGTAGCATCTTTTTAACATTGGTCACAGCTTATCTTGCTGTCTGTTCAGGTCCGGTTTATGCCGGAGACCTGATCGTTTTGAGGATGATCTTAAACGGAGAGTACAAGGGGGAGTTCTTCATGGTCCTTGCTGAAGACAATGACATTTGGGTAGGCAGGGACGACCTGCGGCGGACCGGCCTTGTAGACGGCCTTGGCACGGACATTGAGTATGAGGGGGAGACATATGTTCCCCTCAGTTCGATCCCCGGCCTCAGGTTCAGGATCAACCAGGAGGATGCCGCCCTGGATGTAACGGCGGACTCGCAACTATTTAAGAAACAATACGTAGATGCGTCCGTCAGGAGATCTTATAATCTGGACACGCCGGGAGACATTTCCGGGTTTCTTAATTATTACGGTGAGTATGGCCGCTTTGACGGGTCGGACATGGTCAATCTTTCGGGTGAGCTCGGCGTGGCCATGGCTGACTACTTCGGCAGGTCGACATTTACCTGCTCAAAAACAGGAGATATCATAAAGGCGGTAAGGCTAATAAGCGATTTGATGATTACCGAAACAGATGCTCTGAGGACCGTCACAGCCGGTGATGTCCCGGCGTCTTCCGGCCCCTTCGGGACAACGATGCTGCTTGGAGGCATTCAGGCAACAAAGAACTTTTCCCTTTCTCCGTATTATGTGAAATATCCCTCGCTAAACCTGAGAGGCATTGTTGATGCCCCCTCTGAAGTGGAAGTATATTTAGATGACGTCCTTGCCAGAAGAGAAAGCCTGTCCCCCGGGGAGTTTGAGTTTAACGATCTGCCGCCGACAGGAGGCGCAGGCTCCGCCAGGATAGTCATGCGCGACATATACGGGAGAGAAAAGACCATATCAACGTCATATTACTCAACCGACCGCCTGCTGAAAAAGGGGCTTCATGAGTACAGCTACGGTATCGGCTTTACGAGAGAAAGCTTCGGCCAAAAAAACTTTGACTACGGAGAGCCCGCGTTTCTGGCCTATCACGATTACGGCATTTCAAATAATCTCAAGGCCGGATATGCTGCCGAGGCCGCCAACGATATTCTGAATATCGGGTTCCGGGGCGCAGCGCTTGTCCCTCAGGCAGGCGTATTGAACGCCGCGCTGACCTCAAGCAGTTACAAGGGTGCGTCAGGATCAAGCTGGGCAGTGGGATACTCCTATGTTTCGAGGAATATAAATATAATGCTCTCTCTTCAGTCAGCCTCCAGGGAATACTCTAATCTGGCATTGATGCCCTCAGATGACAAGGCGAAGCTCCTGATCAGCAATTCCATAGGCTTTGGCTGGGACAGGACCGGTTTCATAACAGCGGCATATACTTATTACAACGCATACGAGGCAGGGAAAATCTCTGCGTTCACCGTCTCGTATAATAAGGCCCTGACGGAAGACATATCATTTTTCATAGCTGCAAAGAAAACCAATGAAGGTGAAACAAAAGATGAAATAATGGCGGGACTGCGAATGTACCTGGGCAGGAAGATTTCAGGCGCTGTCAGCTATCGCAACAGCGAAGGCTCTGATATTAAAAGCGCAAGCATACAGAAAAGCCCGCCCACCGGGACCGGTTTCGGTTATAACGTCAATGTTGAAAATACCCGCAGCCGCAATAATATCGAGGGCCGCCTGACCTATCAGAACAGATACGGGATGTATGGAGCGGATTTAAGCCATAGTGACGGGACCGGCGGGTACAGGTTGTCTTATGCCGGCGGTATGGGATACATAGGAAGATCGGTATTTTTCAGCAGGCCGGTCGTCGATAGCTTTGCAAAGGTCAAGGTGGGTGATCTGGAGGGCGTCAGGGTATATTCATACAACAATGAAATCGGAAGGACAAATAAAAACGGCGTGGTCATCATCCCGGACCTCCAGTCTTTTAATGAAAACAGGATTGATATAGAGGCGGATGACATCCCGATCAATTATTCAATCACTGCTTTGACCCGGCGTATCACCCCTCCATACAGAAGCGGTTCCACCGTAGAGTTTGAGGTGAGAAAAATGCAGGCGGTCACAGGCTCCGTTTATATGCCCGATAAAGGGGAGGAAATCCCGGTTGAATATGCAGTCATGAGCATCCGGGTAAAAGACAAGACTATTGAAGGGATGGTCGGCACAGCCGGCGGTTTTTATGTGGAGAACTTACCCCCCGGAAGGCATCCGGTGCGTATCAGGTATAAAGGAAAAACATGCGCCTTAGAGCTGAATATTCCTGACAGTGAAGATATGTTTCTGGACCTCGGCAAATCGACATGCGTGCCGGGGAATTGAAAATGAAATTAAAACTTCCCATTATTCTGCTCGTCTTGATGGGCCTGCATGTTCCGGATACGGTAATTGCAGCATGCACCGTTTCCACGACGCCTGTGACCTTCGGCAGCTATAATGTCTTCTCCACGGGCCCACTCGATGCAACGGGCACAGTCACGGTCAACTGCAACGAGGCCCCGCCGCCTACTGTCACAATATCCATAGGACAAAGTACAAACTCAGGCGGTTTTGACCCGAGGGCAATGAAACTTGCTGCCGGCAGCGAGCTGTTATCATATAATCTTTACACTGACAGTAACCGGACCTATATATGGGGTGACGGCAGCGGCAATACCAGCACTGTCAGAAAAAAAGTTTTCAAGAGCACTCCTATGGCCACGACGGTATATGGCAGAGTACCGCCGATACAGAATGTATCAGCAGGGTCTTACAATGAAGTCCTTACCGTCACGATAGTGTGGTAATGGTGATTTCCGGGGGACATCAATCCCGCTTTTCCAAAACGGCGGAACAATGTATTTGAAGGGATTGAATGGATGAAGATTATTGCGAATGCATCAAACCTTCCAGGATCAATATCCCGGAGAGCCCTTAAAATCACAGAAGCTCTCCGAGCTTTATCACTTGTTCATCATATCGAGGAAATCCTTGTTGCTCTTGGTGCCGGTGATCTTATCAAGCAGGAACTCCATGCTTTCAATCGTACTGAGTGAATGGAGCACCTTTCTCAATATCCACATCCTCTGAAGCGTCGGCTTATCAACAAGGAGCTCTTCCTTCCTCGTGCCTGAAGCGTTGATATTGATCGTCGGGAATATCCTCTTGTCTACCAGCTTTCTGTCAAGGTGCAGCTCCATGTTGCCTGTTCCCTTGAATTCCTCAAAGATAACATCGTCCATCCTGCTTCCGGTATCGACAAGCGCTGTCGCAAGGATTGTCAGACTACCGCCCTCTTCTATGTTCCTTGCAGCCCCGAAAAACCTCTTAGGCTTCTGGAGAGCGTTGGAATCAAGTCCGCCTGAAAGCACCTTTCCGCTTGCAGGTATCACGGCATTGTACGCCCTGGCGAGTCTCGTAATAGAGTCGAGGAGAATGACGACATTCTTACTTGTTTCCA
This sequence comes from Nitrospirota bacterium, assembly GCA_016222915.1. GTDB lineage: Bacteria > Nitrospirota > Thermodesulfovibrionia > UBA6902 > UBA6902 > UBA6902. Next base: position 5,525 of record JACRQA010000032.1, on the reverse strand, counting down.
CAAGTCTCTTGGACCTTTCAATGACCATCTCTGCGACCTGCAGATGTCTCTGCGGGGGCTCATCGAAGGTCGAGCTTATTATCTCCGCCTCCACCTGTCTTTTCCAGTCGGTGACTTCCTCAGGTCTCTCATCGATAAGAAGGACTATCAAATGGACCTCCGGATGGTTCTTCTTTATGGCTTTTGCAATGGACTGGAGCAGCATGGTCTTACCTGTCCTGGGTGCGGCGACTACCATCCCTCTTTGCCCCATGCCTATCGGTGTTACAAGAGACATGACCCGTGTAGAGTAGTCTGTTTTGCTGTATTCAAGGTCTATCGGCTGGGTCGGATAATAAGGGGTGAGGTTATCAAACAGCGGCCTTTCTATGCTCTCATCCGGGGGTTCGTGATTGACGGCTTCGACCTTTAGAAGAGCGAAGTACCTTTCACTTTCCTTCGGAGGTCTTATCTGCCCGGTAACAAGGTCTCCTGTGCGGAGGTTAAACCTCCTGATCTGTGACGGAGAGACATATATATCATCCGGCCCCGGCAGATAACTGTAGTTCGGGGAACGGAGAAAGCCGAAACCGTCCGGTAAAATCTCAAGCACGCCTTCCCCGAAAATCAATCCGGTCTTTTCAGTCTGCGCCTGCAGTATTGCGAAGATCAGGTCCTGCTTCCTCAGACCTCTGGCGCCTTCAACGCTCAGCCCTTTCGCCATTTTTGTCAGCTCATCGATAGTCTTTTCTTTGAGATCCGTAATATTCATACTATCTCCTTGGTTGTTGCTTTTGTTTGCCATGGGATTCTACTTCCTCTCTTAGCGGGAATACATGTCCTTGATAAAATCTACTCTTGGAGGTTTGTAACCTTTCAGCCTCAAACGGGATTGTTAAAAGAAGATTTGTTAACGACATAGTATAACAGTTTAATTTTTTTGTCAATACCAAAACCAGCAGCGGAGTTGAATATTTTTTTTCACAACCGCCGTCCCGATTCGCGGGTTTTAAGACTGCGGCAAACCGGCGTCGATATATGGCGGAATTGCTTTTTTAATACTGTCTCTGCAAAATATTCCCATGCCTGAGCAGACTGAGAAAGAAACTGGCAGGGGAACATCCAGGATGACTCCGAGGTGCTCATGGTGGTAAAAACCAGAAAGGGCCTTTTCAGCGCAGTATCGGGCAAGGTCAAAGAGCTGCACAGCTATGACGTGCCTGAGATCATTGCCCTGCCGATCATAGAAGGCTCGCCGGACTATCTTAAATGGCTAAAAGACTCAACTGAATAAAAACAGGATGGTGTAAAACATGGAAAAAGACAGTGCCGAAGATTTAGAAAAATCAGTATCAGGATGGAAAGAAAAGACCCCGCTTGAAAGCAAAGGCTTTCTGACATGGGAAAAAGACCTGGTATTTACCGCAAGGATACGGGGGTATTCATTTGAATACGACGCTAAAGCACAGGAAGGCTGTTTTCCTACCGACACCTTTTTGATGAGCGTCGCGGGCTGCCTGGGTATAGACGTAGTCATGTTTCTTCAGAAGATGAAGGCGGAGATCAGGGAATTTGAGGTAGAAACCTTGGGAGAGAGAAATCCCGTGCCGCCCCAGTATTTCAAAGCGATCAATATTGTGATCCATATTGCCGGCAAAGGCATTACAGCAAAAAAGATGGACCGTGCCATTTCCCTTTCACAGGAGAAGTACTGTTCGGTTTATCATTCCCTGCGCAAGGACATGACTTTTAAAGTGAGTTATAAAATCAGTGAGGATTAGGATACGCCGAATTCATTCTTAAGCCAGGCCTCAAGGTTACCCGAAAGCGGGTACATGCCTGAGATACAGTCCGGCCCCGAACACTGCATCGATTCTCTTAACAACTCAACAGGAACGCCGGAGATGTACCCGACCGTTTGGCTCATATTCTGCTTTAGCTGCATTATTACGAGTACGGGTCTATCGGATACAAGGTCCACGTACAGCATATATCCTTTGGTGACATTAATACCTTCTCCTGATCCGGAGCGGGTTATGGAAGGGCTCATGAATATCTTAGGGGTCACATCCCATCGTATATCTTTAATAAACGATTTGTTTCTTTTAAGGTCGTTGATGCTCAGTAGTCTCACGGGCTATATTATAATAAAAATAAATTCATTTTGTTTAAATTGGAAAAACCAGGAGGAGTCCATGATATGAGCTGCCTGTTCTGCAAAATTATAGCAAATGAAATCCCCGCGAGAACAGTTTATGAGGATGAAACCGTTCTTGCCTTTGAAGACCTGAATCCCCAGGCCCCGGTCCATGTCCTGATAATCCCCAAGAAGCACATATCAACGGCCCTTGAGATAGGGAATGACGACCATGCGCTGATCGGGCACATGTTTCAGGTCGCAAACAGTATTGCGCGGGACAAAAAGGTCGCTGAAAGGGGCTTCAGGCTTGTGATGAACTGTAACCGCGAGTCAGGCCAATCTGTCTTTCACATTCACCTGCACCTTCTTGCAGGCAGGGCCATGCACTGGCCGCCGGGATAAAGACAGGGGTTTAAAGGTTAAGGGTTAGGGGTTTTAGGGGTCAGGGACTAGTAAATAGCCCTTGGTCATCATTTCGAAAAAACAGGAACCCGGTTTCCTTTTCTCAGCTATGGCAAAAAGAACGAAGACAGAGCATAGAAAAACTCTAACACAAATTTACAACACCCTCTTCAAACACTTCGGCCCCCAGCACTGGTGGCCGGGGGACAGCCCTTTTGAAATAGCGGTGGGAGCGATACTTACTCAGAACACGAATTGGGGAAATGTAGAGAAGGCGATAAACAATCTTAGAGACAGCGGTGCGCTTGATGCCCATGTCCTGCATAAAATGCCGCATGCAAAACTTGCCTCTCTTATAAAGCCTGCAGGGTATTTTAATATCAAAGCCAAAAGGCTAAAGCATTTCCTTGCATTCCTGGCGCTCCATTGTAGTGGCGTCATTGAAGGCATGAAGGCTGAAGACCTTCATCAGCTAAGGCACAGGCTGCTTGAGGTAAACGGAATCGGTCCCGAGACAGCGGACTCCATTCTCCTCTACGCGCTCGATAAACCCATTTTTGTGATCGACGCGTACACAAAGAGAGTGCTGATAAGACACAACATTGTTCCTGAAAGCGCAACGTACCACGAGATGCAGGAGCTTTTTCACAAGAACCTCCCGGCAGACGCAGCCTTATATAATGAATACCATGCCCTTTTCGTCATGACGGGCAAGCACTATTGTAAGCCGAAACCCAAATGCCAGGGATGCCCCCTGGAAAAGATATAATCATTGTAGGGGCAAGGCGCTGCCTTGCCCTGGTGCAGCATGATAGATAATGTGACAGATATAAAAGAGACTCATACCAAAGGCAGAAAATTCGGCAGGATGAGCAGGAGGGAGCATGATGCTCTTGCTGCAATCCTCCCCATTGTGAGGCTCAGTACGGAGCGCGTCATGGACGAGAAAGCCCCTTTATATGGAAATCGGGTTTGGCAGCGGAGCGTTTCTGTTGGAAAAGGCAGTAAGCGCCCCTCAACACGATTTTATCGGCATTGAAATTTATGTAACCGGAATAGCTAAACTCCTGGTCAATCTCATCAGCAAAGACAATGCCGCTGAACTTTCAGTTACCAACGTGAGGGTGTTTAATAAAGACGCAAAAAGCGTCCTTATCAATAATATCCCGCCCGGTTCTCTGGACGGCGCATATATACTTTTCCCGGACCCATGGCACAAGAAACGGCACCATAAGAGGAGACTGATTAATCCTGAATTTGCCGGCGTCCTTTCTTCGAGACTCAGGGCCGGGGGTAGCGTAGTCGTTGCCACTGATTCGCAAGATTACGCGGCAGAGATGGAAAGCTCTTTTATCTCCGCCGGGTTCGTGTCAGACAGTGAAGAGCTGTCCGATGTAGACAGGACTACTTATGCATTAAAGGCCTTGAAAGAAGAAAGACCATTGAAGGTATACAGGTTTGTTAGAGGGAAATGTAATCCTGACTGAATAAATCTCTACACTGGCCCTGAGTTTTTTAAAAATGATATGATAGTCCCAAACAAAAAACCGGCAGCTTTGCTTGCTGCCATTTAAAGCAGCGCTCTCGCGAAACTTGAAACAATATATAATGATGTGAAACAAGGGACCCTATTCATAGCGCCTATCGGCGCGCGGAACAAGAGGGAGGCCCTTTTCAGGGAAATAGTCTCCATCCATCCTGACAACAATTTCTCCTCTGTACTGTTTCTCGGACCGAACAACTTCGTCCTCTCAGAGACCAAAAGGCAATTCTTCTCATATCTGAAAAAACAGCACAACACATCAGCATACATACCCTTTCAGTCTCTGACTATTAAGCAGGTTGCCTCAATTCACCAGGAGTCGCAGCCGCATGGAGGGCAGAATGTAATCCCCGAACACATTCGGCCACTGGTACTCTTCGAAATTCTTGGAGACAACAATATCGGCTATGCCCGCATTCTGTCCGACCTTTACAGAAAAACACTCATTCAAATAAAAGAAGAAATCAGCGCCCTTATATTTGAAGAAAAGTCGAGGGACAGGGCGGAAAGGGCAATAGAAGTTCTCCGGTCTTATGAGAATGAATTGAAAGGGAAGGACCTTATCGATCCTGTTGATGTGCTGAGAGATTTTATCAAAATAATAAGTCAGGAGTCAGGAGTCAGCAGTCAGCAGTCAAATCCCCCCAACTCCCCTTTGCAAAAGGGGGGATTATCCGAACTCCGAACTCTTAACTCTACACTCTTCAATACTATTGTCATTGACGGTTTCTTTGATCCTACGCCGCTTGAAACGGAGATCATAAAAACACTGATGGATATGGCTGAAACGGCATTTGTACTGGCAGAAGAAGGATCCGATATTCTCGAAAGCATACGGTCTAATCAGCCGGGGATTGAGACAAGGCAATTGAAACGTACCTTGATGAGGGAAAAGACGGGCTGTTACAAGTATCCCTCGATGGAAGACGAGGTTGAGGGCATTGCAGGAAACGTGAAAAAACTTCTGCTCGAAGGCATGAAGCCGGGGGAGATAACAGTAAGCTTTCCCGTGCTGTCAAAATATCTGCCGATGGTCCGGAGAATTTTCAGGAAACACGGGGTCCCGGTCAATATCGGGGAATATGATTTGTCCGCCACAAGGCCTCTGACTGCGCTGGACGAGCTGCTCAACTGCATTGCAGAAGACTATCCGAGGAATGCATTCCTCTCTTTTCTCACCTCGCCTTGTTTCCCACTGGTCCCTGACGTCCTGAAGGAGCGGGCCGTAAGTTATTCCTACAGGGCGGGGATTATCAAGGGGAAGCAGTCGTGCCTCTCCCTTGGGAATACCATACAGGACCGGAACAACGGGAAGGTGTCAGAGACAGAGAAGAAACGTCTTGACGAATTTCAGAAAGAGATCAGCCGGATTATATCCACTATTGAAAATATAAAACAAAAGAAAGCGCTTCTCACCTTTCTCGATGAATTCGAGTCTGCCCTCACCCAATGGGGCTTTTT
>JACRQA010000031.1 GCA_016222915.1 Nitrospirota bacterium | reverse complement strand
GACTCTGACCCTGAAAAAGAATATAAAGAAACAGTCAACAAGGCAAAAGCCATGTTCAAGGCCATTGAACTGGCGGAGGAAGGACTGTAGGGGCGGGGTCGTCCCGCCCACAACGGAGTTTAAAATATGCTATTAATGATCGACAACTATGATTCCTTCACCTACAACCTGGTCCAGTACCTGGGAGAGTTGGGAGAGGACATAAGGGTCTACAGAAACGACAAGATAACGCTCCAGAAAATTGAGAAGCTGCACCCTGATAAAATCGTGATCTCCCCCGGCCCGTGCACGCCAAAAGAGGCCGGCATATCCGTCGCTGCCATTCAGCATTTCGCGGGCAAAATCCCAATACTCGGCGTATGCCTGGGTCACCAATCAATCGGCGCGGCATACGGGGCCGAGATAGTCAACGCCCCGAGACTGATGCACGGCAAGACCTCCATGATACATCATGACGGGAAGACAATTTATAAAGGCCTTCCCAACCCCTTTGAGGCCACGAGATATCATTCCCTGATTATAAAGAAGGACACCCTGTCCGATGACTTTGTAATTACCGCCTGGACCGACAGCGATGAGATCATGGGGATAAGGCATAAAAAAATGCTTATCGAAGGTGTCCAGTTCCACCCTGAGTCGATACTCACCAGGGTCGGGAAAGACTTGTTGAGAAATTTCCTGAATCTGAAACTTGCCTGATTATCAGAATATGAGACTTCAACATCATACAGCCGTGTCGCTGACTATCGCAGGTGTCCTTTACATGGCTTTTAAATCATGGGGCCTGTCTCTGGCCTGCCTCATTTCAGGGATTTTCATCGATCTCGACCATCTTCTCGACGTAGTGCGAGAGCATGGCTGGTCTATTAAGGTAAAAGATTTCTTCCGGATATGTCATCATGCCCAGTTTGATCGCATTATTCTCATATGGCATGGCTGGGAATGGCTGTTCCTCTTGACCATATCGTCCTGGCTGACAGACTGGGACCCATGGATAACAGGCACGCTGATCGGTTTTGGCCAGCACATGGTCCTTGACACATATTTCAATAATGCACGGTTTATGAGCTATTCCCTGATATGGCGGTGGAAAAATAATTTTGACTTTGATACGGTCTTTCCAAAATTCAAGGTGAAGAAATATAAGCATGGGAAATATTTGTCCGGCCAATTCAATCAATGATCGGCTTAAGGGGGAGTAATGATTAAAGAGGCAATTAAATTATCTGTTGAGAGTAAAGACCTTTCTGAAGAACAGATGACAGGTGTCATGAGAGATATAATGGAAGGCAAGGCAACAGATGCGCAAATAGGGGCGCTCCTGACAGCGCTGAGAATGAAAGTGGAAACTGTTGAGGAAATAACAGGGGCCGCAAAGGTAATGAGAGAAAAGGTGACAGGAATAAAAGCCCCCCCATATACTGTCGATACGTGCGGCACAGGGGGAGATATGTCTCATACATTCAATATTTCAACCACGACCGCCATCGTTGTTGCAGCCTGCGGGGTGCCTGTCGCAAAGCACGGAAACCGCTCTGTTTCAAGCAGCTGCGGCAGCGCGGACGTGCTTGAAGCGCTTGGGATAAAAATAGACCTCGAACCCGGCAAGGTTGAAAGATGCCTTGAGCAGACCGGCTTCGGGTTCATGTTTGCCCCCCTGTTTCATCCGGCAATGAAATATGCCATCGGACCGAGAAAGGAAATGGGGATAAGGACAGTATTTAACATTCTGGGCCCCCTGACCAATCCGGCGCGAGCTGAAAGACAGGTGCTTGGGGTTTTCAGCGATAAACTTACAGAGCCTATGGCAAGAGTCCTCGGCAATCTCGGGGTCAGGCATGCATTTGTCGTCCACGGAGAAGACGGCCTGGATGAAATAACAAATACGGACAAGACAAGAGTTACCGAGTTGAAAAACGGGACTATTAATACTTACTTTATATCACCTGATGACTTTAATTTTAAGAAAGCCGAGAAGAGTGATCTTAAGGGCGGTAACGCCGGCCAAAATGCAAAGATAACGCTTGATATATTGAATGGCGAAAAGGGACCGAGAAGAGACATAGTACTCATGAATGCCGCGGCGGCGCTGGTAGCAGGGGACAAGGCAAAAGATTTTAATGAGGCTGTTGCCCTGGCATCAAAGGCCATTGACTCAGGAGCGGCACTTAATAAACTTGAAGAAGTTAAAAAAATCAGTAATACGATATAAACAGAAAGAACCAGACTGCATTTTTCAGTTGACCTATGTTTAGAACGAAAGATGCAATTTCTTATGTGTTTTATTGGTTAATAAATATGATTTTTTCTCTTTATTATTTGATAGTTCCACATGTTTCAAGCGGGGGTCCGACCTGTGACCGCCGACCGCTCAATTCAATTTGACTAAGCTCTCCGCAATAGTTTAAACTTTTCACATGCATTCAGAATTCGTACCTCTCCATTTGCATACCGAATACAGCCTACTTGACGGAGCGATCAGGATCAGCGACCTGATTGCAAAGGCCAAAGAGTATAAACTTCCAGCCATAGCGATGACCGACCACGGGAACCTCTTCGGCGCGATAGAATTTTATAAGAAGGTGTCAAAGGCCGGTATAAAACCGATTATAGGCTGTGAAGTCTATATGGCCCCAAGGGGCCGTTTTGACAAGGCAGATTCAGTGGGGACTTCCGAGAAGTCCTTCCACCTGATCCTCCTTTGCAAGGACATCAACGGCTACAAAAACCTCACGCGGCTGGTCAGCAGCGCATACCTTGAAGGGTTTTACTACAAGCCAAGGATCGATAAAGATATTCTTGAGCAACACAGCGGCGGGCTCATAGGCCTTTCTTCATGTTTAAAAGGGGAGATACCACACTATCTGGCCGCGGGCATGACCGATAAGGCAAGGGAAACGGCGCTTAATTACAGGAGGATCTTCGGGGCTGATAATTTCTACCTGGAGATCCAGGCCAATGAATTGCCCGAACAGGAGAAAGTAAACAAGCAGCTCATAGAGCTAAGCCGGGACCTGCACATCCCGCTGGTGGCCACTAATGACTGTCATTATTTGGTAAGGGAAGATTCAAAGGCCCATGATGTGCTCCTGTGCATACAGACGGGCAAGACACTTAACGATACGGACAGGATGAGGTTCTCAAAGGACACCTTTTATTTCAGGACCCCGGAAGAAATGATGAATGCCTTTAAGGACATCCCCGAGGCCGTCACGAATACCAGGAAGGTGGCTGAAAAATGCAACCTGGATTTCAAATTCGACGAATTCCGGCTGCCAAAATATGAGCTGCCGGACGGCGTAAGCGACAACGACTATGTTGCGGAGCTTGCGGAAAAAGGGCTCAGTAAAAAGCTCGGCGGTGACATCCCGGACAATTACCGGGAGAGACTGGCACGAGAACTCGATATGATAAAGAAAATGGGCTTTTCATCCTATTTTCTGATTGTCTGGGATTTTATCAACTATGCCAAAAGCAAAGATATCCCCGTCGGCCCCGGCAGGGGCTCGGCTGCTGGGAGCCTGGCGGCATATGGCCTGGACATTACCGATATTGACCCGATTAAATACGGGCTGCTGTTTGAGAGATTTCTAAACCCGGAGAGGGTCAGCATGCCTGATATAGACGTGGACTTCTGCATGGACAGGCGGGGTGAGGTCATCGATTACGTGACCGGGAAATACGGGAAAGACCATGTGGCCCAGATCATAACCTTCGGGACCATGCAGGCGCGCGCCGCAATCAGGGACGTCGGCAGGGCGATGAATGTTCCTTATGCCGAGGTGGACAAGGTAGCAAAGCTCGTCCCTTTTCTTCCTAAGATTACATTGGGCATAGCGCTTGAGAAGGAACCCAGGCTGAAAGAATTATATGATACAAATCCGGAGGTCAGGGAATTAATCGATATCGCGCAGAGGCTGGAAGGCATTTCCCGGCATGCATCGACTCATGCTGCAGGGATTGTAATTTCCCCGGACCCGCTTACGGACTTCCTGCCGCTTTATAAAGCGCCGAACGATGAAGCGATTGTTACGCAGTTTGATATGGACGCGATCAAGAACCTCGGCCTTCTGAAGTTTGACTTCCTCGGACTCAAAACACTTACCATTATCGACAAGGCGGAGAAGATCATCAACTCAGCGTTAAAAGAGAAAGACGGAGACGGCTTCAAGCCATTTTCCGCCCGCAATATACCTTTAGATGATGAAAATACATTTGTCCTCCTTTGCGCAGGAAAGACATCCGGGGTGTTCCAGCTTGAAAGCTCGGGCATGAAAGACCTGTTGACCCGGCTGAGGCCTGAGGTATTTGAAGACCTTATCGCGCTTGTCGCCCTTTATCGCCCTGGGCCTCTGGGAAGCGGCATGGTCGATGAATACATTGACGGGAAAAATTCCAAACATTCATCCGGTACCGAGCCGACCGGCTCATTGGCCAAGCTCGGCCTGCCCCAGCTCAATGCGATCCTGAAAGAGACCCACGGGATAATACTATACCAGGAACAGGTCATGGAGATAGCGCATAAGATGGCAAACTTCAGCCTCGCTCAGGCCGACATCCTCAGAAAGGCCATGGGAGGCAAGAACCCTGAGGAAATGGAGAAGATGAAAAACATCTTCATTCAGGGACTGAAGGAAAATAAGGTGAACGAGAAAAAGGCCGCGACCCTGTACAACCTGATACTCCAGTTCGCGCAATACGGGTTTAATAAATCGCATTCAGCCGCATATGCGTACATCGCATATCAGACCGCTTACTTGAAGGCCCATTATCCTGTTGAATTTATGGCCGCATCTCTGAGCGCCGATATGGACAATACGCCCAAGGTCGTGATCTTTATCAATGAGTGCAAAGACATGGGGATTGAAATTCTCCCTCCTGATATCAATGACAGCGCAAGGGAATTCCG
>JACRQA010000037.1 GCA_016222915.1 Nitrospirota bacterium | reverse complement strand
GCCCTCGGGAAATCAGGCCTGCACAGAGAAAGTATCGAAGCGTATAAAGAGTCCATTCGGCTTAAGCCGGATTTTCCCGACGCGTATTATAACCTCGGCCTTGCCTGCGAAAAGACCGCCTCTTACTCTGAAGCGGCAGAGGTCTTTCGGAAGCTGTTAACATACAGGCCCGATTACGCGGAGGCTCATTACAACCTCGGCATGGTTTATCTGGTATTGAAAGATAAAGACGCGGCGCTGGAGAGATATAAGATACTGAAGGGCCTCAGCCCCGGGCTCGCCGGGAAGCTGCTTAATCTGATTTATAATTGAAATAAGTCTTGTTCTCATCATACAGCGGAGAGAGGCCATACCAATTCGGGTCTCTCCCGCTGTATGATGATTGCAGGTGATTGATCTTTTCTAGCTTAAATGTTTGTTGACCAGCTTGGTCATGTCAAACATGGAAACCTGATTTTTCCCTCCGAAGATCGTCTTCAGGTTGGCGTCGGCATTGATCATTCTCCTGTTTGCCGCGTCCTGGAGTTTGTTCTTCTTGATGTATGCCCAGAGTTTCTTCGTTACTTCCGTCCTCGGCATGGGTTTGGCTCCGACTATCTTTGAGAGGTCTGCGCTGATCTGCATCGGTTTCATGAATGCAGGGTTCGGTGTCCTTTTCTTGGCGGGGGCCTTTTTCTTGGCGACTTTTTTTGCAGCAGGTTTTTTCTTGGCCGTTGTTTTCTTCGGGGCAGCTTTTTTAGCTACCTTTTTCTTGGCGGTTTTTTTTGCAGCGGCTTTCTTCTTTACCATTAACTCCCTCCTTATAAGTGGATTACGTTTTTTGTTGCATGTAATAATCTGCACTTTTTTAAATAATTTTTCAATCTTTTTTTTTCATGCATGTTAAATTTATTTTTTCATTGACGAAATAGAGGAGGCCGGGCAGATTATTCGACCGTGGAAATATCAAAAATATGCGCTCTGAAAGGTCCAAGAATGACTATCAATCCCGGGTATCTCATATCATTCCCGCTTCGTAAATATAACTGCGCGTGCAGCTCATCAACGAGTTTATAATCCCTGCCGTCAATCAAAACGTCTTCCAGAGGGACCCTGCCGCTCGCTGTAACAGGGTTCATATTTACAACGACAAGTTTGGTCCTGCTTCCTGACGTCCATGTATAGGCGATGAGGTCGCGGGGTCCGGTATCCGTCAAAGGGAACACTTCTCTTAAGCGCCACACTCCCTCTCTGAAAATGTCCTGCCTGGTTATGGACAGGAGTTTTTCATAAAACCTGGAAGTGTCCCTGTCGGTTTCTTCATGCATGGACCTCCTCATCTGAACGGGGACCCTGGTCCTTTTCCCCTCCATCTGTCCCTGATGGTAAAGCTTCATGCCGGGCAACGTGGAAAACAGTACCGCAGGGGCCTCCAGTCTTTCCTTGCCGAAGATTTCCGCGCTCCGCCTTTCGTCGTGATTTTCAATGAAACGGGTCAGCCTGTTCTGAAACCTGATATCGGCAGTCAGGTGGAGATATATATCCAGCGCGGAAGCGGACACCACGCGGTCATACAGTCTTTTGTCATAGGTGTAATCAAAGCCCAGTTGCTGCAGGTCCCACTCGGTGTCCCAGTAAGACTCTGCAATCAGCACACTTCCGGGTACGGCATGCCTGACCCAGGTCCAGAATTCTTCCCCGGGTGTCGCATAGTTGCCGCCTTCGCTTGTCCAGCCCCAGGTTTTTTGGAAGATGCCGTTCATGACAAGCATCGCCATGTCGCAGCGAAAACCGTCACAGTGCCGGGACATCTTGATGAGTTCATTAATCATGGCCTGCCGCGTTTGGGGATTGAAATAATTCAACTGGAGCGTATCAGACCAGGGTGGGAAATAAGGGTCTCTGCCGTTTGCCAGATACAGTGTCTTTCCATTATGGCTGACCGGATGGAAATCCCCCGGGTCCTTTTCAAATTCCTTTTCGCTTACCTGGATAAAATAGTCCGGATGCGTCTTTACCCACGGATGTTCAATGCCCGTATGGTTGGGGATAAAATCAAGAATGAGGAGCATGCCCCGGTCATGCAGTTCCCTGCGCGCCCTGTCGATGTCCTCCCAGCCGCCGATTAAAGGGTCAGGTTCATAACCCCCGATTGCATATGGCGAGCCGATAATGTCTTCTTCCGTCCATCCCGGGAGTATCGTATTGCACAACGATATATTGTGAGGGTCGGCCAGAAAATATTCCCTGTCTGACGGGCAGCGCTTCCATACGCCCATAAGCCAGACAATGTGAAACCCCGCTTCTTTCAGCATGTCCCATTCAGAAGCAGGGACCTGCCCGAGTGTCATGCGGGTCCCGTGTTTCCCGGACAACTCATAAAGCCATACGGCCGTATTTATCTCATATAGATTGGGATTGCCTTTCATGCGGCGCCCTTTAAGTTCGAAAGCGGACAACAGGGCACGCGTGAATGGGATTTCCGGAGGCTGCATGGATTTATAATGAACATGGTAATCATAATACCATATTTAGCGGAGCAGTACTTATGCAGAAGCCGGGTCAGCGGGACCGTTATGTGTCGGAATGCGGCCGGTTTTCTGAAAACGGAGTATGCCTGGAATTAGTATGCAAGCCCGGCTGTTCATGTCCACCTGTTTTGAACCATGATACAACTTTCATTAATTCGCTTGAAACATCTGCTAGATGATTAGTCGTTGATTTCATTTGTGCAATGGCGTTGCGGGAATGCTCAAAGGTCTGTACTATATGTTCAGCGCCGGCAGACACCTCTTCAATTGCAGCAGACTGCTGCTCTGTGGCGGCGGCAATGGAGCGGACCTGATCAAGGCAGCGGTCAGACGCGCCGACAATTTTATCAAGCGATAACCTGGCCTCCTGTGCATGGGTGACCCCCTGTTCCGCCTCTGCTTTATTTTTCTCCATGCTGTTGACGGATTCCATGGTGTCATGTTGTATCTGCTTAATCATGTCCGTGATTTCTTCGGTGGCCTTACCTGTCTTTTCAGCGAGTTTTCTGACCTCATCGGCCACTACCGCGAAACCGCGCCCCTGTTCACCCGCCCTGGCCGCTTCGATGGCGGCGTTGAGAGCCAGCAGGTTGGTCTGGCTTGCGATGTCATTAATAACGGTTATGATCTCTCCTATCTTTTTGCTGCTTTCTCCGAGGCCCTCCATGGTCTTTGACGACATCTCGACATTGCGGGCTATGTTCAGCATGCTCGCAACCGTCTGCTCAACAACGGTCTTCCCTTCATTGGCCATTGAAACGGATTCACTGGCGGAGTTTGACGCATTAGCGGCATTATTTGCCACATCCAAAATAGTCTGGGCCACTTCTGTAGTGGCTGCCGATGACTGTTCCAGTTGTCTGGACTGCTCATCTATCCCTGAGGTCAACTGCGCCGTTGATGCAGATACTTCCTCTGCGCTGCCTGAAACCGTACGGGAAAGGGGGACCATCCGCCCCGCAATGTCTCTCAGGCTTTTTGACATTTTCTCCATGGCCTGTTGCAGATGCCCGAATTCATCATCGCGGTCTTTCCTGACGGAGATGTCCAGCTCCCCGTTTGATAACTTGTCGATACATTCAGCAGTTTCATTCAAAGGGGAGGTTATGCTTCTTATCAGCAGGAATCCGCTCCCAATGCTGATCAGAATCAAGCCGGCGATGACGATTAACAGGCCGTTCCTTAAACCGGACACACTGCTTGCGGTATCTTTAAGGGTCTCTGACATTATCTCTTTCTGTTCTTTTATAAAAGGCCCGAGGACCAGTGTCAGGGATTCGGCGGTGTCATCAAAATTTTTCATTAACCTGTTACCGGCCTCAGGCCCTGATTCAATGTATCCATTTGCCATAGTCTTCCCGGTTTCATAGTATGCATCCGTTTTTGCCCGGAGGTCCTTTATTCTCTGCATGCCCTGTTTATTGTTTTCAGCTTCGTAAGCTTTTTCGAAAAGCGCAAGCCCGGACAGAAAGGACTGATAACTTTTTTCCGCCTCTCTGAACCCATCATCAAGGCCGTCAAGCCCCCGTGTGGCCGATATGTCCGTGAGCCACTGCTGTATCTGGATGATGTCTCTGCTCATCTTTTCGGCAAGGAGCGCAAACTCGACATTGACGTCCTTTGCGGTCTCAAGGTTTTTATGGACGGCCCTTGTAACGGCAAATGTCCAGATAGCGTAAAGCACTATTAAAGTCACGGGGACCAGGAAACAGATAGTGATCTTGTTTTTGACCTTGAGATTTTTCCAGTTCATATGGGTCTCCTCGAACTAATTATTGTCACTCGATTGATGCATTTAATTTATGACTTTAAGAATTGACCATTAATAATGTGCCGCAATCCGGGCCATAACTAAGAAGTATTGTTCTGATGGTCTTATCGGCAGAGTCACGAGTTAACTTGATTGCGTTAAAACAGCCATTGACCATAATTGTCATAAATAGATAGTGGACGGGTCCATCAGGAAAGGAGCAAATGTCTGAAATTTGACTTGACCGAAGAACTTCACTAACATATTTTATCTTAATTAGAGCCTGAACACGGTATAATGAAGAGCATCGGTGTAATATTTAACGTTTATTGACATGTGGAGATACGTATGAGGAAAAAGGCAGTCATGATCATAATTGCCGCATCTGTAATCGGTATAGCCGGGTTGATCTATTACAGGATGAATAATGACGACAAAGGGGCCTCTATTGTTACTTCCGGAATT
The DNA here is from genome assembly GCA_016222915.1 of Nitrospirota bacterium. GTDB lineage: Bacteria > Nitrospirota > Thermodesulfovibrionia > UBA6902 > UBA6902 > UBA6902. The sequence continues at coordinate 9,702 of JACRQA010000037.1, read as the reverse complement.
GTTGAGGGGACTGAAGTGAACATATCCTCAAAGGCGCCGGGCCGGGTCCTGGAGATATGCTGCAATGAAGGAGACAGTATTCTGAAAGGCGCTATCGTCATCAAGCTGGAGAGCGACGAGCTTGCGGCATCGGTTAAGCAGGCGGAAGCGGGGGTGGCGCGGGCGGAGGCGGAGATAAGGGTCGCAGAGGCTGCAATTGAAGGCTCAAGGGCCGATATCCAGGGTGTTGAAGCGGACATCAGAGATGCAGAAGCGGACGTTGAGAGGACAAAGGTGGACATGGAAGAAGCGGAGAGGGAGATGAAAAGGGCAAAGTCCCTCTTTGACGAGGGGCTTGTCACACAGGAAGCTTATGAAAAGGCACTTGCCGGATATAAGAGCTCATCAGCCCTTCATGAGTCGTCAAAAGCAAAACATTCCTCGGCAGTATCAAAGAGGAAATCTGCTGCGGCCCGGCTCAATACAACACTAAGTCAACTGACAGCAGCGCAGAAAGGGCTTAAGGAAGCAGAGGCAAATCTTTTGTATCAGCAGTCCAGGTTCAATGATACGGTGATAATGACGCCCATATCAGGCACGGTTGTGTTCAAGGCTTTTGAAGCAGGGGAGACTGTCAATCCCGGGGTGACCGTTCTGACCATAGTCGATATGGACAATCTTTATGTCAGGACGGACATAGATGAATCACGTATAGGCGGCGTAGTCCTGAACAAAGAGGCGGACATAATGCTTGAAAACTCCCCGGACAAGGCTGTCAGCGGGAAGGTCATGGAGATCAGCAGGCACGCCGAGTTTGCCACCCAGAGGGACGTGGTCCGGGGAAGACAGGACATAAGGACCTTCAGGGTCAAGATAGCAGTGGATGATCACAGTGGAATCCTGAAACCCGGGATGACTGTAACCGTAACCATACCTAAGTAGGCCGAATGGATATGCAGGGAAACAAGGCCATTGAAGTTTCAGGACTGACCAAGACTTTCGGCACTCTCACTGCAGTTGATAATGTGAGTTTTGATGTGTCGGAAGGGGAATTCTTCGGCTTTCTCGGTCCGAACGGCGCAGGGAAAACTACACTCATAAGGATACTCACGACCCTTTTGAAACCGACGAGCGGAGGCGCCGTAGTAGCATGCTGTGACGTGGCCAGGCATCCTGAAAGGGTAAGACATGAGATCGGTGTGGTGCCACAGGCCATGACAAGCGACCTGGACCTCACGGGCTATGAGAACATGGACATCTACGGCAGGTTCTACGGCATGCCCGCAAAGGAAAGAAAAGAAAGGACCGGGTATCTGCTCGATCTGGTAGGTCTTACGCAAAGGGCGAATGACCTTGTAGCTGCTTACTCAGGCGGCATGAGGAGAAGGCTTGAGATAGCAAGGGGCCTCGTCCACAGGCCGAAAATTCTCTTCCTGGATGAACCCACGATTGGACTCGATCCTCAAAGCAGGCAGAATATCTGGGGCTTTTTAAAGAAGCTGATGGAAGGCGACCGGATGACCGTATTTCTTACAACGCATTACATGGAAGAGGCGGAGGAATTGTGCGGAAGGATAGCCATTATAGATTCGGGGAAGATCGTTGTTATCGGCAGTCCTGAAGAGCTTAAGGGCCGGCTTCCGGGCAATGACAGTATAGTCCTGACGGTCGATAATATTACACAGGACCTGATTGCGAAAGTGGAGAAGCTCCCTTTTGTGCATAAAAGCAGCGTTGAAGAAAACAAGATAAGGGTGTCTGTCGACAGCGGGGCGAACAACCTTCCGGGGCTCATTGATGAAGCAAGATCGTCAGGGGCCAAGGTATTGTCCGCCTCGATACACGAACAGTCCCTCGAAGATGTATTTATACACTATACGGGCAAATCCATCAGGGAAGAAGAGGCAAAGAAGGTCAGCTTCCTTGTAGGCGCCGGGATACCCCGCAAATGGGGGAGATGAAAAAATGACGCGACTGCTTGCCGTCATAGAAAGGGACCTGAAGAAATTCAGGAGGAACCCCGTTGTCCTGGCAATGAGCGTGCTCATGCCGCTTATTTACCTGATCATTATCGGCAATTCCTTCCAGGGGAAATTAAAGGCGCTCCCTGTCGTTGTTGTCGACCAGGACACAGGCCCTCACTCAGGGCGAGTCGTGGAAAATCTGCAGGCGGTCGCCGCCGGACCGGGGACCATAACAATTATCAGAATGAAGGACCAGCAGGAGGCCCTGAGCGGGGTGCGGGAAGGAAGCTATAAAGCAGCGCTCATCATCCCTTCTGACTTCAGCAAAAATGTTGCGCGTAAAAGCAGGCCGTCCGTGGGGCTGTTCCTTGACAACACGGACGGGATATCTTCCGAGACGATAAGAATCACGGTCGAGGGCGCGGTCCGCGCCTCCGGGACGGAATATGTATCAGTACGGGAAGCGGCAGGAGAGGTCCGGATGAGAGATGTCAACCTGTACAGTAAGGTTGACTATTATCAGTCCCTTGTTCCCGGAGTCGTGATCATGGCCATCTTCCTCGGGGCCATGACGACAGGGGCGTTCAATCTTGTCATGGACAGGTTCCTCGGCATCGACGAGAGCTATCTGCTGACGCCCCTTTCCAAGGCGCACATAGTTTCCGGGCTGATCATAAGCGGGCTGTTCATTACCACGCTGATCGCTTTTTTTATCCTGATTGTAAGCATGCTGATAACAGGCATTTCCTTTTCAGCGGAGCCGGGGCAATGGGTAGCGATATTTGCAGTCATTACGCTTACGACCCTTGGATTGCTGAGCATGATGTTTGTCATCATCGGACGTGTAAACCACCCCCGGATCGTGGGGATACTGAGCGGGTTTCTGAACGTAATCCTCTTTTTCCCCAGCGGCGCCATATATCCTGTCGCGAGTTTCCCCGGATGGTTAAAGTCCTTCGCCCTGGTAAATCCCGAAGCCTATGCAGTCGACGCTCTGAAATCCATCCTCTTCAAGGGCGCGGCCCTTTCGTCTGTCTCACACGATATCGCGTACCTTTTTATGTTTACACTGATAATGATGATTGTCGCCATATTCGCATTTAAGAGAACGGTATGAGTTAAGTGAAGCAACAGGACCCCACAACAAAGAGAAAGACCAAGAAGACAATCCGAGATATCTTGTATGGCGCCGGGGAACTGAGATAGGCATTTCCTAATGTTTCCTCTCCCTTAATGGGAGAGGGTTAGGGAGAGGGTGATTAATAACCTGCAGGTTCCCCCCTCCCCTTAGTCCCCTCCCGCTAGGGGAGGGGATATATAAGAAGGCTTTTTTTTCCATATCGGGATTTGCAGGGCAGTTCTTAGCGTTTGGACATCGGTATATAAGTCTGCATACCCTTTAAGGACGAGAAATATGAAGGCCTTATGATTCTCCCCTGGATGATCTCCTCGATCCTGTGGGCCGACCAGCCGGACACCCTCGCCATTGCAAAGATCGGGGTGAACAGCTCCGGCGGTATTCCCATACACTGATAAACAAACCCGGAGTAAAAGTCGACATTCGTGCAGACGACCTTGCCCTTTTTGTCCCGGACAAGCTGTGGCGCCAGCTTTGCGATCTTTTTGTACAGGGAAAACTCTTTTTCTTTTCCGGCCAGTTTCGCAAGCTCTTCCCCGCGTTTTTCGAGGAACACCGCCCTTGGGTCGGACAATGTATAGACCGCGTGGCCCAGCCCGTAAATCTTCCCCGACTTATCACCGGCGGTTTTTTCAAGGAGCGTCTTCAGGTACGACTTGATCTCATCGTCATCTTCCCAGTCCCTGACCTTGCGCTTGATGTCACGCATCATCCTCACAACGGCCTCATTTGCGCCGCCGTGCAGGTGCCCGGAAAGCGAGCCGATCCCCGCGCATATCGCCATGTAGGTATTTGCGCCGGAAGATGAAACACACCTTGTCGTAAAGGTAGAGTTGTTTCCCCCGCCGTGCTCTGCATGAAAGATCAGCATAGTGTCGAAAAGCTCCGCAGTAAGCCGGTCCGGGGCTTTACCGTTCAGCATATAGAGAAAATTCTCCGCAGTGCCCTTGTCGGGATCAGGCTCAACGAGCTTTGAACAGTCATTTTTCTTCATCAGTTTCTTCTGGTAGTTATAGGCTATGATTGTCGGGAATTTTGCTATCAGGTCAATGCACTGCCTGGTCACGTTCCGGATATCCGTCTGGTTCGGGTTTTTATCAAAGAGGTGCATTGCCGAAACAATCGTATGAAGAGAACACATCTGGTCATCATGCTTCGGCCTGTTTAGGATTATTTCCTTGGCTTCCTCAGGCAGCTCGCGTCTCTTCCCGAGCTCTTTTGAAAAGCTTTTGAGGTACTTTTCCCTGGGCAGCTCGCCGGTCAGAAGGAGGTAGATGGTCTCTTCAAACCCGAACCTCTTTTCCTTTTCTTTACCGTTCACCAGGTCTGCGACGTCATAGCCGCAATAGTAAAGCTTTCCGGGTATGGGGTTTAATGATTCCGCGCCGTCCCCGGATATGATTTTTTCATATCCTATGACCTGTCCTTTGCTCGTGATGCCGACAAACACCCCGGAGCCGTCTTCATTCCTCAGCCCCAGCTTGATGTTTTTCGCCTTAACGATTTTGGGATCTATCTTGTCATGCAGCAATGCAAGTTCTTCGACTTTCTTGAGAACACTCTCCATGTATGGATACCTCCGGGATCATAATAGCCTTCTATTTTATACTTTTTGCAGCGTGATTGGAAGGCAGGGGGAATGATTAAGGTGCGGAATTAGTCTGACAATTTACTTGCAGTGGAATATGTCCCCCCTTTGACAGGGGGGTATTTGAATTTTATTCCATGAAATCTCCGTAATGAAACGTGATCTGTTTTGTCCGCAACAAGAAAACGCGCCGTGCTAAACCGTAATCCTGACCGCTTCGCTGATCCACGTCCCGTGGAGATTGCAATCCTCTACGGCCTCTATATTGGAGGTCTTGTCCAGTTTGATTCTAAAGGTCGCCACAGGGGCTGCTGCGCCGCCGACCTCAAAAGCGGTCTTGGCGATGTTCTTTCCGTCCACAAGGAGTTTTATCTTGGTGATCCAGTGCTCGGGGGTTGACGGGTGCTCTCCCATAAACCCGACCTTTACCTTAACATCGAACCATTCACCTGCCTTAACAGAAGCCGGGGCCTCGATACCCGGGACATGTTTCTGTTCAAGGGCAGACGGTTTTTCCTTGCTTGAGAGGCGCTGCATCTTATGTTCTTCTTCCTTTTTTTCAGGATGATCAGCATAGGCCTTTCCATAGGTCACTACGGCTGCTGTGAGCAATGCGCCCTTAATAAAATCTCTTCTGTCCATTTCCAACCTCCTTTTTTATTATCTCTTATCACATAAAAGTCATCTTGTCTATCCCTTCACGCGTTTTTCAGACATGCTCTGCCGCTATACGACTGACCTATCAATAAAAGACAAACACGCTATTGACTTCCTTCTGAAATCGCATACAATTTGAATAAGGGTCCGCGATCAAAAAGGAGAAGGGACAAATGGGCAATCTTCTGTCTGCGCTGACAGCCGCAATATTAATACTTTCACTTTATTCGGCATCAGGGTGCAAACAACAGGCAGGCAAGGAGCCGGTTAAACCGCCGGTATCAAAGCCTGCTGCGGAGGAAACAAAACGCGTAACTACAGGGGCAGCGATATCCGAAGAGGATGCCGCTTTATTGGCAAAGATAAACGGGTCCCTGTCTTCGGTTTCCGAGACTGTCAAACCGTCGGTCGTCAACATATCGACCACGACCACGGTGTCGATGAAGGAAAGCCCTTTCGGGGATTTCTACAATGACCCGTTTTTCAGGAAATTCTTCGGCGATCAATTCGGTCCGCACGGCGGGAAGAAGAAATTCAAGACTTCCGCACTGGGATCAGGGGTAATTGTAACGGCGGACGGATATATACTTACCAATAACCATGTAGTCCAAAACGTCGACGAGATCAAGGTCATTCTGCAGGACAAGAGAGAGTTCACCGGCAAACTCATCGGCACTGACCCCCAGACGGACCTCGCAATTGTAAAAGTGAAGGCTGACGGACTGCCTGCAATTAAGATCGGGGATTCGGGCAAATTAAAGGTGGGCGAGCTGGTAATTGCGGTCGGCAACCCCTTTGGCCTCGGCAACACCATTACGATGGGGATCGTAAGCGCCGTCGGCAGGTCCCATGTCGGGATAGCTGATTATGAGGACTTTATTCAGACGGATGCAGCCATCAACCCCGGCAATTCAGGAGGCGCCCTGGTAAATGTCAGGGCCGAACTCGTGGGGATAAATACCGCTATCTTTTCAACGAGCGGAGGTAATGTAGGAATAGGGTTTGCAATCCCCTCTTCCATGGCCCAAAAGGTCATGGACAGTATTATCAGGCACGGCAAGGTTGTGCGCGGCTGGCTTGGGGTGAGCATCCAGGATTTGACCCCGGAGCTGATAAAACATTTTGACATTAAAGAGGGCAAAGGGGCGCTCATAGCTGACGTCGTCAAGGGCGGTCCTGCCGATAAAGCAGGTATCAGGCGCGGAGACCTGATAGCTGAGTTTGATGGTGGGCCTGTAGAAGACGCGACTTCTCTCAGAAACATGGTCGCGGGAAGACCACCCGGCAAAACGGTAACGGTAAAAATAATAAGGGAAGGGAAAGAGAAGACATTGTCCGTTAATCTCGGAGAATTGCCAAAGACATCGGTCTCCCAAAAAAGTGAGATCGGGAATGTTATGGAAGGGGTCTATGTGCAGGACATTACCCCGGAAATCAGGAAGGGTCTGGATATTCCCAATAAGGTCACCGGCGTCATAGTCACAAACATCGATGAAGAAAGCCCCGCCGCCGAGGTCCTGAAGCAAAATGACGTGATACTGGAGATAAACCGAAAGAGTATATTCAACGTGAAGGACTATGAAACACTGGTCAACAGGGTCAAGCCTGAAGATAGTGTGCTGCTGCTTGTATACAGAACAGGAGGGTTTATTTATGTTACTATCAACCCGTAGCGAAACGGGGTAAGAAGTTTAAAGGGTTTAAAGGGTTAGGAGGATATGATCACTATGACGAAAATTGTTTTGGGCTTTCTGGTAATGGTGTCCATCGGCTTTGCAGCGTCGGAAAGCAGCGCGCTTCACGAATTATTCAAGGACATTGACCTGAACAAGGACAGCAAGGTCGACCGCGCTGAATTCTCGAAAGATATGAAAGAGAAGGCCTTTGAAAAGTTGGATGCGGACAAGGACAAGGAGATCACTGAGAAGGAATGGGAGGCTGTCTATGGCGCAACGGAACCTGAGATGCGGAACGAGCTTTTTAAAAGAACAGGTAAAGACAAAAAAAGGGGGATCACCTTTTTTGAATTTTCAGACTACGCGGACAGGCACTCAAATATAGATGAGGCCTTTATGGGACTGGACAAGAACGGGAATAATTCTCTTGAACCGGACGAGGTCAACGCCCGGCCGCTTCTCAAGTGGATTACTGTGCGGTTTTGATCTTGCCGGGTTTACGGGATTGTAATTATTAATGCAGGCAGCATCTGTAGGGGCATGGCGCGCCATGCCCCTGCGGGACGTCATTAACCATCGTCGGACCAGCGGGAGGGATCAATGTCCGTGTTGTCCGGCCCCCGGCTTAGCGGCCTCTTCGCCATGCAAACCCGCTCCCTCAGCATCAAGATGCAGGCGCTCTACATAATGCGTGAAGATAACATATGCCTCAACAAATTCACGGCCTGCCGCAACACTGTCGTCGGCATGTTTTTTGGTTTCCTTTGCATGGGCGAATTTTTCACGTATGCCCTTTGCGACAGCGTCCGTCACAAACTTTACCAGATGATCGGCTGAACCGGCCTCAAGCGCCTTGTCGGCCTCCTGTACGACAGGTTCTATAGCTTCACCCGGCTTAAGACCTGTGTAAGGGGCGCCTTCTCCCGCCCGGTGGATACGGACGAGGGTCTCGAAGAAATACATATCGGCAAGCTCCTTCGCGTCTTTGCTTTGCTTCCTCACTGCAAGTGTTTTAGCAAATGCGTCGCGGATTTCTTTTTCGTTTTCCTTCTTCACCCACTTCAAAAGCGGTGTTATATCGCTTTTTTCCAGAGCCGTCTTTGCAGTCATCACTACAGGTCCTGCGAGCGTGTCACAGTGGGCAAAAGCAAATGAAGTAAAAATGGAATTGTGCCTGCTGCCGTCGATAAGTATTAGAGCTGACAGAACAGTAAGAAAGGTAATAATAATTTTATGTTTTCTTTTCATGTCTGTTTCCTCCTTCAAGGTTAGTATCTGATGTAGTTGGGACCATGTCATGGTTTTGAAGATACATTTGACAGGCCCTGCAATCCATAGTATTTTATTTAGCATACAAGTCTTATTTTGTACAGTGAAATCTTATATGCATTTTTCTTGAGGAGTGACATATGTTGCCTGCAAATTACTCAAGACGGTTTGTTCTTTCCTGTTTAGCTCCAATATTTATAATCCTGTGCCTTTTCACTTCAATATCGCATGCCACTCCTGAATACGCGGACAGGACAAAGCAGGGATGCCTGATCTGTCACGTTCAGGAGGACGGAGGAGACCTGAATGATAAGGGGCTGGAGTTTTCTGCATCGGGTTACGTGTGGCCGCCTGAGGGAGGTTACAGGATACTCGGGCCTATCAGAAAGTCGGTACGGTTCTTTATCGGTAGTCTGCACATCCTGGCTGCATTCCTGTGGTTCGGGACCATACTTTATGTTCACCTCATTCTCAGGCCTGCTTATGCGGGCCGTGGTCTGCCCAAGGGCGAAGTTGTCCTCGGCATGGTATCCATGTGGATCGTCGGTATATCCGGCATCCTGCTGACTGTCTCACGGATAAGGAGCATCAGCGTTCTATACTCAAGTCCGTGGGGAATCGTGCTCTCCGTCAAGATTGCATTTTATCTTATCATGATAATGTCTGCCCTGTATGTCGTTTTATTCATAGGCCCGAAATTAAAGAGGGGCGCGGGTAACCCTGTAGATCTGAAAGTAGAGATATTTGATCCAGCGACTTTATCAGCCTGTGACGGGAAAGAAGGAAGGCCGGTTTACATTGCATATAAGGACAAAGTGTATGATGTCGGCGGTCTCAAACTCTGGAAAAACGGTGTTCACATGAAGCACTCTTCCGGTAATGACCTTACCGCTTTCATTGCAAAGGCCCCCCACGGCGACGAGAAACTTGAGGGCCTGAAAATCGTCGGCTCATATGATGCAGCCATGAAGCCTCCTAAGACGTTTGCCCAGAAGGCCTTTTACTTTATCGCTTACATGAATCTCGTCATCGTATTCTGCGTTTTGCTTACGATTGCGTATTGGAGATGGGGGCTCTAAGTTTGTTTGAGAGCTTGCTGATGTCCTACACGACACCACATCAGTAAGCTCTGTATTAGCTGTACAAATTCAAATCTGCAAGGAAAGGAGAATTGAGATGAATAAAGATAGTCAGTGCCCGGTAACGGGCGGAGCAAATAAACATGCAACCGGCAGAGGCATGTCGAACCGGGACTGGTGGCCGGACCAGTTGAACCTCAAGATCCTGCACCAGCATTCCGCCAAGTCCAATCCAATGGGCGAGGATTTCAATTACGCTGAAGAATTCAAGAAACTCGACCTCAATGCTCTGAAGCAGGACCTCTATGCGCTGATGACCGACTCGCAGGACTGGTGGCCAGCCGACTACGGT
>JACRQA010000036.1 GCA_016222915.1 Nitrospirota bacterium | reverse complement strand
TCCGTTTGCACCGCTTGTCGCACTACGGCCGTTTGAGGTTGTAATCGTCGCGTTCGCTATAGGCACTGCCGGATTAGTGCCGTTGACATATACATATCCCGTTATTATCCCAGGAAATGCCGTGCCGTTGCAATTTTCGGGGTCAAAACCACAATTGGTGTGGAAACTCAATACCTGACTGCTCTCTCTATGCTTCCCATACGGGTCTACCGCCACTACTTTCCAGTAATACAATGTGTCGATTAACAGCTCCCCATTCTCACCCACCAGCGCCCACGTGGTCTTTATGTCTGTTTTGATATAGTCTATTGTGGCAAATGTATTGTCCTGAGATATCATCACCGTATAGGTCACCTCATCCCCGTCCGGGTCCCCTGACGCCTCCCATTCCAGTATCACTTTCCTGAGCTGCTCTGATCCGTCTGCCGGTGATATCAGGTGAAAGGCACCGGGAGGATTCATATTCGCAGGGCTGTCCTTGTACACAACCGACCGCTTCATCGGCGACAGTTTCTTTGTCTCCTGGTCCCTTACAAAATAGTACACCTCATACTTCCCACTTTCTGCAAATGATGTCAGGGGAGGGTTTGTCTCCCATACCCCAGTTGCCTGATTAAGAGTCAGCGGTATCCTGGTCAGTGCAAGTTCCTCCTGCCCGCTCCCCGCCTGCGGGTTTAACACCATTGAAGGCGTCCTTATCTCTACCCATGGCGCTGAATCTACTTCTTCATCATGGTTCACCCTCGCCCATAAGGTAGCCGATGTGGTTGTTGAATCCAGATACACCGGCACTGTTACCTCTGTTATGTCTGCAGGGGTTTCCGCAGAGTTGATATTGTAATCCACCCCCACTCCAAGCTTCAGGTCCTCTGTCTCCGGGCCGTCCTCTGTTGGGTCATTACCAAGTCTGTTGCTCCCCTGTGCATCTCCATTGTCATCAAGCATCGGGTGCTGCACCGCCCCGTCATAATAAGGCGCGTTTGCATTGGCATCTTCCCCACCCCTCCACGTGAATATCTCTGTCGCCTCTGTCGCCTCCTCAAACGCCTGTCGTATCGGGTTACCGTGCTCAAGACGCGTGAACAGTTCCTCAAGGAAAAACTCCCCGCTCCGGATATTGTCTCCCTCCATCGGCCCCTTGTACGACACCTCATCCTCCGCAGAGCTCGTTATTACTACCCTCCCCCCGTTGCCGGTTGACGGCCCCTGCGAAAGTTCATCTATAAAGCTCCCCGAATAGCAAGCTCCGATTATCACTACCCGCTTCTCAAGCAATGCCTCTGCATTGAGCCCGTACTCAAGCGTGGTCAGCCACGTGTTGAGATCAGCAGGGCTGATCGTGTCATTGTCCTCACTGGTGTTTGCATCGCTGTCATCTATGTGGAAGAAATCAGTGCTCCCGTGGTCCACCATGATGATGTACAACGGCGCGGGCATCCCGTTCATCCTCGGCTGCGCCCACTCCTCTACCGCGTACTGGATCACTGCCTTCAAAGGCTTTCCGTCAACTCCCGCCTGCGTCAGATAATTAAAATAGTAGATGTTGTCATCCACGAAGCCCCGGGCCTTGAGTCTCTGGTATATCCTGTTTGCCGTCTTGTTGTGCGATGCCTCCCCGCTGGCCCCCGACTGGTTGATCTTGCCTTCTACGATAACGGCATATCCTGCAGAAGCCCCGACCAGAAGCGGCAATGACGATGAATCTGATGCCGCCAGAAGTCCCGATCCTCCAAACGAGGCGTAAAGCGTATATACTCCCTTCAGGGTGAAACCCGTCACCGCCTCAAAGTAAAAGTCTCCAAGATTATTGTATATCTGCACGGTCACAGGTGTCTGGGGGACTCCATTGGGATCGATTATGTTAAGCGTGATCGTCTCTCCTGTCGGATCTGCCCCGTTTGAGTTCATGTTGTGCAGTCTTCCCCACGCCACAAGCGAGCCGCCCTGGTCTATGGTAGGCACGGACAGTTCAAACGTCAGTTCAGTGTATCCGGCAGTGAAGGTGTATGTCTGCGTCTTTACTGTCTCGGTATTACCGAGGTTGTCCTTTGAATAGAATTTCAGAATAGTGTCTGAATTTATTGTTATGGGACTTGAGTAGCCGTTTGTCTCATCAGGGTCATTGCCGTTTGTTGTAAAATATGTGCCTGCGCATCCGGTTCCAGTCCCGTCACCGCACTCAAGGGCCACTATCTGGGTTGTGGCATAATTGCCTGTCCCGGCAGACGGCGCTGTCACAGGAGCTGTTGTATCAAGTTTGATTCCATCGCTTATTGCCGTATCCCCTGACCAGTTCCCTGCCGCGTCTTTGAATTTCACATATATGGTCTTGTCCCCGTCTCCTGACAGCACCCAGGCCTTTGTCGCTGCAATGGCCTCCGGAGCCGTCCATGACGTGCCGTTGTTGTCGCTGATCTGCATCTGCGAGCAGCCGCTTCCGTTCCCGTCATTGCAGGTAAGGCCCAGGGTCACGTTCGGGTCTTTTGTGTCTGCCGCGCCTGAGTTGATCGTTATTCCACCTGAGGGGGCTGTTATATCGATAAGTATTGTATGGCTGTCTGAAATTGACCAGTTGCCTGAAGGGTCTTGCTCCTGAACGTATAACGTGTGCGGGCCTTCGGGAAGGTCATAGGCAGGTGCATAGCTCGTTGATGTGGTCGTTGTTGCCCCAACAGTCAGATCAGCGTTGTCGAGTCTGTACCTGAAATTTGTATTGCCGCCGGTGCTGGACCAGTTCCATGCCGGCCTTGCGCTGTTTGTGGGCGTGGTCCCCGTGACTATGGGTGAGTCAGGCTGGGTGATGTCTATCATTACTGAAAAGCTGCCTGAGGCCGACCAGTTGCCAACCGCGTCCCTCTCCTGTACGTATAACGTGTGCGCGCCTTCAGTAAGGTCAGAGGCAGGAGTATAATCCGTTGCGGTTGTCTCCGCGGCCCCTGTCGAAAGATTGCTGTCGTCAAGCTTGTACCTGAATGTCCCGTTGCCTCCGCCTCCGTTGCTCGTCCAGCTCCACGCGGGTCTTGTGTTGTTCGTCGGAGTTGTGCCTGTGACTGAAGGGGCATTGGGCGGTGTGCTGTCTATTGATATGGTAAAACTTCCGGATGTTGACCAATTGCTTAAGGTGTCTTTTTCCTGTACGTATAATGTATGGGCCCCGTCTGAAAGCGCTGAAGCAGGTGTGTAACTCACTGATGTGGTCGTTGTCGCTCCTGTTGTAAGATCAGCGTTGTCCAGCTTGTAGCGAAAAGTCCCGTTTCCTCCTCCATTGCTCGTCCAGCTCCATGAAGGTGTAGAGTCATTGGTTGGTGTTGTTCCGGTTACTGAGGGAGCATTCGGCGGTGTAGTATCAACTGTCACCGCAAAGCTCCCCGATCCTGACCAGTTATTTAAGGCGTCTTTTTCCTGCACGTATAATGTATGTGCCCCGTCTGAAAGCGCTGAAGCAGGTATGTAACTCAATGATGTGGTCGTTGTCGCTCCTGTTGTAAGATCAGCGTTGTCCAGCTTGTAGCGAAAAGTCCCGTTTCCTCCGCCCCCGTTGCTTGTCCAGCTCCATAACGGTTTAGAATCATTGGTTGGCGTTGTTCCCGTAACTGACGGGGTATTGGGGGGAGTTGTGTCTACTGTTATGGCAAAGCTTCCGGAACCTGACCAGCTGCCTGCTTCATCACGTTCCTGCACGTAAAGTGTATGGGCTGCGTTTGTAAGCGCTGTGCCCGGTGTATAGTTCAGGGAATTTGTCTCGGTTGCTCCTGTCGTAAGATTAGAGTTGTCAAGTTTGTATCTGAATGTGCCGTTTCCTCCTCCTCCACCGCTGTTCCACGTCCATGTCGGTGTAGAATCACTGGTCGGCGTAGTTCCTGTTACTGATGGAGCATTCGGCGGCACGGAATCAAGTGTGATGGTGTCGCTATATGGGGCGGACCAGTTGCCTGAAGCATCCCTGAAACGGACATAGACAGACTTGAGCCCGTTAGATGAGGTCCCGCCGTAGGCGGAGGCAGTGATGTCCCATGACTTCGTGCCTGGCAGCTCATAGTATACCTCAGGTGTAGACCACGAAGTCCCGTCATTGCTGAACTGCATCTGTGAGCAGTCACTCTGAAGATCAGCGCAGTAAAAATAAAGGGTCACAGTTGCCGTGTTAGTATAAACGAAGTCGCCTATAGATATTGTTATCCCGCCTACCGGAGGGGTTATGTCAATCGGCGCGTTTGTCGCATATTTCAGGTCGCCATTCGATTCATCATAATAATGATAATAACTGATATGCGCCTTGTTTTCGCCGTCGACGGCTATCGATGAATAATCGCCAACCCAACCGTCGCTGTCAACTGTCGTTGCCACCCAGCCCCCGGAGGCGTTTGTCGCATATTTCAAGTCGGCAGATAGTCCATAGTGATAGCTGATATGCGCAATTTTGCCGCTGTCTACTGCGATCGATGCGTTCCATCCAACGCCAGAGGTGTTGTCAACTGTCGTTGTCACCCAGCTTCCAGAGGTGTTTGTCGCATATTTCAGGACAATATTTGTTGCATCTTGATAGCTGATATGCGCCTTATTGCCTGAATCTACAGCTATGGAATTATAATAACCGACATCACCTGTCACGTCAGGCCAGGAAATTACCCAGGAACCGGAGAGATTCGTTGCATACCCAAGGTCAAAATTAGTGCTGTCGTAATAGCTGATGTGTACTTTATTGCTGGAATCAATAGCTATGGATGTGCTTCCCGCTGTGTCCCATGAATTGGCGTCCACTGTTGTGGTCGCCCATGATCCCGACGCATTAGTTGCATATTTGAGATTCTTGTTGGTTCCGTCATAATAACTGATATGTACTTTGTTGTTTGAATCTACTGCTATCGATGAATACTGTCCAACAATGCCCGTGCTGTCGATTGTCGCTGTCACCCAGCTTCCAGATATGTTGGTTGCATACTTGAGGTCATAGTTAGTTCCGTCATAATAACTGATATGCACTTTGTTGTTTGAATCTACTGCTATCGATGAATACTGTCCAACAATTCCGGTGCTGCCGACTGTCGCTGCCACCCAGCTTCCCGTGGCGTTGGTTGCATACTTGAGGTCATTGGTAGTGGCATCGTAATAGCTGATATGTCCCTTTTTGTTGCTGTCAACTGCTATCGAAGAATAATAGCCAACATTGCTGCCTACGCTGTCAACCGTTGTTTTGACCCAGCTTCCCGTGGTGTTTGTGACATATTTCAAGTCCAGATTCGTCGCTGTATAGCTGATATGCGCCTTATTGCTGCCGTCAAGTGCTATCGATGAAAACCATCCAACCAAACCGGTGCCGTCAA
Organism: Nitrospirota bacterium; assembly: GCA_016222915.1. Taxonomy (GTDB): domain Bacteria; phylum Nitrospirota; class Thermodesulfovibrionia; order UBA6902; family UBA6902; genus UBA6902. Next base: position 33,357 of record JACRQA010000036.1, on the reverse strand, counting down.
CTGTTGTTTTCACCCAGCTTCCCGTGGCGTTTGTCGCATATTTCAAGTCGGCATTTGTTGAGTCATAATAGCTGATATGCAACTTATTGCTGCTGTCGATCGCTATCGATGCAGAACTGCCGACATCGGAGGTGCTGCCGTCAACTGTTGTTTTCACCCAGCTTCCCGTAGCGTTTGTGGCATATTTCAGGTCGGAATTTGTTGCATCGTCATAGGCGATATGCGCCTTATTGCTGCTGTCTACCGCTATCGATGAATTCGATCCAACGTAGCCTGTGCTGTCGACTGTTGTTTTCACCCAGCTTCCCGTAGCGTTTGTGGCATATTTCAGGTCGGAATTTGTTGAGTCATAATAGCTGATATGCGCCTTGCCGTTGCTGTCAGCCGCTATTGATACATATGATCCAAAATTGCTTGTGCTGTCAACTGTCGCTGTGACCCAGCTTCCCGTGGCGTTTGTCGCATATTTCAAGTCGTCATATGCACTGTGATAACCGATGTGAACATTGTTGCTGCTGTCCACGGCTATCGAGTTTTCGTTATACCGCACTGCATCGGTGTCCACTGTTATCGACATCCATACCCCGAAGACATTCGTTGCATATTTCAAACTACCATTTAACTTATCAGGATAACTGATATGGACCTTCCCGTTAGAGTCAATGGCTATTGAAGCAGCTTTCCCTACCAGAGGGGAGGCATCCACAGTCTCGAATACCCACTGGGTCCCGTTATAGTACGCATGATAGAGATGGTCGCCTCCGTATACAATGTGAGGATGACCGGTTGTTTTGTCTATGGCAATAGACCTCGATGACATTGTTTCCCAGTGCCTCGGCGTATCCACGCCCTGGATTGTCCATTCGGCATGCACAACTGACGGCAGTACGAGAAGCAGAGTAATAATACAACAGTTCACAAGTGAAGAAGCCTTAAGCCGCAAATCCGCTGTAATCTTTTTAAAAGTACCCATATTTTTACATTCCACCCTTTTTGCTCAAAGAGTCGCCCACAAAAAATATTTCACATATTCCTGATTTATTAGACGCAGCTATCAGAAATGTCTTTCACGTATGCTGTTTTTTTATGTAATAAAAGAAACTCTTGTATAAGCCTGATACAGCCTGGATTCAACTATCTATTAATACTTTCCACCTTGCTGAGGTCTATTATGATAATCGGCCTTTTCCTGCCTGTCACGTATTACTTCACCTCCAGAGTACCGTTCAGGATTTTTACCGTCCCATCACTGATAGTGACATTGCCAATCACCGTTGTCTTGCCTGTCATACCGGTAAACCCGCAGTTATTGGCCCCTGTGTATCCGCCTTCAATTATGACGGTCTTGTTTTGATTGATGGTTAAATCACCTGTATACGTCTTGACCTTACCCTGTATCGTTTCCAGGTCCTGCGCATCATTGTAGGCTGTCTGTAATTCATATATCCAGTAATATGATGTCGGAGTATCAACTATCCTCACCTCAGGCCCATTGGGATAAATATACCGCTCGCCGTCATCACAGTCCGTATTGTCTGATACATATCCCGCAGGCTGAATGCATCTCGAAAGTGATACCGATGAACTTCCATAGGTATCTGAGTCCGCATCAGGATGCCATGTGCTTTGTCCTGTAACTCCGGGGTCATTATCATCTACAAGCCCGTTCCGTTTGCACCGCTTGTCGCACTACGGCCGTTTGAGGTTGTAATCGTCGCGTTCGCTATAGGCACTGCCGGATTAGTGCCGTTGACATATACATATCCCGTTATTATCCCAGGAAATGCCGTGCCGTTGCAATTTTCGGGATCGCCCAGACAATTGGTGTTGAAACTCCATACCTGGTTGCTTTCCGTCCGTTTTCCATAGGAGTCTGCCGCCACTACTTTCCAGTAATACAATGTGTCGACTAGCAGCTCCCCATCATCGCCCACCATCGCCCACGTGTCCTTTATCTCTTCCCTGATATAGTCCACTGTAGCAAAGTCACTGACCCTGGATATCATCACCGTATAGGTCACTTCATCACCATCTGCATCCACCGACCCTTCCCAATCCAGTATCACTTTCGACATCTGCTCCGACCCATCTGCAGGCAAGGTCAGATTAAAGGCGTCCGGATAGTTCAGGTTCCCCGGATCGTCTCTGTACACGATTGAGCGCTTCATCGGCGAGACCTTCTGTGTCCCCGCATCCCTGACAAAATAAAATATCTCATACCTGCCGTACTCATCAAAGTCATTGTATTGCTTCTCCCAGTGAAGGCCACTGTCGTATAGCAAAAAGTTGTAGACATAATCCGCTGCCACCTGCTCATTGCCGCTTCCTCCAGGCAATGACTTTGACGGTTTCCTCACCTCATACCATATACGGCCCCCGTCTATCTTGGCATTGTCATTCACTTCCGCCCACATCGTGTAGGTGGCTTCAGCGCTGCTCAGATACGCCGTCTCAGTCACCTCAGTCAGCTCTGCAGGGTTCGCCGCCCTGTTGGGCACATAATAATTCCCGACACCAACATACAGCTCATCCACTTCATTCCCGTCTTCTGTGCCTGACAGCATGTTGCTGCCATAACCGTCTCCGTCGTCATCAAGCAGCGGATGTTGTACTGCTTCGTCATAGTAGGGGGCGACTTCTCCGCTTACGCTGTCCCTCCGCGTGAATATCTCCGTCTTCTCCGTCGCCTCTTCAAACGCGTCCTTTATTGTGTACCCGCGCTCAAGAAACGTAAAAAGCTCTTCCATGAAAAACTCTCCGCTCCTTATCTCAACCCCGGAGTCACTTTCGTACGGCCCCTTGTGCGATACTTCGTTATCTGCCGAGCTGCTTATCACTACCCTGCCGCTCTTTGACACTGCCGGGATGAAAGCCCCTGAATAACAGGCACCTACTATCACTACCCTCTTCTTCTGCAAGGCCACTGCGTTTAACCCTCCTTCAAGGGAATTAAGCCACGTGTTCAGGTCGGCAGGCGTAATGCTTTCACTGTCCAGGTATATCCCGTCTGTCTCATCACCATGGTCTGTCATGATAATGTAAAGCGGCGCTGCTATGTCGTTCATCTTGAACTTTGCCCAGTATTGCACGGCTGCCTGCACTGATGCCCTTGCCGGGGCCTCGTCTACTCCCGCCTGTCCTGTGTCGTAGTTAAAATAATAGATATCCGAATCGTTAAACCCCCTTGCCTTGAGCTTTGCATATATCCGGTTCGTTGTCTTGTTGTGTGAAGCCAGTCCGCCGCCACCCGGTATCTTGCCCTCCACGATGATCGCATACCCTGCAGATGGGCCCACGTATACGTTCATCACCGGAGATTCGTCAGGCAGCAGCAGCCCGTTTCCGTCAAATACCGCTTTGATGTTATATATGCCTTCAGTGATAAAGCCCGATATGGTATGACTATAGAGCCCGCTATTAGTGTAAGTAACGGTCTGTGTTGCAGGTGGAACGGGTGAGGGGCCGGTTATCTCAAACCTTATCGTCAGGCCGTTTCTGCTTGCCCCGTTCTCAGGCAGGCGCAGCAACTGCCCCACCGCATCCACTGTATGACCGCTCAGTATCCTCGGAGCTGACAGCTCCATGGAAAGGTCGGTGGCTGTCTGCACGAAGGTATATGTATCTGTATTGACCGGCTCTTCATTGCCAAGCATGTCCACCGAATAAAACCTCAGGTCCGTGTTGCTGCTTATCTGTATCTGGGTCGAAGGACTGTAATTGTACAGTGTTGTCGGGTCACATACTGAACCGATTGTCCCGGTGCAGTAATAGGTGTTTGCGCAGCCGCTTCCTGTATTGTCATCACAGAAAAGTGTTACTGTCTGTGCGGTCTGTTTTAATCCTCCCGGCGGGATTGCCGTTGTTGCCGGCGCGGTTTCATCCAGGATTATTGTATCGCTGAAAGCATTTGACCAGTTGCCCACCGCGTCTTTGAATTTTACGTATATGGTCTTGTCCCCATCTCCTGAAAGCGTCCAGAACTTTGTTTCTGAAAAGGCCTCCGGCGTTGTCCATGAGGTACCGTTGTTATCGCTGAACTGCATCTGAGAGCAGCCGCTTCCGGTACCGTCATTACAGGTAAGTCCCATGGTCACACTCGGGTCATTTGTGCTTGCCGCCCCTGAGTTGATCGTTATCGTGCCTGAGGGCGCTGTTATATCAATGAGTATTGTATGGCTGCCTGAATTTGACCAGTTGCCTGCAGTGTCTTTTTCCTGCACATATAACGTGTGCGCACCTCCGGAAAGGTCCGAGACAGGTGTATAGCTTGTTGCCGTTGTTGCAGTGGCCCCGGTTATCAGATTGCTGTCATCAAGTTTGTACCTGAAATTAATATTGCCGCCCGTACTGGACCAGTTCCATGACGGCCTTCTGCTATTTGTAGGTGTGGTCCCTGTGACTATAGGTGAGTTAGGAAGGGTGCTGTCTATCGTTATTGCAAAACTGCCTGAGACCGACCAGTTGCCTGCCATGTCCCTCTCCTGTACGTATAATGTATGGGTGGCTTCTGATAAATCAATTACAGGCGCATATGAGGTTGCAGTGGTCTCTGTGGCCCCTGTTGTTAAATTGCTGTCGTCAAGCTTGTATCTGAATGTTCCGTTTCCTCCACCTCCGGTACTCGTCCAGCTCCATGCAGGTCTTGTATTGTTTGTCGGCGTTGTGCCTGTGACTGCCGGAGCTCCGGTTGGCGGTGTAGTATCGAGCGTGATAGTGTCGCTGTATGAATCGGACCAGTTGCCTGAAGAATCCTCGAACCGGGCATATACATACTTGAGCCCGTCAGGTGAGGTGCCGCCGTAAACGCCGGCAGCGATGTCCCATGACGCCCTGCTTGACGCATATGTCTCCGGGGCTGACCACGAGGCCCCGTCATTGCTGAATTGCATCTGAGAGCATGCGCTTTGAAGGTCTCCGCAGGTGAGCGTGAGGGTCACAGCCGCAGTGTTCGTATAAACGGCATTACTGTTTATTATTATTGTGCCTACCGGAGGGGTAATATCAATTGGTGCGTTTGTGGCATATTTCAGATCAAAGTTTGTCCAATCATTGTAACTGATATGCACCTTTTTCCCGCTGTCAACCGCTATCGACGTATAGCGATTCCCAACGTCGCCTGCGTTGTCAACCGTTGCTGTCGCCCAGCTTCCCGGAGTGTTTGTGACATATTTCAATTCATATGTATACTCATCTGTCCAAACACTATAACTGATATGCACCTTATTGCTGCTGTCGAGCGCTATCGATGTATTGGAGCTGGAGATGCTGTCAAGTGGATACGAGACCCAGCTTCCCGAGGAATTTGTGGCGTAACTTAGTCCTGAGCCATTTCCTTGATAACTTATGTGCTCCTTGTTGCTGCTGTCGACCGCTATTGAATTGTATCTTCCATTATTGTCGACTGTGACAGTTACCCAGCTTCCCGATGCGTTTGTTGCATATTTCAGGGTGTCACTGCCAAGATACGATTCATAATAGCTGATATGGGCCTTTCTGCTGCTGTCGACCGCTATAGAATTGTAATATCCGCCCCTGCCGGCAACTGTCGTTTTCACCCAGCTTCCGGAGACGTTAGTCGCGTATTTCAAGTCATCATTCGTTGAATCATAATAGCTGATATGCGCCTTGTTGTCCGCGTCTACTGCTATGGAAGTACAAATCAAATTGTATGTAGCAGTGTCAATAGAAGTACAATTCCAGTTAGCAGTTCCAGAACAATTTCCTGTCCCGGGTGTGACTCCGCTATTAGTTGCGTATCTGAGATCTGCGTCTGTCTGGCTGTAATTATAAAGGTAGCTGATATACACCTTGCCGCTGCCGTCAACCGCTATCGATGTATACTCTCCGACATCGCCAGAGCTGTCAATTGTCGCTGTCACCCACATCCCCGAAGCATTTGTCGCATATTTCAGGTCCCCTTTTGTTGTGTCATAATAGCTGATATGCGCCTTGCCGTTGCCGTCAACTGCTATTGAATTGTAATCTCCGGCAAGGCCGGCATTGTCAATTATAGAAATGACCCAGCTTCCGGAGGTGTTTGTCGCATATTCCAGGGCGGCGGTTGTTGAATCATAATAGCTGATATGCGCCTTATTGCTGCTGTCAACCGATATCGCCGATATATTTCCGGCATCTCCGGTGCTGTCAACTGTCGTCTTCACCCAGCTTCCGGAGGTGTTTGTCGCATATTTCAGGTTAGCGTTTGTTGAATCATAATAGCTGATATGTGCTTTGTTGCTGCTGTCGACAGCAATTGAACTTGTTGCACCGACAAAGGCGGCGCTGTCAACTGTTGTCTTGACCCAGCTTCCGGTGGTGTTTGTCGCATATTTCAAATATGTATTAGTCTCGTCATAATAGCTGATATGCGCTTTCCTGCTGCCGTCAACCGCAATCGACAAATAATTTCCGACAACGACAGAACTCTCAACTGTAGTTTTCACCCAGCTTCCCGAGGCGTTTGTCGCGTATTTCAGGGAACTATTCTGCCAATCAAAATAACCGATGTGCGCCTTATTTAAGCTGTCAATTGCTATCGATGTGTATTTACCAACAATACCCGCGCTGTCAATAGCTGTTATCACCCAGCTCCCCGAGGCGTTTGTCGCATATTTCAGGTCGGCATTTATCGAATCATAATAACTGATATGCGCATTGCCGTGGCTGTCAATCGCTATTGACGTGGACTCATCGACATCGGTATCCACTTGTATAGCCTCCCAGACCCCAAAGACATTCGTTGCATATTTTAAATCACCTCTTATCGAATCAAGATAACTGATATGGACTTTACCGTTTGAGTCAACGGCTATAGATGCAGCCTTTCCAACCCCTGGGGAATCATCCACTGTCTCGATTGTCCATTGAGTTCCGTTATAATACGCGTGGTAGAGATGGTCTCCACCGTAGGCAATATGAGGATGGCCGGTTGTCCCGTCTATTGTGATAAACTTTGATGACATATAACTGAAAATCTTGGGCATGTCCGCGCCCTGTACTGTCCAGCCGGCAAGTGCAACCACGGGCAGGAAGACAAACAGAGCAATAATACAAACGTACAAAAACAAGGAAGCCTTAAGTCGCAAACTTACTCTTACACTTCCTGAGGTTGTTTCTCTTCCCGTCATAATGCGCCCTCCACAACAGATAAAAAAGGAATATCTAGTATTCTTGAATAATTAGACGTAACTATCAGAAATATCTTTCACGTATGCTGCTTTTTTATGTAATAAGAAACTCGTGAAACTCTTCGGTGTATCCACGCTCCGGATAGTCCAGGAAGCGTATTACTTTAAATGTAAAAAAACTCATCCCTTAGGGATAATGCCCGATAACTACCATGAATAGCTGATTGATATAGGAACTATATCTGTTAAATATTATTACATACAATGACATCTGCTGTACAGAACTTTTTTAATTCTTGGCAGGTTGTACCCTCACTCGTTAATCCTGTACGCAAAGGCACTATTTACTTCTTCTCGTACATTACAACCCTCATCTCAGAGGTATTTTATGACCAGCTGATGGAAAAATATAAGAACATACCTGTGGAGTTCACCAACGTCACCCTTGTGACCCTTGCAGAGGAGACCTCAATTGATGAAGCATTCAGTTTGGACGTCAAAGGCGCTAACATATACAGTGTATATGGGAATAAGACATTCAGTTTGCTGCCTGGATTGAGTTGTTCTTTGCTCCTACTTTGTAATCACCATATCCATGACCCTGATGTCCTTTGCGCCTGCTTTGTCCGACAACGCGGCCTTTGAAAAATCCTCCTGTATCTCTTCAATACGCCCTTCGCCGAGTTTTTTTGTGTCCCAGCCAAGGGACTTGCCTGTTAACGGGTGCCTAATTTCCTCGCCTTTTCTGTACGCGATAATCCCCATGTCCTTCTTGACTCTCATTCTGGCTCCAATATCCGTGTAAATATATTTATCATCTTTTTTGATAATGGTCCCCTCAATAAGAGGGAAGCTTCCTGCCACCTTGGAAGCCAGCCCGTTCATGAGCAGTTTTACTGAAGCAGCGCTCTTGTCTTCACTGTATACGTCCTTGACCTCCATGACCTCCGAGGTCTCGGTATTTATGACCCTTGCAATAAATTCAATGGAGTTCCCGGTTTCATTAAATGACGCGACAAGAATCGCATCCGCTGTCATGAGCCTGCCGACCTGTATGGAGTTTTTGGGGTCAGTCAGTTTTTCTCTTGTCAGTTTCTGTTCCATGAGCACCTGTTCCAGTTTGGTCCTTTCTATGATGCTGAACCTTTTTTGCTCAACAAAGTCGCCGATTAAATGCTCATATGCAAGCACATCCAGCGCGCTTCCCTGGTCTTTGCTCTCAAAGGGGAGAACAGACATCCTCATCCTGCTGCCCACCTGCAGGGCGGACGGGATATTTCTTTTGACTGAAAAGGCCGCTTTGGACTTGTTACCTGCGGAATCATAAGCATCCACGCTGATGTTATTGGCCCCGTCATTCAGTCCCACGACCTTGCTGAAAAATATCTTGCGCCCCCTCTTCGTCTCCACATCTTTACCGTTGATCTTGATCTCCTCTACCTGTTTATCGTCAAAGACCTCGCCTTCAACAAAATACTTGTCTATAAAAACCGCCGGGACATCCTCGCCGTCCTTCAGATTTATCACAGGAGGCTTTTTGTCAAAGGAGAACAAGTCGTCTGCTGAAAGGGCAAGCAACACAGGCTCAGGACGCGCATTGAATGCAATCAGCTCTTTCTCGATATCAAGCTCGGCTGTTGTCTCATTGCCGAGGCTGTCAAGCGTCTTTATGACCAATGGTAACGAGGCGGCCTTCCTGTCTATTACCGTATTGAATTCGTATGCCCTTGCGTCATTCACTTCCACTTGTCGGCCATTTAAAAATAACGTCCGTATCCCCGTGCCGTCATTCACCTCTCCCGTAACACGCACTACTTCTTTCCTGCCCGCCTCTTCAGACGCAATAGCAAAGATATTTATTGCCGGCCCTTCCCTGTCGACCTTTATAGCTATAGTCTTGACGGACACAGCGCCTAAAAGGTCCTCGCTCACCACCGTTATGCTTTTCGTGTCATCATTGACGGGCACCACTTTTTCAAACTCAATGGCCTGCCTGGCAAGATCGACCCTGTACGGAATGTCATTGATGAGTATCTTAGATATATAGCCCTGTCCGGTGACCTCGCCCTTGACCTTGAGGGTGAAACCGTTTATCGCGGCAGCGGCGGGTGAATGTATCTTGATTTCCGGAGACGCGGGTCTTGTTTCCAGCTTGAGAAGCTGGGCCTGCCTTGCCTTATTCAGATAATAGACCGCCTTTGCAGATTCTTCGTGAGATATGGACTCTTCCAGCTCCCGTATGGCGTCATTGATTTCCCCTTTATTCAGGTAGACGATCCCAAGCTCCCTGTGGGGAAAGTAATCAATAAAATGCATCCCGTACGTACGGGCCATCCGCTGGTCTTTCTGCCTCATGGATATTGTCTTTTGCAAACTCTGTTCTGCATTTGCCCAATCCGTCTCCCTGGAAAAAACTACTCCCCTGTCATAGTAGTTATACCATTTGCCTCTGAACGTACCGCTGTCTTCTTTAACAACACTGTCCAATGTCGTACAGGAAATAAAGAAGCTCATTGCCAATGCTAGAGAAATCATTTTTTTCATGCCCGTATTCTCCATAATAAATACCCGATATCAAGACCCTAAATATACAATCAGGGACAACATCCAAACATGCTGTTTAATATCCACTTCGCTTTCCTCTATCTCCTGGAGATCTCCCGTTGCATCATTGCCCATCCTGAACTGGTACGAGGTATCCAGCGCGATATTTCCATAGGAAACACCTGTCCCTAAAGAAAAACCGTAAAAATCGTCAACGTGGTCTGTTGCCGGCTCGGGGTCGTAAAAAACTCCGAACCGCACCGGAATGACGTACTTATTGCGTATGAACAGGTATTCCGTCCCCATGCGGACCTGAGTGGTATCTTTCAGACGGTCATTACTTCTTTTCTCAAGCGGGCAGTTTATAAAATCTTCTTCGTTGCTCACATTTATGCAATCACCGGTAAGAGGATTTATCTCATTTTCCTCCTCATCTATTATCATAAACCGTGACCATTCCGTCCTGTACACATCAAGAGCGACGGTGAATCTGTCCGAATACCTGTAGGACAGTCCGATACCATAGGCCGACGGCATTCTCAGCGTATGATCTAATCGTTCTCCCGGCTTGGACTCCTGCGGGGTGGAACAGTCAACAGTCTCACTCTCACTCACATCAAACATTGTCGTCGTAGATGTACTTGTACATTCATTAATATTGGTTTCTTTCACTTTGATATTAAGGTCCGCGTCAAAGGGTGTCTTATATACTCCTCCCAGGGTCAGCGAATCGGTAATTTCCCATAAAAAACCGACGTTCTGATTTATCCCCTGAAATGATACATCCTGTGTAATATGCTGAGTCGACACATCATGCGTACGCATATTAAAGGAGAAAACATCGGGCTCTTCCACCGACATGTTAATATTTGTTGTCGTGGTAAATTTCTTTTTGTTTTCCCATCCATTTCTGCCTGCTATATTGTCCCAGATGTTAAGGGTCGCTCCAAGATATAGTCCTGGCGCCACTTGTATAGCCATTGCCGGGGCAATCGCGTAAAGATGGCCGTCTACTGTCCTCTCATATTTCAGGGACGCATCCGTTTCCAGATCAGGGTCGCTGTCTTCAATAGGGATTAGAACTTTCCCCTTAATGGTCTTGTCCAATTCATAAAGTCTCTGGTAATTGAGAGACACAATCATGTTCCGGTTAAACAGGACGAAGGGATAGGCTGCACTGGCATAGTTAAGACTGTCTGTATCGACACTGTCTTCACCTGCGATTTCCGGATGCAACGAGGAATCGTACTTCTGTATCCTCTGAAAATGCGCATACACTGCCGATACCTCAGGCTTTTCAAGCTGGACCAGCCCTGCAGGGTTCCATGACGCTGCAGTCGCGTCATCGGCCACCCCTATAAAGGCGCCTCCCATGCCGGTGGCCCTTGCGCCGGAACCGACCGGATTTGAAGTGGATGACATATCGAAATCCAGTGCAACAGCCTCTGTGCCCAGCAATTCCAGCGCCGAAAAAAGGCAAATGATGATACACATGAGTCTCATATAAAAAACCATTTTATCCCTGTCCTTTCTTTTCCTTGCCTTGCAACGGGAAGTCCGCCCTGACCCATTGGCTTATCTGGCTGCCGAGGTTATTAATCATCTCCTTGTCTATTTCAGCCGCTGATGTTTCGGCGGAAATTACCTTCCTGACAGCCGACGTCTCGGTGTCAATGCACCTTAAGATAACGGTTGTATTGTTCTTGTCCGTAATTATGCTGCCGGATATAATGATTTTTGCAGAAAGCAATTTCCCTATCTTGAGGGAAGTCATTGGATCGGCAAGATCGGAATTGCTTAACTTCAGCTCTTCAAGCAGCTTATTGATTAATTCCCTCTCCACGATGTTAATCCTTTCTTCTTTCTGAAGGGCCAGGGGCAAAAGGCCTGCAAGCTTTGCCCGGCCGGCATCTCCTGCGCCTCCTACAGACGCGATGTCCATCAATACCATCGTCACCGGGCCGGTGCTCCAATTGTGCGGGCTTGTCTGCGCGTTCTCATACTTGCCTTCCCTGTAGCGGACCGCAAGCGAAGCGACAAGCTCATCCATCCTCTTGCCTGCCGCTGACTTCTCCGCAGCGGAGACGGCCTTATCAGTTACTGAAGCAGACAGCCCCATACCGGAGCCGCTGTCCGGGGTCTTCTCCCTAAGAAATATTACGGACAGGACTGCAACAAGAAGAATACCGATGGCGGCTAATATCATGCTCCTGTATGGCCTTTCCTCATGGAGATGAATTACCTCCTCTTTGTGCCTGAGTTCAGGGGAGACCAATTCTTCCTTAACGGTCTTCTTTGCCGGTCCCTTCTCCCGTACCTCCATATCCGGGTGAATGTAGACCGTTGTCGGGTCTCCGTAAAGCATATAACTGGCCCATACAATCGTATCTTCTCCGTATTTATTGATAAGCGCAATTCTTGCAAGCCGCACCGCCTCGCCGATTGTCAGCCCATTGGCGATATTCTTATATACATGGATCGCAAAATAGGAACCCACCTCGTCCGGAATTTCCCAGAACGTCCCGATATAATGCTGCACCCCGGAGAGAAGAAATGCGTTGGCAAGACCGAATATCCGGTCTTCATAATCCTCTCCCAGCCTCCATTCCCCGGTCTGTCCGGTCTGGCAGGCATTTGAAAAAACCAGAGACGGCATGGGCATGGCGCCTGTCAGGTACCGGATTTCCTTCGCGCTCAATTTCCCGTCCTTTAACATCCACCCGCTCTTCTCAGGCGCAAGTGAATCGTGCTCCGCGTGTCCCGCGTAATGGACTATATCAAAGTTCCTGATCTTAGCCTTTACATAGTCAGTCTTAATATCAGTCGTCTTTAACGAGACGCTTATCCACTCGTCGAGCGCCCCGATCTCATTTTTTACTGCGACCCCTTCTTCATAGGAGGCCTTCAGGTCCCCGGCCGGGTCGGCAAGAAGCTGCATCTTAAGAGGCCTGCCGAGCGCCCTGGCAATGACGGACACATTCTGCGTCGTGCTCACCGACCTGCCGATGCTGAACCGCTGGCAAAGGAACTCCTTCCCGTCATACAACAATTCCCAGGGCATGTAGACAAGTTTGTCGTCTATGCTGATCATCAGATTTTTCTGGCTCGTACGGACAAGCTTTTCTTTGATGGTAACGGGGACCAGCTCATCAAACATCAGCCCGCCGTAGTCTTTTAACTTGATCAGGAGGTCGCTGCTTATCTTGCCCCGTTTGTTGGCCTTATTTAACAGGCCGGTGACCTCCTGCGTATATTCTTTTATTTTGTTTTCGTTGAAGGTTATTTCTTTATACCCCTTGACCGGCCTTTCTTCTCCGTCCGACCTCTCGAAACCGCTCACCTTCAGTTTATCCCCGTACCGCGAAGCCTCCAGGACAAAGACACCTTCCTTTTTATATGAAGCCGCCCTTGTTTTCCCCATGTAAAGCTCTTCTTCATGCCACACCGCCCTGTATACCTTCAGGGCCTCCTTCTTCCCTTTGACCTGGGCCTCATCCACGTATCTGAATATGAACTCATCATTGTTTTTTACTTCCCTGTACATCTCTTCGGTAATGTAAATCTGGTCGGCTCCGGCGAGAGCTTCCACCCTGCTTGCAACGTTAACAACATCACCGAATACATCGCCTTTATCAACTATGACGGTCCCGTAGTTCAAGCCGATCCTGACATGTATCTGTTCCTTTGTGGGCCTGCCATTGTTAAATCCTCTCAGCGTCCTCTGTATACCCAGGGCCGCATTCATCGCATCTGCAGGACCATCAAATGCCGTCATGGTAGCGTCACCGATGGTCTTCAGGAGCTCACCGTTATGCTCCTTTAAAATGGGCAGCACTATCTCATTGTGCCTGTGGACCATGACCCTTCCGTCGATGTCCCCCTGTGATTCATAGAAAGAGGTCGACCCCTTGATGTCTGTAAACATTACGGCTATTTTTTTGCTGAATTTCGATTTCAGTATGCTGTCTATCTTTTCTCTTTCAGCCAATATTTTTTTTATGTCTGAGTTATTATCTTCCATGATATCTCCCGGCAAAAGATTATTTTATTTTTAAGGCTATCTCCCCCAATATTTTGCCCTTCTTGTGAATTTTAATCGTATAGCTGCCCAGGCCTACATCCTCCAGCACCGCCTCACCGTCTTCAAGCAGGTCCGATGCCAGTTCCCTTTCTTCGGAAAGAAGCTCAACACGGACGGTATTCATCAGCGTCTTTTTCCTGATATCGTCAACAGCGACCCTTATATTGCATAAACTGCCGGCCGCCTTTTCGATATCGAGCTCGACATCTATGTCCTCAAATGACTTTTTCAGTATGACCATCTCAGGGCGTGGGCCTTTTTCACCACGCAGGGCAGGCACAGGAGTTGGGGTAAAAATATTTATGTCCTGTGAACAATAAAGCACCTTGATCGAATCTTTGATCAGGTTCACAATAACGTCAACAACACTGTTCTTTTCAGGGAATAAATTTATGGCATTTTTGATGAGATGTGCTGGGGCCTCTTCAGCGAAGTCATCCTTCCGCACTATCACGCGGGTTATTGCAGCAAACTCTCTGCGGCATATCTTACATTCAACAAGATGGCCCTCAAAGGATTCCTTTCCGTCTGATGAAAGCCTTCCTTCTAAATAGGCCCCTATTTCCGCTTCACTCAAACATTTTCTGGTTTCTGGCTGCATACTTGCCCCTTAGTTTAATGTGTTTGTCCGGCCGTCTGTTTAGAACAACTTTTCCGGTTTAATTGCCTTTCTGATATATTTGACGAAGCGGTTTTTGATTTCTTACATGGCTACCCATGTTTTTTAAATTTTTCTATCATTCTGTGTTTCCTTGTGTATACCGCAGAGACGGACAATCCCATAGTCTTTGCAGTATCTTCAGGAGAAAACCCCTGTTTGTAGAGCAGATCGTATATTATTCCATCCGTGGGGGACAACGCGGCTATTTTTTTATTCAGGGTTTCATCATCTTCCCATTCCTCAATTAACCTGTCGGCCCGGTGCCGGCTGTCAGGGACCATATCCAATATATCTGTTTCTTCATTCAAAGATGTCGCAATGTAACGGCTTTTGTCCTTGCGCATAAAATCAATCGTCATCCGGGATGTGATAATAGTCAGCCAGGTCGATACACTACACGCATTGTCACTCCTGAATTGCCTTAATTTTTTAAAATCATCATTGATCAAAGCAAGAAAGAGGTCGTTGAACATGTCCTCAGCGTCTTCATTTGAATACCGGAAGGAATAAGTATGAAATGTCTTGTGGATGGTATTCCAGATCAGTTTTGAATATCTTCTTACAAATGCCTCCCAAGAGGCCTTGTCCGTATTATCGAGACATCTTTTAATTAGTTCGTTGTCTGATAATTTATCGTTCATTTTAGTGAGATGACCGGACACCCGCTCCTCGTTCAGATTCAGATTTGTTCCTACAAGAAGGCACTCTTATAGGAATAAAGATATGCCTGGACTAATTAGAAAAAGGTGGAACTTATTACTTCAAAAATTTAACACTTTCAGGCAGTATCAGTCAAATGAGTATAATTTTATATTGTGGTCTCATTATATCAGGTAGGCCGGGGTCAGATCTCATGGACTTCGCCGTCTTTCAGTATTTTTATATTATTGATTTTAAGACGCAACAGTTCCTCACGGATCTTTTCTTTATGACCCGGTCTTGCATGGGTTATGTAAATCGCAGCCGGGAGTTTATTCATTTTATCAAGTTCTATCTTAAGCAGCTCCGGTGTCATGTGTCCGGTCAGGATGGCCCTGTCCTTAAAACTGTTCGGAAGAGATACCTCCATTATGGCCCCGTCTATTTGTGCCCCGGATTCATTAAGAGACGTCCATATTTTTCCGCTTGGTCCGGTGTCCCCCATATATAACAATTTTTTTCCTTTATTATCTTGTATCAAATAAGCGACAGCAGGGACCGTGTGGTCAACTTCATACGCTGTGACCTTATATCCATCAACAGTGAACGTCTTGTCAGCATTTATATCTTTAAGGACTATAACGGGATCTTCAAGAGTAGGCAGCTTTGTAAAATCCGGCCATATGATATTATTAAAAACATTTTTTTTAAGCGCCCCGATTACTTCAGGAATGCTCATGACAGTCACGTGCCGCTTGTTATTGTTAAGCGCCATTTCATCCGCAAAAAAAAGCAGGTCTTTTATATGATCAAAGTGAGCATGAGATAAGAGAACATATCTGATCTTTTCCTGCCGGTCTTTATCAAGGGCAACGCCGATTGTCCCTGCATCAAGAAGCAGGTTATCGTCAACCAGAAAGCCGGACAGCCTTGCATTTGAGAGTTCAGCAGGCGAGCAGCCCAGAACCGTTATCTTCATATTTCAGTCCTTTCACGAGTTTTATCCTGAGTATGATACTATTTTGGCAGATGTATTAAAATGATAAATATTCTGAAGGCCGGAGCGACCGTTATTGATTTGGACTGATCAGGTCATTCAATTTCTCTTCTCCGTGATATTTATTATCAACTATATAGACGAGAGAGATGAAGAATTCTTACACTGAAACCGCTGACAGGACCGAATTTTTCTGTAAAGCGATACAGTGTCCTCAATAACGGAAAACCGATTGCCGGACCAGGGAGGTGGATTCAGATAAAAATAAGTATAGTAGTTCCAGCGCTGAATGAAGCTGACAACTTCCGCCATTTTCTGAGTCAGCTTCATTTATCGGTCAATGAAGAGCTGATAGTCGTCGACGGCGGCAGCAGCGATAACACCGTGGCAATCGCCGGGGAATTCACCGAAAAAGTATTTGAAGCAAAAACAGGGAGGGCCAGCGTCATGAACTTCGGAGCAGGCAAAGCAGGCGGAGACATCCTCCTCTTTCTTCATGCCGATTGTGTATTGCCTGATAACGCATTTACATTTATAAGAGATACGGCCGGTAGCAGGGGCGTTGCGGCGGGCGCTTTTTCACTCCGCATCGGCCACCCCGGATTCGGCTTCAGATTAATTGAAACGGCAGCAAACATAAGGTCCCGCATGACCTCACTGATATATGGGGACCAGGGGATGTTTCTCCGTAAAGAGGTCTTCGACCATATCGGAGGTTTTGCGGATATCCCGTTAATGGAGGACATTGAAATATCCAGGAGATTGAAGAAAGAAGGAAAGATCGTTTTCTTAAAACCGGCGATCACTGCCTCACCGAGGCGGTGGTTAAACGAAGGGATGATATATACTACTCTAAGAGACTGGATTATCGCTTTTGCATACACGTTCTTTGGAATATCGCCTGAAAGGCTTATCAAACATTACAGAGAGGTCCGGTGAAAAACAGGAATGCATTGATCATAATCGCCAAGTACCCTGAAACAGGATTCGTCAAAACCAGGTTGAACGGCTTTATGCCGGCTGATAAAATACTTGAACTGTATAAATCCATGCTTGAGCAAACCATTCATAAGCTCAGGGAACTTTCCGGAGTTGATACATATATCGCATATGAGCCCGAACACGCTGAAGAATATTTTTCGCGTTTCGGGACCGGCCTGGTCCCTCTTTCCTCACATGATCTCGGGCTGAACATGTCTCATTCTTTTGATGTGATTTTTAGAAAAGGGTATCAAAAGGCCGTTCTGGTCGGGGCAGACATACCGGACCTTTCACCCTCTATTATTCTGCATGCCATTGGACTGCTGAATGATAACGATCTCGTTTACGGCCCTGCAGAAGACGGCGGTTATTATTTAGTGGGCATGAAAAAGCTGATAAAAGAGGTCTTTGAAAACGTAACCTGGTCCTCGGACGAGACACTCAGCAAGAGCCTTGAACAGGCAAGAAAATCGGGATGCACCGTGGGGTTTACAAAAACTTTAAAGGACATCGATACGATCGAGGACGTAAAGAAAGCCGGTTTCACCGTATAACACCAAGATGCCTTCCTTCGCTTCATAATGTCTTCAACATTTTCATTTATTGTATTTTCGTGCAGTTTGAATTTAGTTTTATCCGGATAAATTAAGAGCGGCAACGCGGCTCTTTGTTAATTGACATTTGACTACATAATTGATATTCTTTTTTTGCTGTATGCTATTTCAAGTTAAATTTATCAAATCAGAACACCAAAAGGAGGGTTTGTTCCATGTTGAAAACGATTACCGGAGTTTTTCTTTCTCTCATTTTCATCACGGCTTTTGTATCTGCCGCCGATGCTGCTGAATATATCGGGGCAAAGAAATGCAAGGCTTGTCATATGAAACAGTTCAAGTCATGGTCAGAGACGAAAATGGCAAAAAGTTTTGAGAACCTCAAGGCAGGTATTAAGGCGGATGAAAAAAAGAAGGCCGGTCTAGACCCTGCCAAAGACTATACGACTGATAAAGGGTGTCTCAAATGTCATACTACCGGTTATGGTAAACCAGGCGGGTTTGTAAGTTTGGAAAAGACTCCGGATTTGATCGACGTTCAGTGTGAGGCCTGTCATGGACCAGGTGCGGACTTCAGTCAGATCATGAAGAAGGAAAAGCAGTTTAAATTGGCTGACGTCAAGGGCGCCGGACTGACTGTTCCTAACGAAAAAGAAAACAACTGTATGGAGTGCCACGGCGGCGACAGCCCGTTCAATGAGAAGGTGGACGCCAAATACAAATTTGATATCAAGGACAGGCTGAAAAAGACCCACGAGCATTTTCCGCTCAAATACGAACACTAGGATTTTATCCAGAAACATTGCATTACCCTGTAGGGGCGAACGGTTGTTCGCCCCTACTTTTATATCTTCTTCGATGCCCGAAAATGTGCGCCTGACGTGAACCTGGAGGTCAATACCCCTGTTAAGCCGGCAAACTCCACATGATCAAAACCGGTGTCTCTCATCAGCTCAATAAGGTCCCGGACCGGGACCGCATTACCTATTCAACCGGACCAGCCGTCAAAGCATGCCGTGACCTTTTCCGGGAGATCGTCATTCAGGACGACATCGGCAAATTGAAAATGTCCCCCGGGTTTAAGAGTCCTGTAAACCTCACTGAGAGATTTTGCTTTTAAGGGCGAGAGGTATATGGCCCCGTTTGAAATAATAACGTCAAAAGAATCGTCATCGAAAGGAAGAGCTTCCGATGCAGCTACCTGTATCTCGCAGTTTGATAATTCCATGCTCATTATGCTCCGGGTGGCCTTCTCCGCCATTTCCGGGACCAGATCAATCCCATATACCCGCCCTTCATTACCCGTGAAATGATTTGCCACGACAACATCAAATCCGCCGCCGCATCCTATGTCCAGAACAATGTCCCCGGTCTGAACAGGCCCCAGACTAAAAGGATTGCCCACCCCGCAGAAGGACCCAATAATGCCTTCAGGAATAGTCCCGGCAACCGGCAAATCATATCCAAGCATTAACAAGCCTTCCTTACCGGTGGGATATTTGAAGCGGTCTTTTATGGAAGATGATATTTCAGCATACCTTCGGCGCACTTTTTCATGGACTTCATTTGATGTGAGTTTATTGATCATTGGTTATATCGTCCTTACGGCACGATCTTGCAAATCATTTTGCCGGTTGTATCGGGCTTATTATAATGAATGATCACATGTCTTCTCAATTATTGCTTTGCCTGCCGGGACGCTTATTCAAAAAACGACCATTGCTCAATAAGCAAATTAAAATATTAAAATAACGCCAATCCTGTCCGTCTAATTCCTTTCATCAGCCGATAACCACTTAACAATGATTTAACGCAGCAAAATACATCAATGGAAAGAAAGGAGAACACAATGAAGAAAGACAATTTATTCTGGCCGGCAGTGTTAACAGTTATGCTCTCACTATCCCTGGGTGGATGTGGAAGTAAAGGGGGAGAAGGAGGTACCGGGAGCGGCAGCGAGATCGAAAGCGAAAACGACAGCACTGTTAACAGCCAGGCTCCTCAATACAGTATGACGGCGGAGCAGGCCACCCTTATAGCAGATAACGGCAATCCTGATTACGTAAATATTTCCTTAAATTCGACCTCAGGCAGAAGAGAAGAAACCTGGACATATTCAGGACTTAAAAAAATGTATGTATTTTGGGACGGGGTACGGGTCAAAGAAGTGAACATAACCGTGAATCAAAACGCATATTCAAATCCGCCATCTGTCAGTCCGGCGCTTTTTACAAAAGACACTCAAAAATCAGACATCATCCGGTTATTCGGAAGCAATTATATCGTAGACAATCAATCCATGGGCAGTCTGAGTTTTGAGACCTGGTACTACTCGGGCCAGGGGATAGCCGTATCATTTTCAGGAGACAAACTGGTCGCAGTTCAAACCATAGACAAATCTTAAGCATAATTATAAAGGCTAAAGGAGGCCAAAATGAAAAAGACAAGTTTTTATTTAGTGCAAGGGGAGGCAGGTCTTGTATTGGAGGCAGTAATCGCCATTATATTTGCGACCGTCGCACTCGTTTCAGTCCTGGGATACGCTATAAAGGGATCTCAGGAGTATAACCACTTCCACCGGATTGCAAGGGAAGTAGTGGATGATCCCAACAGTCATACTGATGAGGAAATACTCAATTCAGGGGAAGCACTTGTGCAAATGATGAGTGAGGCTACACAGGGCGGCACCATAGTCCCGGGTACAGGCGGAGGCATGGGAGTCAGCATGGTGCTCCAGGCAGAGGACGCACTCAGGAAGGTCAGGAACCAGCAATATGTCATACAAATTGTTGTAGACCCCGCAGATCCTGCACCGAAACAGAGTGTCACAGTAACGATTACCGTATTGAACTCATTGCAGGGGACCCCTGTAAGCTATGCACTCGCAGGCACCGACAATTACAAGCAGGGCGGGACCTTAAATACAAATCAGAGCGGACAGATATCCTTTGTAGTCCCCGGAGGCGCACAGGGTGTCAGCGATGAATTTACGATCAGCGCCGGCAGTGTTACGGAAGAATATACATATACCTTCTGAATTAAAAAGCAAAATCAATTTATAATGCAAAAGGGATGTGCCTCTATACGGCACATCCCTTTTTTTCTACTCATAGCAAGATGCTTTTATTTATAGTAATTACCCTTAACAGTTTCCTGACAGTCACCATTGTAGGAAGCCAGTCCGGATTTACAATTCTTGCCGCACTCATAATAGCCTTTTTGCAAGGCATTTTTTGAGTTAAGTATTTCCATGCATGCCGCTTCACATTTTTCCAGACTCTTAAATTGTCCTGAGTTGACATGCACCAATAAGTTGCCCCTATCGAGGAAGACGACCCCTTCCCATACGTCCCCGGAAGAACATCCGACAAAAAAAGACAATATAATAATATAAAAACCGGTTTTCAGTCTTCTCATCTCTGCCATTGCTTCTTTAATGATCTTGGACCTAAGGTATTATCGACATTACCGGCATTTATAATAAATAAAAAGTGCATGAGATTTAAAGTCTTATTGAAAAATATTTTTCCCCGAATTCTTTGCTCTCATTTTCCCCATGTACGTCCTGTTAATAAAGACATTTTTTAAGTCCGAAAACTTGCTGAATATTGTGTTGTCCCACACGTTAAGACCCCGACTCGTCCCCATCTTCATAAGTATAAATTTCCAATAAGGACAAACATAGCGCCGCTATAAGAGGTCCCAGAATAAATCCTAGAAAACCCAGATAACTAATTCCCCCTAAGACACTGAAGAAAATTAAAAGGGAATGCAGCTTGGTCCTGCCGCCTATAACAAGGGGCCTGATTACATTATCAATGCTCCCGATTAACACAACGCTATATACAAGAAAGCCTATGCCCTTTGCATAACCGGCAGTCAACAGCAGGTATATCCCGGCCGGCAACCATATGGCAGCACACCCGATAACCGGAATGAATGAAAATATTCCCATTGCAGTCCCCCATAATATAGGTGAAGGAAGTCCGAAGAAATAAAAGGCGAGCCCTCCAAGCACACCCTGTGCTGCTGCAACCGCAAGACCACCATAAATTGCCGCGATAACAAGCTCTCTTATGCGCAGTTCAAGCCTGTCCTTTTGTTTCTCCGAAAAAGGGAGCAGCTTCTTTATGAAGTTAACAAGCTCATTTCCGTCTACCAGAAAATAATATGTTGTTAAACAAATCATGAAGAAGTTTACAATCAACATTACTGCATTTGTAAAAAAATCAGTTGTATGTGCTGCAATTAAGCTCCCGATTGACTTTAAGGAATCAATCGCGCCCTGCCTGAAGTCAAACCCTTCAAATATCCTGTAGGAGCTGATTTCTTCAAATATGGCCTTCAGTCTCGGATGGTCCTGTATCTGAGTCAAAGTCTCGAAGCCCCTTTCCTCAATTGAGCTGTAAACGGCTGTAGTCTCACTAACAAGAGACCCTACAATAAAAGAGAACGGGCCCAGCATTATAATTAAAATAATTATCAGTGTGATAAGGGAGGCCAGCCAGGGCCTTTTTATAAACCTGAGAAGGAACCTATTAAGCGGATAAAATGTAATGCTCAGGACCATGGCCCACGCAATTATAATCAGAAACGGACTGAGCACCTTGTATAACAGGTAAAACAGGACAACGATTATTGCCAGCGAGATTATTTTATATAGCCATTCCGTTTTCATAGTCGATTAAAATCAACAGGTATTTTACAGCAATTATAAAAAATAGGGTAATTATCGATGTTGTTAAAGGTCCCGCTTTCACGAGATGGACAATAAGAAATCTGTGACTCGCAAATCCTGATTACTGATTTACCTGAGCACCCGTCCCGGCAGCTCCCCTGTCAACTCGCCGTGCAAAAGGACCGGTTTGCCGTTAATAAAGACATGATAAATCCCCTCAGGTCTTCGGAAAGGGGCACTATAATCAGCTGTATCAATTATTTTTAAGGGATCAAATATCGTGATGTCGGCAAAAAAACCTTTTTTGAGGGCCCCGCGCCGCCTGATTTTAAATATGTCCGCAGACAAGCCCGACATCTTATAAACAGCTTCGCTCAACGTCAATGTCCCCAACTCTCTCACATACCGTCCCAGCACCCTTGGAAAGGACCCGAAACCCCTTGGATGGGGCATCCCTTTTGCCGTGATGCCGCTGAAACTCCGGACTGCGCTGTCCGTGCCTATCGCGCAATATGGACGCTTCAGAATGGCCTTGAGATTATCTTCATTCATAGTAAAAAAAATGGCGCCTGCACTTAATCCTTCATCCAGCAAGATATCGAACACCGTCTGCAATTCAGTCTTGCCCTGAACCCGGGATATTTCCGGGATGCTCTTGCCCTCCATCCACCTGTTCTTGTCCGTGCGCACAGAAGATATTACGACCTTGTCCCAATCAGATGAACGGGAATAGATTTTGAGAATGTCTTCCGTGAGCTCTGCGCGCTGGTTCTTCAGCCGTGAAATTTCTTTCTCATGTCCGCCTTCAAATGCCCAGGAAGGCAATACAGTATCGAGGTCCGTGCTGGAAGCTGTATAAGGATATCTGTCACAAGTCATTGAAATTCCCTTGCCGCGTGCCTCTTCAATCATTGTGAATACGTTATGAAGTTTATTCCAGTTCTTTTCCCCGCTGGTTTTGATATGAGATATATGAGCATGTATCCCGGCCTTGGCTGCTATATTAATTACTTCTTCTACCGACTCAAGCAGGTCGTCCCCTTCACTCCTCATGTGGGTAGTATAAATGCCGTTATACTTTGCCGCTTCCTGCGCAAGTCCGATTATTTCAGGGGTCCCGGAATATATGCCCGGGGGATAGATAAGCCCGGTAGATAGGCCTATTGCGCCTTCTTCCATTGAAGTTCGCAGCAGGGCGATCATCTTTTCCATATCGGATTTTGAAAGGGATTTGTCGGAATACCCGACAACGGACGCCCTGATATTGCCGTGTCCGGCAAGGGTCACGAAATTAACGCCGAATTTCCTTGCCTCCAGTAATCTGAAATATTCTGAAAAGGTTTGCCATCTGTCTGTAATATTTATCTCATCGAGCTCACTCTCCCTCCGTTCAAGCGCCGGCCCGTACAGAGGCGCGGCGGACAAACCGCAATTACCGTTTATTTCCGTTGTAACTCCCTGGGAAATCTTTCCTTCCGCCCTGCCGTCCGCAAGCAGAGAAAATTCGGAATGCGCATGAGCATCGATAAAACCCGGACAAACAATGAGTCCCTTGACATCGATAGTCCTGTCGGCATCGACATGAGAAAGCTCGCCTATGTCCTTTATACTGTCACCTTCAATTGCGATATCCATCTGTATCGGAGGAACGTCGGGAGACGATCCATCAATAATGGTCCCGCCCTTAAGTAAATAATCAACGCTCAAATTCTTCCTCCCATATCAGATATCTCTTTCGCCTTTTGCAGACTCCGCTCAAAGAGCGGGGTCAGCAATGAAACAGCCAGCCTGACTTTGCCTCCCAGGGTCGTCCCTTGAGAATTTTTTACATCTTTGTACAATTCCAGGGCCTCATCATACACAATCGGCAACAGCCGGAGAGTAAGTGACATAGTCAATAGCAGCTCCTTTACAAACCCTGATCTCCCGACAGGGCCAAGGAGCCTTCCCATCCCTGATACCAACTCCTCTGCTCCGGTCGTCGCAGTCAAGACCTTTGCCCCAAGTATTAAGATAACTAGCCTCAAAGTCAGCCTCCCTCCCGTTAGAAGACCTTCTTCAGATATTGAAAGACCGAAGATTTTAAAGATTGTCTTCCCTTCTTGAAAGAGCACATTGCTGATAAAAGTAACTACAAGAAAAAGGACTATGGGTATTATACCTCTCTTCAGAGCAGACGAGGGGACCTTAAATGCGATGGCCGCTACACAACAAAGGAGAAGGAGATGCAGCATATCGGATTTGATAATGAAAACGGTTATGATCAGTAAAATGTAAAGAACAATTCTGGCCTGGGGACTGAAGGTTTTCATTTTTTATCCCGCGGAAGAGAAGCATACATCCGGTGTAATTCCAAACGGAGAAAATCAGATTTCTCCCCTCGGAGAAGACGTTTGAAAAGAATCAACAACGAGGGTTGACTGCGAAATATAGGCATCAATTCCTTTAGCTATGGCCTCCGCCACTTTATTTCTATAACTGTCCGCAGCAAGTCTTTTTTCTTCCTCGTGATTACTGATAAAAGAAATCTCAGCGAGAATAGACGGCATCTCAGCTCCCACGAGGACATAAAACAATGCATATTTTACACCGAGGTCTTCTATTTTGGAATAGTCATTCCTGAGAGTGTTGACCATTGCGCTTTGCACGTTATGCGCAAGTCTCATTGACTCTTCTCTCTTATTGTTTCTTGCAAGGTCCTGAAGGATCGTCTGAAGCCCGTCCTGGATCTTTTCCATTTTATTGATCGATATTTTATTTTCTCTGGCAGCGACTTTTAAGGCCTCTTTATCATTCGTCCAGTTTAGAAAATAAGTCTCTATGCCCCTTGCCTTCCTCTGTTCACTTGCATTGACATGAATAGAAACAAAAAGATCGGCCTTTAGGGAATTTGCCGTTTCTGTTCTGTCATTCAAAGGCACAAATATATCTTTATCTCTTGTATAAACAATTTTGACCCCATGCCTTTTTTCAAGTATCTCCCCAAGTTTTTTCCCAACATACAATGTGATATCTTTCTCTTGAAGTCCTCCAGGGCCTATTGCCCCCGGGTCTTTCCCTCCATGTCCTGCATCGATGACAATGGTCTCTATCCTGTTCATGTTTTTACCCGGCAATAATTTGGGGCCCTCTTTTGCCTGTTTGCCGGATTCATCAGCAATATAAGGATAAACATCAATAACAAGTCTGTCCGGGTCCTCAAGCATGAATACTGAATATTTGCCCATTTTATCAATGTCCAGAACTACTCTTACCATATTTTTCTTATACTGGGACATGCGGACTTTCTTCAATAAGCCATCCATAATCGGAATGGATGTCTTTATTTCCCTGGACAAGGAACAGTTTTCAATATCGAAGAAAAGACGATCAGGACCTGAAATCCGTTGCTGAGTGAACGCAATGGGGCCGCTCAAATTGATTACAATTCTTGTTTGATTTTTATATGATGAAAAGCGAAGTCTTTGGACAGATGTCTGCTTTGAAGCCTCACTGGTGCTAACCAATAAGAAAATAAATAAAGGCAATATGAAAGCCTTTTTCATGTATTATTTGTAAAATAAAAACGGCAGAAATGTCAATGCTGATAGCGTGATAGTCTCGCTTGATTTATTTCGATGATTGATGAAAAGCCTATTTATATATTAGCAAGAAGTTTATTTAACGTGTTCATTAGAAGCGCTGAAAATCAAAGACATTTTGCATGGTTAATATTTTAACCATATCAAAAGCCTCCTTCATCCCAGAAAATAATTATAAATGAACCGTTCTTCATTCCTCTAACAATGATATATTATGAATGCATTAGCATCTTATTTATATCGGTTCTTATCATAACGACCTGATTTTATTCTATCTGTCATATTAAGTCAACAAATTTTTTCCTGTACAAATGAGTCTGCTTCCTTGCAACAGTTGTATACTTTCGAATGTTATATTATGAGACCTGCTGGTTGCAGATATTACTAAAAGTATCTCACTGAATAAAGCTGAAACCGGTGGGACAAACCTTTCTAGTAGGTTTGTTTAATTAACCAGCTTGCTTCATAACCCAAGTCGATATCACTGGGTATCTGCTTGTCCAGTTGCGGATAAGTTTGAAGCAATTCTTTTATCAGATCTTCCCTTTCTTTAATGGAAAGTTCAGTGAAAAAAGGGGATTCATCAAGGATTGAAGATAGAGAAAACCATCTTTTTAAAAGCATATAAACCTCCCTGCTCAACCTATAAGCAAATATGGTGCCTTCATCCTATGTTATTATTTTTCAGGGAGTTTCAGATTAAGAAGTGATTATACAACTGATAATAATGTAAACTTGCCTTACACGGATTAGAATAGTTTACACTTGAGGTTATGCCTAATTACAACTACTGCCAACTGATTTTATATACTATATTTTTTTCTCAGACTATAAACCGAAGGCCTGCTGATTCCCAGAACCCTTGCAACCTTTGAAATATTATTATTACAATGCCTCAAAGCCTCAATCAATTTCTGTTTCTCTATCGTATGGCGAACTTCTTTCAGAGATGTCAATGTATCAGTCTGCATGACAGGAACTTTCAAATCTAAATCAACAGATCCGACTGTTGTGTCTTTAGACATAACAACAGCTCTCCTGACCCTGTTAACAATTTCCCTGACATTCCCAGGCCAGTCATAATTTCTTATCGCTTCAAGTGCGTCCGACGAAAACGTTTTACTTAAATTCATTTCTTTCGAATACTTGTTCAGGAAATATCTTGCAAGAATTACTTTGTCTTCACCTCTGTCACGCACAGGCGGCAAATTGATATTAAAAACATCCAATCTGTAAAAAAGGTCTTTCCTGAAAGATCCTTTTGCTGTTGCTGACTTGAGGTCCTTATTGGTTGCGGCAATGAGTCTCACATCTATTTTTTTGCCTCCAGTGGCTCCAATTTTCTCGACAATCTTGTCTTCAAGGAACCTCAGCAGTTTTGATTGCAAATTCGTTGAAAGTTCTCCAATTTCATCAAGGAAAATAGTGCCGCCATCTGCATATTCGAATTTTCCAATTTTGCTGGCATGTGCGCCTGTGAATGCGCCCTTTTCATGACCGAACAGCTCTGCTTCAAGGAGATTATCCGGAATAGCAGCACAATTGATCGTTACAAAGGGTTTGTTTTTCCTCTGACTTCTCTCATGTATTGCCATCGCAGTTAGTTCTTTTCCGGTACCACTTTCACCGGTTATAAGAATGGGGATGTCGGTCGGTGAAACCTTTCTTATCATTGAAAATACATTCAGAATTCCCTGGCTTGAACCTACAAATTCTTCATTAATATCAAGATTCTTACCAACACCTAGTATCTGAACGTCTATGAAGTTCAGAATTTTATACATGTCTTCAATTGAAAATAATTTGCTCTTTAAATCGAGTCGTCTTATGAAGGATTCCTTTTCATGCTCAACTATGTAGTCCTGCGAATAGAAATTAAGGCTCCACCCACACTTGTCACACCTTCTCTGTTTCTGAGTATTCTCCTTGCCACAGTAAGGACATGAAATATCTTCTTCCATGTTTTCTTTTATATAATCCCATAGCTTTAACTTAGTATCTCTGTTTATATTGTAAAACCTCGCAGCAAATCCATCATTTTCAGAACGCGTTACTTCACCTAATATTTCAAATTCGCCGTGTTTAGGCAGATCATATCTCAATCCAAGAATTTTATTCTCATGATAAGGCTTTTCAAAATCTATAAATCCACCACTTAGACTTAGGGAGGAAAATTTCGCCTCTGCTTCTGTAACACCTTTGCCACCATTATTATTTGCAATAATATGTACAGGCAGATCGACTTTACATCTAATATCTAATCGTGACATCATATTTCCTCCCAATAGAAACATTTAAACTGATTGGTTTAATTAGAAAAGCCTACGATTAAACATACCACATAAAAATTTACTTGTCAAGATATTTTACATTATGATTTTACATGCCACCTTTGTAACATGTTTTGATTCAATCGGTTTGTTCAGAACAGGATAATACTATCTTATGACTGCTGTAATTAGTGAGAGCAGAGGATAAGCTGAGGAAAACATTTCACACAAATATACAATAATTCTCCTTTATATTCGCATGAAAGCAATAATACATCTTCACTTGCCATTCCGCAATTTAAACATTTATGTTCCATCATTGTTCTCTACGAGTTTCTTTATTTCGTCAACAATTGTTTCAGGAGCCATATTATGCATTGCAGCGCCAAAAGCTATAGACTCCATATTGATTCCCGGACATGTAAAACAGCCATTTCCGAAAAATTTTTCTATTACTTTATCCGCGCCTGGAATGTTCTTTATTGCATCTCCGATAACAGTATCTTTCGTAACCTCAATTTTCATGTTGTCCTTTCTTCTGTCGTGTGATTAATTTTAAGCTTTATATCGCTGAGTCTGAAATAATGTAATGCATATTAAATCGTAAATTAAATCTCTGAATACTACATTAATTAATTAAACAAAGACTTGCTATGATTTGAATCATAACTATGCATAGCTATGTTGGAACTCATATCGACTTGACGGTTTTGAGTATGTTGACCGCAAATAATAATATCGCAATCAATGACAGTACCGACGAAAGGATAAGTGCCGTTTCAGCTATGGGAATACCTCCGCTGATATGAAATGGCCAGCTAATTGCCATCCCGATCAATCCGGCATTTGCCAACCAGAATTGAATTTTCATAATTTGAGGGCTGTATATGTGCCGGCCGCTGAATTTAGGCAATATATGGTACCCCACCCCATAAATCATCATTGACATAAAACCCAGGAGATTCAAATGCACATGAACTGGTATATAGTATCCCGCTTGACTCGGCCATAAAAGCATTCCAAGACCAATTGCCACTCCTGCAACAAAATAAATAACACTCATTCTCAGATACCATACAATAATAGGTTCCATTCAAATCAGCCTTTCTGGTTTAGTTAGTCTCAAGCCATAAAACATAAGGACGAGGCGCACTGCCTTTACATCATCTTTAGACCTGCTCAACAGATTTAACTTCAGGAATTTCTTTTTTAATGGTTTCTTCAATTGCATTTTTCAAAGTCATCGTTGACATCGGACATCCAGAACATGCGCCGGTAAGTTTAACTTTTACTACCCCGTCATCCTGCACGTCAACAAGAACAACATCTCCGCCATCCCGCTGAAGCAAAGGTCTGACCCTTCCAAGAACTTCCTCTACTTTCTCTTTTAACATTATTACCTCCCTTTAAATTTTTCATTATTATAACTTAACCATTATTTAATTCTATGATATTTATCATATAGTAACATGGGACATTCTTCACGAGTTGATAATGAGTCGGGTATAGCGCTTTCAGTTTACTCATATTAGCCGCTCAAAGCGCTTATATTAATTTGACAAAGCTGTATACTTCTTTATAAGATTTAACCTCGGTACGTTAATTAAATAATCATTCGGATACCTTCAGAGTCAGATAAATTGTATTTACAGGACCTAATCTTAAAACTCCATGAGTTCTGGATTGAGCAGGGATGCGTTATACATCAACCCTATGATATTGAGGTTGGCGCAGGCACTTTCAATCCTGCGACCTTTTTCAGGGTGCTTGGTCCCGAACCCTGGAGGGCCGCCTATGTTGAACCTTCCAGAAGGCCCACCGACGGAAGGTATGGAGACAACCCGAACAGACTGCAGCATTACTATCAATATCAGGTAATATTAAAGCCGTCTCCACCTGACGCACAGGGCATTTATCTGAAAAGTCTTTCAGCAATCGGTATTGACCTCCTTAAACATGACATTCGCTTTGTTGAAGATGACTGGGAATCCCCTACACTCGGGGCATGGGGGCTGGGGTGGGAAGTATGGCTTGACGGGATGGAAGTAACGCAGTTTACCTATTTCCAGCAGGTAGGCGGCATCGAGTTAAGACCGGTTTCAGTTGAACTGACTTACGGACTTGAGCGCATAGCCATGTATCTCCAGGAAGTCGATAATGTTTATGATCTTAAATGGAACAGCAATATTACATATGGCGATATTCACCATGAAACCGAGGTTGAGTTTTCCAGATATAATTTCGATACCGCCGACACCAATCTACTGTTCAGCCTTTTTGAGAAATATGAAGCTGAGTCATTAAACACATTGAAACAAGACCTCGTCCTGCCTGCTTATGATTACTGCCTTAAATGTTCTCACAGCTTTAACCTGCTGGATGCCCGAGGGGCCATAAGCGTTACGGAAAGGACGGCTTATATTGCGAGAATCAGAAACCTGGCCAGAAAATGTGCGCACGGTTATATAAAGCTGAGGGAAGATATGGGATTCCCGTTACTGAAGAAATGATCGGTCAGCGCCGTTTCGGCCGCCTGGACTAATTGAACGATATCGGAACAAATTAATTATGCAACCTTTACTTATTGAGATAGGATCAGAAGAAATACCTGCCAGGTTTATTCCCAGAGGTTTGGCTTTACTAAGGGAAGACCTTGTGCAGTTACTGGAAAAGTCCGCCGTCAAATACGGGAGCATATCCGAATACTCTACACCCAGAAGATTGGCCTTACTTGTCGAAAGCGTCGCTGAGATGCAGGATGACAGAACGATAGAAGCACTTGGTCCTCCAAAGAAGGCCGCCTATGATGCAGCCGGAAATCCCACGAAGGCCGCATCAGGATTTGCCAGGTCGCTGAACATAAGCGTTGATGATCTGACGATAAAGACGACGGAACGCGGTGAATATGTCTCAGCCACCGTTCAAGAAAAAGGTAAACCGACAGCAGACGTCCTTTCAGAGAACCTGCCGAAGCTTATTTCATCACTACAGCTCCCAAAGTCAATGAGGTGGGGGGACGGCTCCTTAAAATATTTCAGACCCATTCAATGGATACTTGCTCTCATGGGCAGCGAGGTCATTCCGTTCACAGTTGATTCAATAAAAAGCGGTAATATCTCATATGGCCACAGATTTCTTTCTCCCTCAGAAATTATCATCGGTTCACCATCTTCATACTTGTCCGCACTTAAACAAAATCATGTATATGCTGACACAGGTGAAAGGAAGACTTTAATTTCGGATGGGATACGGGCGCTTGAATCATCTGATTGTAAAGCTCATGAAGACGCAGAGCTGCTTGACACGGTCACAAACCTTGTCGAGCACCCGACCGCCGTATTGGGAAATTTTGACGGCAAGTATCTGGCCCTTCCAAAAGAGTTATTGATAACCGTTATGAAAACACATCAAAAATATTTTTCAATGGAAGACATGGCAGGCAATATGAAATCTTCTTTTATAGTTATCAGCAATATGAATGAAGATGTTAATGACACTGTCAAAAGAGGGGCTGAGCGTGTCCTGAGGGCCAGACTTGAAGACGCGAGGTTTTATTATATTGAAGACCAGAAAAAGGCTTTGCAGGACTACGTAGAAGAACTTAAGAAAGTGACTTTTCAGGAAAGACTCGGAAGCCTCTTTGAAAAAACTGAAAGGATTTCTCTCATCTCTTCCTGCATTTCGGAGTTGATCAAGCCGGAATTAAAAGAAAAGGTCATGAGGGCATCCCTGCTGTGCAAAGCAGACCTCGTAACAGGAGTGGTCGGAGAATTCCCGGAGCTTCAGGGCTACATGGGGATGATATATGCCGGTAATTCAGGAGAAGACAAGGACATAGCTTCTGCAATTTTTGAACATTACCTTCCAAGATTTGCAGGGGACTCCCTGCCTTCCGGCGAGATCGGCGCGATAGTCTCTCTGACTGATAAAATGGACAACATTGCCTCGTTCTTTTATCTTGACATGGTCCCATCGGGTTCGGAAGACCCCTTTGCATTGAGGAGACAGGCTGCAGGAATAATAAATATTTTACAAAGCAATGCATACGCTGTCACCCTCAATTGGCTGGTAGACACCTCTCTTAAAGGTCTTGAACCTTCAGTAGAAAAAAGGGCACTCCTGACAGAAAAAATTTTACAATTTTTTGCCCAAAGGCTTGAAGGTATGTTGCTGTCTCAGGGGCACAGTTATGATATTGTAAATGCCGCCCTATCCGTGCCTGTACTGGATATGACCGATATTCATAAGAGGATACAGGCACTGTCAGCTCTGAAGGGAAAAGCGGGATTCCCCTCCCTGCTCACAGCGGCAAAGCGGGTTTATAACATCCTTGCCAAAGTTCAACCCGGAGCCGTGAAGGAAAATCTATTGTCGGAGCCCTCTGAAATAGAGCTGTTTGTAATGGCCGGCAAGATCAAAGAAGAAATGACGACTGCCGTTGGTTTTGACGCACTGTTTAAACTTGAAAGGCCGGTCAATTCATTCTTCGACGGCGTCCTTGTAATGGACAAAAATCCTGAAATCAAAGAAAACAGGCTGGCCCTGCTCTTATCGGTAAAAAAACTATTTGATTCTCTGGCAGATTTCTCTAAGATAATCGAATGACTTCAGCGGTTAACTTTTAAACTGGGTCCTCGTAAAAAAAGTGACCAGGTCAATCCGGCCTTTTTGTAATAAGGCTTCCATATCTTTCCCGTTCAGCGGTTTGGAGAATAAATATCCCTGCATATATTCACACCCCAACGCCTTAAGCTGTGTAAG
Source organism: Nitrospirota bacterium (assembly GCA_016222915.1). Lineage (GTDB taxonomy): Bacteria > Nitrospirota > Thermodesulfovibrionia > UBA6902 > UBA6902 > UBA6902. The sequence goes on along the minus strand of JACRQA010000036.1, from coordinate 483 downwards.
CTGCTCCTCTGTTTCGACGCCTTCCGCGATAACGTTCATATTTAGACTATGTGCCAGGGTTGTAATCGCCCTTATGATCTCCAGGTTATCGTCATTGGCTCCGATCCTTTTCACAAAAGAGCGGTCAATCTTCAGGACATCTACCGGGAACTGGTGTAAATAACTCAACGATGAATAGCCGGTGCCGAAATCGTCAATATGGATTTTTACATTCATGTCTTTCAATTGTATCAGGAGTGGGGAAGCCACTTTTGCATTTTCCATGATCATGCTTTCGGTAATCTCAAGCACCAGGCATTCGGGTTTAATTCCCGTTTCATGAACGACTTCTCGCACTTGGTTTATGAGTTTGGGCAGTAACTGCTTGCTGGATATATTTACACTGACAGACAACCGCGAAACCGAAGGGTATTGCTTTTGCCATGAAGTCAATTGGCGGCATGCTTCATGAAGCACCCATTCTCCGATCTCGACAATGAGCCC
>JACRQA010000075.1 GCA_016222915.1 Nitrospirota bacterium | reverse complement strand
GAAATCCCCGAATACAAAGAGGCCGCAAAGAACAATGCCGGGCCGAAGGTCCTTCTGGGTTCAGGTGAACGTAGCGCCGGGAAAATATTTGTTGACATGACAGGCGGCACCGGAGGCGCAAAGACCATCTTTGAAAGCCTTGTGAATTCAGGCGTCAGCACCATCGTCGGCATGCACCTCGGCGAGGAGCACAGGAAAGAGGCTGAGAAGCGCCACATGAACGTCGTGATCGCCGGCCACATCTCAAGCGATAATCTCGGAGTGAACCTCATCCTCGATGAAGTGCAGAAAAAGGGCAAGCTGAATGTAGTGGCCTGCTCAGGGTTCCGGAGATTCAGCAGGTTGAAGCAGCAAAGCTCCAAGTAACTTGTTTCGGCAGGAATTACTATCTCTTTCCAACTGTGCCTTATCAATTGGCAATCAGTCTAAGCTATTCTGACCGGTTGATAGGTTGTGAAATGTATAGCCCTCTTAACTCACACAAATAACTCTTTCCTTAGCGACCCGTAATACTGTAAAATCTATTGCATCGGGCCATGTCAAACGTATCGTCAAAGAAGAGCAAACGGGATATCTCCTCAATCATGAGGAAAGTGCGCTCCTCCGGCACTTCGCCGGAAGTAGCCCTTCGCGGGGCGCTTGAGGACAGGGGCTTGCGTCTCAATAACAACGGTCAGGATGGTCTACCGGGGAAGCCTGATATTGTGTTGTCTGAAGAGCGCATCGCTATTTTTATCGACGGGGATTTCTGGCATGGAGGACAATGGCGGAAGAGAAAGCTTGCCTCTTTGGAGGAGCAATTTGAGGAAACTCCTCAAAAGGATTATTGGGTGAACAAAATCAGGCGTAATGTGAACAGGGATTTTGGTAATACAAAAAAGCTTCTTGATGAGGGCTGGAAGGTAATCCGTTTCTGGGAAAGTCAGATCGATAAGGATTTGGAGACTTGCGTCAGAATTACCCTTGAGGCCTCAAAGAAGAAACTGAAATCGGATGTCTGCTCTATAGTTCCGAACAGGACCTTTGCGGAATTCTTTGCTGGTATCGGGCTCATGCGAGTAGGATTAGAGCGTAAAGGATGGTCTGTCTTATTTGCTAATGATATAGACGCTCAAAAATGTGAGATGTACAGGGACCATTTCTCAGACGCTGACAATCATCTTGTTTGCGGAGACATTCATCGCTTGAAAACTGAACTTATCCCGTCTGTTACGCTGGCGACTGCCTCATTTCCTTGCAATGACCTGTCGCTTGCCGGGGCCAGAAAAGGTCTTCACGGAAAGGAGTCTTCGGCTTATTGGGGGTTTATCAGTGCTCTGAAGAATATGAAGGAACGAAAACCTCCGATTGTGCTTTTGGAAAATGTAACAGGTTTTCTTTCCTCTCATAAAGGGAATGATTTTAGACAGGCATTACTTGCTTTAAATGACCTCGGCTATTCTGTGGATGCGTTTATTTTGGATGCTGCTATGTTTGTGCCTCAAAGCAGGCAACGGCTCTTCGTTGTCGGTATCCTTGAAACCTGTGTTCCCTCTAACGAAGTCAGGGAGCAACTAAGCTTCTATGAAAGCCCTGTCAGACCTCCGGCACTGGCCGATTTCATTTTCCAAAATATCGGGATAAACTGGAATATCAGAACGTTGCCCTTGCCGCCAACGAGGAAACTTTCACTTGCCGATATTCTCGATGATCTGGATGAGAGATCTCCTGAATGGTGGAGCATTGAACGGGCCGAATATCTTTTAAATCAGATGAGCCCTAAACACCGGGAGATAGCTGAACGAATGATTCGGGGCAGACGATATTCATACGGGACCGTCTTCCGGCGCATTCGTAATAATCGGTCAATGGCCGAGTTGAGGACTGATGGCGTTGCAGGATGCCTGAGGACACCTCGCGGCGGAAGCGGCAGACAGATTCTCTTTAAAGCAGGTAAAGGGAAATATTATGCTAGACTGCTCAATCCCAGGGAATGCGCCCGATTGATGGGCGCTGATGACTTTATCATTAAAGCGCCGCTCAATCAGGCCCTTTTCGGATTCGGTGATGCCGTATGTGTGCCTGCAATCGAATGGCTTGCGGAATACTACCTGAATCCTGTGGTAAATGAGTTAATGAAGGGAAGGCCCTTGATGCCTTACGTCAAGGCTAAAGATACTCGGAGGCGTAGTGGAAAAATCGCTTGAGTTGTTTGAGGTTTGGTATAATCATCTGCCGGTTCATAAGACAAGCGGCGGTCCTGCTAAAGGGACCATAGCTGCTGCGCTTGCCGTACTGGAAAAATTAAAAGAAGATTATCGGTTAGAGATCGAGGCCCACACGGCACTCGGGGGCGCGCAAATCAGCGGCGCAAGCGGTCAGGCCGTGAAAAAGGTTCTCGCAATATTTGGAGAAACAAGGCCCTTTGCCAAAGAAGGGGGACGTACCAATAGAGGTGGCCGGGGCGATATCAAGAAGATGCTCGATGCCCTGAAGAATGGCAACCTCGATAAGCTTGCCGCCAATAGAAGGAACGAAATTCTGAGCGGAATGCAGAGGTTTCTTGTCGGGAAGGTCGTCGAGTTTCATAATCGTCAACGCATTAAGATGATCTACGATCCGGCAATGAGCACATGGCAAAACATTCTGGAATTGCTATCAGCGGCACGGGAAACAGGCAAGGAGGGACCCGTGGCCCAGCATCTTGTCGGCGCTAAACTTCAGTTAAGATTTCCAGACATTGAGGTTAGTAATGAATCCTATAGCACTGCCGATGAGCAGTTAGGAAGACCGGGAGATTTTTATATCGGTGACACTGCATTTCATGTGACGGTCGCGCCGATGGGGCCGGTTTATGAAAAGTGTAGGGAAAACCTTGAGAATGGATACAGGGTATTTCTCCTAGTACCTGAAAGGGCACAGACAGGAGCCAGGCAAAACGCAGAGCTTATGGTCCCAGGACGTATTGCGGTTGAGTCGATAGAGTCTTTTGTCGGGCAGAACATCGAGGAGTTGTCTTATTTTAGTCGGGATAAATTGAAGAATGGTTTCAGACGGTTGCTCGAAACATATAATAACCGCGTTGATGAGGCGGAGATCGATAAGTCGATGCTGATTGAGATACCGAAGAATTTGTGAGGGAAAACAGAAAGTATGACAGATGCAGAATTGCACTGAATAAAGTGCAGGGAGTATGTTGAATTTATGGCAAGCAATGACAAGATAATTTTAGATCAGGTTCTTGATCAACAGCGACAGGCTATAGCATCCTCACTTGATCCCGCGTAAAATGTAAAATGGGTGTCAGGTCTACGTTCTTCAGTAAACTCTGGGAAACGCAGAGCATAATTGCTTTTACAATTAAATCACTCTTACACACTTGAGAGCTTTCACGCTTTTTTCATTCCCTCAGAAACCCGATCTTCTTCTTGCTCGGCCCCGACGGCGCCATCAACTGCCGGATGGCCTCAAATATTGTGTGGATTTCTTCATCGTGATTTTCTATTTTTCTTTCAAGTTCAATTAACTTATGTGCAAGTTCTTTATGTGTCGAGAGAATTTGTCTCAGTTTTACAAAGGCCCTTACGACCTGAATACTCGCCTGAACTGAAATGGGACTGTTTAATACATTGGCAAGCATAATTGTTCCTTGTTCTGTAAAGACATAAGGTAAATATTTCCGGTGATGACCTCTTCCTTTCTTTAAGGTCGCAAAATGCGACCTTAAAGATTGATGCTCTTCTTCAAATCATTGTTACCGCTTGTTTTGACATATAACTACAGGCAGTTTCGTAGACAGGACAAGGGGGACAGGCTAACCTGCTTCCAATATCTTGCGAATCCCGGATTTTGCTGCTGGGACAACGTCTTTAATGGTATGCCAGACGAGGTCATATTTTATGCCCATATAAAAGTGAATTAGCCGGTCTCTCATTCCAGCCATTTCCTTCCAGGGGATTTGAGGATATTTGTTTCTCACATCTTCGGGAATGTTCTTTGAGGCTTCGCCGATGACTTCAAGCTTTCTTATTACGGCGCTTGATATTAAATCGTCGGCTTGGAAGCGGTCATAATCAATACCTTCGACAAACTTCTCGATTGCTTCCATTGCATCCACTATGTCTTTCAGGTAAAGAGAGTAGTCTCTCATATATAGGCGGTCTCGCGCAGAATAGCAGGTCTAAGCTCTTTTCTTATCGCATCTTCAGGAACAACATCAACACGGCAGTTGAGCTTTTCCTCCAGAAATAAAGAAAGCCCGGTCAGATCAAGCAGGTTTGCCCCTTCGTCAAACTCAACTAGAACATCAATATCGCTCACGGCGTTCTGATCGCCTCTGACATAAGAGCCGAAGATGCCCTTCACTTCTGCCTTATATCGCAGCCGGATCTCAGATTTTAGGTTTTTAAGGATAGAGAGAATTTCTTTTGCCGAACCCGCAGCTTTGTCTGATCTCTCCATCGTTATCTCCTGCTTAAAGATTATACTGTTTAAGCAATTATCTCAAGACTTAAAATCGTTACAATTAAAGATAACACTTCGATATATGATTAGGTCAAGAACGACAAGGGGTAAAAGGTCATTAACCCTTCTCACCTTGTCATCTTCATTTTACTCTGAGACAATGATAATAGGTATGCTTTATATTTGTGTCTGCACTTCATTTATTGCAATGTTGCTCTACAAAGGGAAGCCGTAAAGAAAAACCTGGACCAGGCAATGGATGAATTGGAGAAAACATTTGTTAAGGTACATTCAAACTTAAAATCAAAATAAAAAGCTGCCTGCAAAAGCCCTTGTATCCCCCATCCACTATCCTGTATCATTTAAATTATGCCTTCCCATGACAGCACCCTTGAAGAGATAAAAGACAGGATAGATATCATTGACCTGATATCGGATTATGTCCAGTTGAAGAAGGCGGGACAGAACTGGAAGGGGCTCTGCCCGTTCCATGCTGAAAAGACCCCGTCATTTACTGTCAGCCCCGCAAAACAGATATTCCACTGCTTTGGCTGCGGGAGCGGGGGCGATATATTCACCTTTTTGGCGCGCAGTGAAAACCTCTCATTCCCGGAAGCAATAAAAATACTTGCCAAGAGGGCAGGAGTCACCCTCAAGACAACTCAAAGAGATACTGCTGAGACAGGGGAGAAAGAGGCCCTGTTTAATATGAATAAGGATGCCGCGTGGTTCTTTGAGCAGAACTTGCTGAAAAACACACAGGCCGCGGCATATCTCAAAACGCGGGGGATCGGTAGTGATGTTCAGAAGCTTTTTTCAGTCGGTTATGCGCTCAATTCATGGAATGCCCTGCTGACTTTTCTCACTCGGAAAGGTCATAAGCCCGATATGATCAAGAAGGCCGGACTTGCCGCGCAGGGGGCAAAGGGTGTGTATGACATTTTCAGGGACAGGATAATGTTTCCAATATACGATCTCAAGGGAGATGTCATTGCGTTCGGCGGACGGGCTATTGATAATTCCGAACCGAAATATCTGAACTCACCCGAAACGCCGGTGTTCAACAAGCGCAGGGTCCTCTACGGATTTAACCGAGCCAAAGATTCTATTAAGGATACCGGGCAGGTCCTGCTTATGGAAGGTTATCTCGATGTAATCACCGCCCACACATATGGCTTTACAAATGCGGTGGCCCCGCTTGGGACTGCGTGTACACAGGAGCACGGTAAATTGATAAAGAGATTTGTGGAAGAGGCCATACTTGTGTTCGACAGTGATGAAGCCGGCAATAAGGCCGCAAAAAATGCAGCGGGCATACTTCTGGAAAGCGGTCTTAACGTGAAGGTCCTTTCCATCCCAGGGAGAGAGGACCCGGACAGTTTTTTGCGGAAGAAGGGGAAGGAGGCTTTTCATGCCTTGCTTGCAAATCCATTGTCGATCATTGATTTTTTTATGCTGCAAAAAGGAGACAAACGCATAATAGCCCGTGAGGCGATAGAGACCATATCCAGGTCGCCGGACAAAATACTCCAGGGTACATATATAAAGACGCTGGCTGAAAAACTCAATGTGGAGGAGCGCTATGTAAGAGAGGAGTATCAGCGTATTAAGAAGCAGCATCCGGAAGGGCAGAATAGACCCGTTCCTTCCGCCCAACCCAAACCAAAGGCCGGGCCCAGGAATGAATTATATATTATCAAGCTGCTGCTTCAGCGGCCTGAGAGAGCGGCGGAAGTATGTAAGATAATTGCGCCCGAAGATTTTAAAGACCCTGTTGCCCGATCAATATTTAGCAGGATCAAAGAAGGGACGACGGAATTGGAGCGGCTTCTGTCACAGAGTGACAGCGAGGAAAGAAATTATCTTACGGGCATATCATTGAATGAAGACCTCGAAAATCCGGAATTTGAAGACCCGGAAAAAGGCCTGAACGATTGCATTAAACGCATAAAAGATAATAAGCGGAAGATGTTATTGCAGGAGCTTCAGGGCAAGATAAAAGAAGCGGAACTGAAAAAGGATTTTGCTCAGTTAAAAAAGCTCCAGATAGAGCAGCAGAAGATTTCAAGAAGCGGTTGAGCGATATTAATTTGTTATCACTTTTATCTGTCATCGAAATGCCCCCGCTATGCAAAGCTTTGGGATTAAGATAAACTAAGAGTATGAAAAAAGACTCCACGATGCAGAAAACGTATGCTGTGGAAAGCGGCAAGCTGCACTTGTCCTGCCCCCACAAGGACAGGACAGGGATCAATGTGCATGTTGTAGTAAAAGACGGATTCTGTTATCGCTCGGAGCAGTGCATGGTCATCTGGTGCAAGTTTAACCGTCTTCAGACCGACCTAGATAAATTTCTTTCCCTGATCTGGTAACTGTAAGGTTACTACGGTTTATGGGCCGTGACCAATAATGTGAGCCCTGTATTGTCCTTGTCTATCTTTACTTCACTTTCTGAAAAGCCGGAGCCGGTCAGCAGCCTGATGACATCCGATTCAGATCTGTAAACAAGCTTCCAGTCCGCAAGGAATTCCTGCCACACCTTAAAAGGATTGCCGTCCTTAATATTTGAGAAGAATAGAAGGCTGTCCCGGTTTAAAAGATTGCTGAGCGCATGTTTCAGAAAAAAGGAGATATGTTTGTCGGACAGATAATCAAACAGCCCGCCGGCCAGGACCAGGTCGAACGGACCCAGCTTTTCTATCGTTCTCAGAGACTGAAGAAAATTGCCGTTGACTAAATGCAAGGTCGCCCTTAAATGACTGAGTCTTTTCTTCGATAATTCCAGCGCGTCACTGTCCACGTCGTGCAAAACCAGTTCGCATTGAATATTACGGATGAATTTTTCAATATGAAGAATATCATTGGAGCCCCCGCATCCGACCGACAATATTTTTTGCCCGGCCTTGCCGTTTAACAATGAGTCAAGGACGATGTCGGACTGGCGCTGGATCTTGTTCCTGTGCTGCTGGGCCATCGAGCTGTTCAGGGCATATTCTTCGATGTAATATTCTATTTTGCCGTACCTTGATTTGTTCCGAGGGTTGCAGATGTACTCGATGGTCTCAAAATCTCCCGGATAATTTCTCGGCCAGTCCTGCAAGCGTTTTACAAAGACAGAACGCCCATGAATCTCCCTGGCGGGTTTAATGGTCTCTTCGATTTTTGCGCGGGAGACCCCGGCCTTTTCGGCTTCCATTATATGGAAGCACAGGTCATGCATACAGGAAACAACTTTGTGGAACAATTGAGAGCTGCCGTCGGTAATGAGGCCCTCAAGGGACATAAAGTTCAAGACGCTCTGACGCAGTTTATCCATAACTATACGAAGAGGTGATCAAAACCCTTTCTTTTAACGAGTGAATATAAACAGATGCAGGCTGAGTAACTTGTGAGTCGGTTTATTTTATTGAAAATTTCTTAATTATTCAATAAGCGGTCCAGTGGATTGTGAAGAGGGGCGATAATTGCGGGATTACTTTTCAAAGAGCTTCAGATATTCCCCATATCCTTCTTTTTCCAGGTCTTCTTTTGGAATAAAACGGAGCGCCGCGGAGTTCATGCAGTAGCGCAGTCCCGTAGGCGCGGGGCCGTCATCAAAAACGTGGCCGAGATGCGAATCGGCATGCCTGCTCCTTACCTCTGTCCTTTTTACGAACAAGCTCTTGTCTTCTCTTTCAACTATATTCTCAGGCTCAAGCGGTTTTGTAAAACTCGGCCATCCCGTGCCTGAATCATACTTGTCAAGGGAGCTGAACAGGGGTTCCCCGGATATGATATCGACATAGATGCCCTCTTTTTTATTGTCCCAGTATTCGTTGTCAAAGGCGCGTTCGGTGCCTTCTTCCCGCGTCACTTTAAACTGCAGCGGCGTTAATTTTTTTCTAAGCTCATCCTTTGAAGGTATCATGTAGGTCTTATTCCCTCCCTTGCCTGGATTGATTTTCTTCCTGTCGCTCCACTTCTTTTCGAGGTACTCGTCTCGCCCTGAGCCGAAGTGGTAAAGTTTATATCTTATGGGATTATTCTTATAGTAATCCTGATGGTGCTTCTCTGCCTTGTAAAATACCCCTGCCGGCAGGATTTCGGTGACGACCGGCTTTTCAAATATCCCTGATCGACCGAGCTCGTCTTTCGATTTTTCGGCAAGTTTTTTCTGCTCTTCGGAATGATAAAAGATTGCTGTCCTGTACTGGGTGCCTCTGTCTGCAAACTGACCGCCGGAATCGGTGGGATCGATCTGCCTCCAGAATACATCAAGCAGCTCCGGATATGTGATCTTTGCCGGGTCGAAGATAATCTGAATTGCCTCCGCATGCCCGGTCTTTCCTGAAGAGACCTCTTCATAGGTTGGATTTTCTTTTTGCCCGCCGGTATATCCCGTGACCACCTCTTTTACACCGTCAAGTTTTTCAAAGGGCGGCTCCATACACCAGAAACACCCCCCGGCAAAAGTCGCCTTTTCAAGTTTTGTCTCCGCTGATGATTCTGTCTGCATCATAATTGAAATAACCAGGAGTAATATTAGTGTTATTGATTTCATCGCTTTTACAAACTCATATTAGATCATATTGTATGAAACGAATATGATGTTAATCATAACCGGTTACAGATATAGATTTATTAACGGTCTCATAATAGTCTGCTTATTTATGTGTGTGTCATTCCCGCGTGTTATTAGCGGGAATCCAGTAGTCATTATTCTCTGGGTGCCCGATTAAGGACTTCGGGCATGACGGTCAAAGGTCAACGGCTTATGAATACTATTTTGAGACGATTAATAAAATGGTTTGACGGCAGCTTACAGCAGCAATGCCGCCTGTTCTGCAAGCGCGGACCGGGCGCTGGATTTGAGGTTTAAGTAACAGAAATTCTCCTCATCAATGAACCGCTTGATAAGAAACGCCAGCCCGTTCGACGCTGCATCCAGATAGGGGGAATCGATCTGTTCGAGATCACCTGTGAAAATGACCTTTGTCCCCTCCCCGCAGCGCGTAATGATGGTTTTTACGTCCAGGGGCCTTAGGTTCTGCGCCTCGTCGATAATCAGGTAACGTCTCGGCAGGCTCCTGCCCCTTATGTAAGTCAAAGGCTCGATATGCACGATACCTGATTCAACAAGGTATTCGGAGCTCCTGTAGGTCGTTGTCTTGTCCTCCATCAACTCATCGGAGGTCCCTACTATGACGTCGAGATTATCATATATCGGCTGCATCCAGGGGTGTAGCTTTTCCTTGATATCGCCGGGCAGAAACCCTATATCGTTTCCAAGCGGGACAATAGGACGGGCCACCATGACCTGTTCGTATGTCCGTAGCTGGTCTGCGGCGACCTTCTTTGTACAGAAGTACAGACCCGCGGCCACGGCAAGCAGTGTTTTCCCTGTCCCTGCCCGACCCGTAAGCGCAACTACATTTATGTTCGTAGCAAGGAGCGCATCGATGGCGCATTCCTGCTCGATATTTTTCGGGAAAATATGCATAACGGACCGCTGTCTCCTGATGAGCTCCATCCGGTCTTCTCCATAGGCCCTGAATATCTTCTCTCCGGACTTCAGGTATTTAACTGATTTGATCCCGTTCCCTTCTTTGCCGTCCTCCAGGATATTGCCGTATTTCTGAAACACGGTGGTCTTGTCTTTCAGATAATCCTGAGTCACAAGCCTGAGCGCATCGGCCTTTATCCTGACGGACGTGTCCTTTGACACCAGGATAACGGGTTGATGATTGTCCTCGTTAAGTGCGAGCGAGACGGCCGTGGATATTATCTTGTTGTCGTTTGAATGTCTCTCCAAATGCCTGTTCTCTTCTATTTCGACACGCAGCAGCCCGCCGCCGGGAAGTGTCACGCCGGAGGACAAATTACCCATCTCCCTGAAAGAATCTATGAGTCTCAAGGCATGCCGGGCTGAATAGGGGATCTCTCCGTTTCCTCTTTTTAATTTATCGAGTTCTTCTATGACGGTAATCGGCAGCACGACATCGTTGTCCTCAAAGTTAAGGAAGGCCTCGGGATCGTGGATCAAAACATTGGTGTCAAGAACGAATATCTTTTTCATTTGGGCCTCCTCGCGGTTTAGGGTTTGTATCTGAAATCAACGGATGTCGTTGGTGAGATTTTCTCTTCATGAGAAGTGATAATCTATTGCGTCTCATCTTGTATTTTATATCGGATCATTTATTATATATATTAAGAATTTTACTACAAGTGATATATGGACCAGTTAAAGTTAATATTCCAAATTGATGAAGACGCCTTCAGGGGATATCTCGAAAGGGCCACAAAAAAGGAAGTATCACTTGTCATTACCGACAACTCCTCAAGCATGCTTTCCATGAAAAGAAAAGGGAACGCGGTTTCAATAAGAGTGCACAGGATATTTCTTTCCGCAGGCAGTGAAGTCATAGATGAAATAGCAGGCTTTATCAGGAACAGCAGGGCAAAGACCCCGCGGATCAGAGACTTTATCAGGCAGAACTCCCACCATCTGAAAAGAAGACCGCCGAGGAAGGTAAATATCAAGACTGAGGGGAGCTGTTATGACCTCCTGGAAATGTTCCATTCCGTTAATACGAAATATTTTGAAGGCAGGGTCTCGGCATCCATCACATGGGGCGGAAAAGGACCGAGGCGCGTGGCTGCAAGGAGGACGCTCGGCAGTTTCTGCGGGGATAACAACAACACCATAAGGATCAATCCTATGCTTGATAATAAAAGGGTCCCCCGCTATTTTCTGGAGTTTATCGTTTATCACGAAATGTTACACGCTGATATCGGGATCAGGACCGATGATGGCCGGCGTTCAATGCACTCAAGGGAGTTCAGGAGACGCGAGAAGATGTTTGAGCACTATGACAGGGCTATAGAGTGGGAGAAAAAGAAGTGGTAGATCCGTTACCCGTTACTGACTGACTGTTTTCGGGGCCTTTATTCAGATGCTGCCATAATTCATCCGGGATTTTATTCATGGTCTTTTCATCGGACAATATGCTTACGTCTTCTCCGGCAGAAGCAAGCCCGCTTCTTTCAACTTCCGTCTTAAACTCAAGGAGTTCATTTAATTGTCCGATTTCCCTCGGTCCCGGTATGACTGCATGCACATTGGGCCGGCTGCATATCCACATGAGGACAACAGATACTTTTGAAAGCGAATGCTTATTGACCAGCTCGTTGAGCCTGCAGTTCCATTTCAAGACCTCAGGATTTGAAAAGCAGGGGTTCCTGTTCCTTAAATCCCTTTTGCCGAGCCCTGACATTCCTGATGAGCTCTTTCCCCCACCTAACAGGCCCTGCTCCAGCGGAGATACGATACAATTGATACAGAGGTCCTGTCCTGCAAGCAATACATCATGGTCCTGGTGTACCGGGTTGAAATGCGCCTGGTGCGGGATATTCCTTTCAGTTCGAAGTGTAGTCTTGAGCTGTAGAGCTGTTAAATTCCCCACGCCCCAATAACGGATGAGCCCCTGCCTCTGAAATGACTTTAAGGCGGCGATGCTTTCACTAATCGGGACTTCGGGGTCCGGCCAGTGGAGCTGGTAAAGGTCCAGGTAATCCGTCTTGAGCCTGTCGAGACTCTCATAAAGCTGTCTTTTTAAATCCTCAGGAGACGCGCGATGTCTTACCTCCCTGCCGCTCCAGACGATCCCGCCTTTTGAAGAGATAAAGAAATCGCGCCTGTCCGATCTTAATATCTTTTGCAAGAGACTCTCCGATTTACCGTGGGCATAAAACCCGGCGGTGTCGAAATGCCGGATGTTGTGATCAACTGCGGTCCGGAGGACCCGGAGTGATTCCCTCTCATCATGGCTTCCAAACCCCTCACCGCCCATGCTCCATGTGCCGATCCAGAGCCAGGGTGTATAAGCGGATGAAGAATCTAACGGTAACAGTATCTTGTCCTTGAGCATTAAAGTGTGTTCCTGTCTGGGAAAATTAAAATTCCAAAAATCAAATTATAAATTCCAATTACCAATATTCGAAAAGAGTGGAAGGCATAAAGACGTTTAGTTTTGAACATTTATTATTTTGTCACTGAGTGTTACTTGTTTTTGGGAATTGGGATTTTTTCGTAATTATCTCTATTCGGCGCTTCGGGTCCCAATCCGAATCTCTCATACAGAGACCTTGCAAACATATAATCGAGGTGTCCGATGGATTCCGGATGATATCCGAAGACCTTGTCCCAGACATCCCAGCGCTCCATGCATAAGTAGACAAGGGTCTCAGCAGGTATATATTTTTTCAATTCGCCGTAGAGGCGCTGATACATGCCGACCCGCAGCGGTTTTACGTATCGCACTTTCGAATCATCTCCCAATACCATCTCGGCGCAGGTCAGTCCGTTGTCAGGATAATTATTATCAATCTTCTTCCTCATCTCAGGATTAAACCTCAGGCTGCCTATCGATATCCATGCTATCTTATCAGGCGATATCGCCTTAAAAACCTGCATGACCAGCGCGTCATAACTTTCTTCCCAGCCCCTATGAAAAATCATAGGGTCAAAATGCAGGCCGATAAGATACCCGGCCTTACCGGCCTTTTGTATGGCGCTTATGCGGTCTTTAAGCGGGGCCGTCCGATGCTCCTCAGTATTGCGGACATGTTCCGTATTCAATGACCAGGAGACAACGGTCCTCCCGTTGTGGTCAAGGTCCAATATAGTGTCAACACAATCGGACTTCGTCTTAAGCTCAAGGACCGCGTTTTTCAGCCCTGCGAATTCACGGATGAGCCTTGCAGCCTGCCCGCTCTCTCTTTCCAGTGCAAGGCTGTCTCCAAGCTCCCACGTGCCGATCCGGAACAATCTCCAGGGCGCCATTGAGATGTTCCCCTTTACCTCCTGCATGAGCGTGTCGATATCGTCCACTATTTTTGTCGAACCGTCGGTCAGGTAGTTCTGGAGAAAGCAGTACGAGCATTCATAGGGGCAGTTGTGGACGGACCTCAGGACGTGGACGCGGCAGCAGAGGTATTTCTTGTTGAACGTCGCGCAGGTCCCCATGGCTTCGCCTTTTTTAGATATGGTCTGAAGCCCTTTTTTGCCGTCCTTGAAATTTACTTTTTTAGAGCTCGTCGAGGATTGATTCAATTGCCTTTTTGACTTCATCTGAACTTAACGTGTCGAGCATGCCGCGCCACTTTAAAGGATCGCTTATATTCACCGACAAATTTATATTCTTGTTTTCGAGTGTCTTGTCCCAGCTGACCTGTACCCCCCTCGGGAGTTTCAGCGCGTCAACGGCCTTCTGGATTTTCGCGTTCTTGTCGGAAAGGACCGGGAACTGTTTCAGATGGATCAGGTGGCGCAGTTTTTCGGTCATTTCCCTCGGAGCGAGCGATGAATCGAAAAGCTCCTGGATGTCCGGCTCCGAGAGGAAGTCGCTGATTTTTTTGTTCTCCCTCTTTAAATAGTTCTTCAGGTTTGAGGCTATCTCGTCCAGGGTTGAGGCCGTGAGCTGGAGCATCGACTTCCACTTTATCAACTGGGAGAGGAGGTCTTTCGGATGATATGTAAGGTTCAGAAGCTGTTTATACGAGAACTTTTTATCATGACAGAAGAGTTTCAGCTCTTTGGGCAGATTATTGATCCGCTCACATTCACGGAAAAAATCCCTGTGAGGTTTGAACTCAAAGGGGATGCAGAGAGAATTCATGATCCACGATTCAGGGGCATTTAGCGAAGAGGCGAAGTATATGAACTGTATCTTGTTTATCGCGCTGTATTCAATCTCGTATCTTTTATTGCACAGGATAAGGGTAATTAAATCCGTAACCGGTGTGCTTGCAGGCAATACGGTTGCCCGGACCATCGTCTCTTTATTCAGAATGGCAAACTGGACCCGCTTCAGGCCGTCTACGAGGTGGAGCCGCTTCTTATCGTCTTTATAGACAATGATGGGGTCTAAAATCCCGAAGGCATCAAACGAGGTGATATGACAGGTCTGCTCCGGGGCGAACTCGAACAGAAAATCCCTGAGGGAAAACCGGCTGTCGTCAACAAGCACGTCTTTAAGTTTAATGTTCTGAACGGCCATACGAATATATTATACGATTAGAAAAATTACTTAAACTCTTTTATTGAATCAAGTATCTTTCCGCAGTACCGGGCATCGTCTGATTTTTGCCTTTTTTCATATCCCTGAATAAGTATCTTCAGCTTCTTTTCCAGGATATCAATAATCTTCTTTCTGAAATCAGGATGCGTTTCCTCTTTTAATAAACGGGCCAGTGACTCTACCCTGAACCTGTCCATTGCAGGATACCGGTGTGAAAGCTGATCCTGATGGCCGCCGTATTTGATGACCGACAGAGCGGGGTCAAGCCCGGCAGGATGGTGTCTCGATATCTTCAGCCACATATCATAGTCTTCACACACCGGGAGACTCTCATCAAAGCCGCCGTATCTTTCGAGAAGGGATTTCTTTACCAACACCCCGGACGGTGAAACCAGACAGCGCTCAAGCGACTGTTCCCATATCCAGCCCAAAGGCTTCTTATGGTGCTTACAGGCATTGACCCTCTTACCGTTTCGTATCCAGATTTCTTCTGACTGCAATAGTTGGTAAAAAGGACACTTCCTAAGATATTCGACCTGCTTCTTCAATTTGTCTCTTTCCCAGCAGTCATCGGAATCCAGAAAGGCGGTCCACTCATTCCGTGCATGCCTGATGCCCGCATTCCTTGCCGCCGACGGGCCGGAATTTATTTGAAGGCGAAGGACACTGATTTTCTCTCCATAACTCTTAAGAATGTCCGGGGTCCTGTCTGTTGAGCAGTCATCAACTACAATAATCTCCTCCGGCATATATGACTGAGACAGGACGGAATCTATTGCGCGCTTAACGGTCTCGCCCCTGTTATAAACCGGCACGATGACGCTTACCTTCGGCAGCCCGATATTCAAAAAATCAAAGAGGTCTTTTGTTGCCTGGGAAAACAATTCGAGATTCTTGTTGAAGTCTGTGAGTGCGTGTTCATCTGAATAATCAGTGCCGAATTTCAGGCAGTGGAAGCTGGTCCCTGTCCCGTTGAAAACCTTTGCCTGAGAATAGCATTCCATATCTATTGCGTCATGCTTTCTAAGTGAATCAGGATGATTACCCGCGTATGCCTTCCTTACGCTTATCACGGACTGAATATTGATAACGTCATCAGGGCAGGGAAGGGGTTGCCTTGTATCGAGCTCAAGCGAGTCTCCGTCTTCATTGGCCGCATGCCGGGGCCGCAGCCATCTGCCGGTCGGATATCTTCTATCGATGAGCCCGCAGGTCCCGATATTTAAAACGAACAAAGGAGGAAGGTTGTCACGTATCCAGTATGCGGCTTCTTCACTTGCAGAAAGTCCTGCCCCTGTGATGATTATCAATATGCCTGTTTTGCAGGCGACCTGTTTCAACGCCCCTGATTTAAGTGCGGCAAGAGAATGAACGGCGACACCCTGCGACTCGAACCAGTCTTTAGGGACCTCTTTTTTGAGGGCCACGGTAATGACAAGTTGTATCTCAGGGATTGATTTTTCCATTTGGATTCTATTGAATTATATCTGATTCATTTATTTATACCCAATACTTTTCATGCCATGCAAGTTTATACTTGTTAAGCGGCCTATGATATACGATACAATTGAAAATTTTAAACAGTACGTGTGCATACATAAGCATTTCACTGATGTGCTGCGGTTTTTAGAATCAGCTCCGGTTTCAGAGCGTCCGGACGGGAGATATGAAATCAATGATCAGGGCGCCTATGTAGTAATTGAGACCTACGAAACAAAGGATGTTTCAGACTGCTTCATCGAATGTCACCGGAAGTATATAGATGTTCAGGTTGTAATCGAGGGCATTGAACGTGTCGGTGTCTGCCACAGGTCCGCATGCGATGCTTTTCCCTATGACGAAGAAAAGGATTTCCAAAAATTAAAGGGGCACACGGATTTGCTTGCTTTGGGAGCAGGGAGTTTTATGATATTTTATCCGGATGACGCTCATATGCCCAAGGTGAGATATGGGGGCGCCACGGGGAAAGTGAAGAAGGCGGTTTTCAAGGTCCCGGTTTCACCGGGCAGGTAAATGCAGGTTTGATCTCTTATTAAATGTTTATGTCTGTGAAATGATTTCAGGCCGGAGGAAAAAATGATACTGATCGCTCATGGCGGCGCAGGGGACAGGAAACCAACCGGGAAGGCCCTGAAAAAACTATCGGAGGCCCTTTCATCTGGATATGATCTTCTTAAGTCCGGAGGGACCGCATGTGATGCAGTTGTGAATGTTATAACCGTACTTGAAGATTCCGGCATATTCAACGCGGGCCGTGGAGGCAATCTTCAGCTTGACGGCATCCGCAGGCTTGACGCCTCCATCATGGAGGGAAAGGACCTCCGGGCGGGATCAGTGATCGGTCTTGAGCATCTGAAAAACCCCATCAAGGCAGCGCTGATGATCACCGGAACTCCCCACGTCATCCTCACCAACAAGGGCGCAGGCAGGATAGCAAAAGGGCTTGGGCCTCTGCCAAAGCCGGACAGAAAGGCAATAGAAAAACTTGAAAGGGCAAAGAAAAAGTCCAGGGAAACAGTCCGCCTGTACGAACAGCATTTTTCAACCGTGGGAGCGGTCGCGCTTGACGAAACCGGCGACCTAGCTGCCGGGGCATCGACAGGCGGGGTCTCTGTCATGCTTCCGGGCCGCGTCGGTGATACACCGGTGATCGGGGCGGGGATATATGCCGACAACTCTCTTGGGGCGGCCTCATGCACAGGAATGGGTGAAGCCATTATAAGGATTGTCCTGGCAAAGGAAATCTGCATGCAGCTTGCGACTATGACTCCAGCCAGGTCGGCACGTTTGTCATTGAATAGAATTTTAAATATAGGCGGCAAGGCAGGGGTCATCCTGATCAATAACAAAGGGCAATTCTCGGTTTCACACAATACAAAATATATGGCGTCCGGTTTTATAAAAGGGAAGAAGCTGTTGGTTAAGGAGGCTTTTCAATAAAGGCCGGGACATGACATGCCATGTTCTACGTCTCTTGTTTCCCGATTTATAAATTAATTGACTTTATCATCTTGAAAGGGTTTCCCGCTCTGCTTCCTCGAATATCCTTATCTTCCCAAACTCCCCGTCGTAACCGGGCGCGATGTGAATATTTCCGGCCCTCATCCTGGAGATCGCTTCCCTGAGAAGAGGTGAGCTTGCCCTTTCAATATCATCAAGAGGCACATTCATTAATATGTTGAACTCATTGCCCAGTTTGCCGAGGATGTCGAGATATGCATTGGCCACGGCCTTGCTGGCCACGCCGACTTTAAGGGTCTCTGAAATTATTTCCGGCAGCGGTATTATCGAATGAAACCCCGGCGCTCCTTTGAGTTTAAAGCCGTCCTCCCTGTCCGCAAGTTTATCAACCCTGTGCATGACGCCCACCGTTACCTTCTTCCCGCAGGCAGGGCACAGAAAATTATGCCTTATCGTCTCTTTCGGTGTCAGGCTGACACCGCACGTCCTGTGCCCGTCGTAGTGGTATTTGCCTTCCTCAGGGAAAAACTCTATCGTGCCCTTAAATCCCTTTCGTGTCTTCAAGGCATTCATCATTGATGCGTATGAAATTTCGGTATCGAAGATATTTGCCTCACGCCCGATCTTGGCAGGGGAATGGGCGTCGGAATTTGATATAAGAGTTATCTTGTCAAGCGCCGACAGACGCCTGTTCATCTGCGGGTCTGAGGACAGCCCTGTTTCGATGGCATGAATATGGTGGGTCAACTCGTCAAAGCATTCCTCAAGGGAATCAAAACCAGAGACCGCGCCGAATACTGAAAAGTGCGGGGTCCAGGCATGGGCCGGGACGTACATTACATCAGGTGATGCGTCCAGCACTATCTTCAGGAGCTCCTTTGCATCCAGGCCGAGAATGGGCCTTCCGTCGGATGTGATGTTCCCTATCTTCGACAGCGCCATGCTTATCTTTGCAGCCCCGGCAAAATCCGGGACAAAGAGGACTGCGTGCACCTTCCGCGTCTTTCCGTTTTTACTGTAGATGCAGCTTATCTCAGCGGTGAGCATGAAATAGACGTCGGCTTTGCACAGCTCAGGTACATCTGCGGCGTGAAGCTCATTCTTTAGAGTGAAGAGCCCGTTGCCTGCGCCATCGAGCTTTTTCTCAAGCTCCTTCAGCCACTGGGGATGTGTAAAGTCCCCTGTGCCGATTACCGTAATCCCTTTCATCTGCGCCCATTTCCAGATGCTCTCAGGGGACATCTCTTTGCTGGTGGCCCTTGAATATTTTGAATGGACATGAAGGTCGGCTATAAAACGCATCCGGGATTATACCATTTATTGTTGATGATCAGGGACACAGAGCTTGTCTGAAATCCGTGTCCGTATTCATCTCAGACTGCACTCCACGGCTTTAATGGCGTCAGCAGCCGAGCTCGTTATGCCGCCTGCATAGCCTGAGCCTTCACCTATCGGGTAAAGGTTTTTTATATTTACCGACTCATATCTTTCGCTGCGCTTAATTCTTACCGGGCATGAAGTCCTTGTTTCCGCGCCTAACAATATCGCGTGATCTGAGACAAATAAAGGATAGTCCTCTTTCCATTTTTTAAATGCGGCCAAAAGCGTCTCGTTTACAAATGCCGGGAATATTTCATTCATATTAACAGATGCGGCCCCCATCTTATACGAATTTTCCTTTAAGCCGACAGAGATATTCCCGCATAAAAAATCCGCCAGGTTCTGGGCAGGGACTTGCCATCTGCCTCCGCCTGCTTTAAAGGCCTTCCGCTCTATTGCCTTTTGGAACTCAATGCCGGCCAATGGAGCAGTTGACCTGTAATCATCCGTATGACAGGTCACAACAAGCGCTGAGTTTGAAAATGATGAGGACCTGGCTGAGTAACTCATACCGTTTACAACCAGCATGCCGTTTTCAGAAGAAGCATTTATTACTTCACCTCCGGGACACATGCAGAATGTATATACCCCCCTTCGTGTTTTTCGATTGGTGTAGGTGAAAGAATAATTGGCGGCCCCTATGCCGGGGTAGTCCTTATATTTGTCCCCATATCTCATAAGGTTAATGATTTCAGCGGGATGCTCTATTCTCACACCGACAAAGACCGGCTTCTGCTCAACGGCAATGCCTTTATTGTGGAGCATCTCAAAGGTATCACGCGCGGAATGTCCCAGCGCAAGATAGATAAATGAAGAACGATATTCCATGTACCCGTTTATCACTATGCCGGACGCTTTACCGTCTGATAAAAGCATGTCCGTCATTTTTGAGTTATAGTGTATCTCCCCGCCCATTTCAAGGATATGACGTCTTATGTTTTTGACTATTCTGCACAAAACGTCCGTCCCCAAATGGGGCTTTCTGACAGACCTTATCTCTTCAGGCGCGCCGAATTTTATAAAAGTGTCCAGCACCTTGTCTGCATATCTCGAATTATTTGTCCTGGAAAACAGCTTACCGTCCGAGAACGAACCGGCGCCGCCTTCCCCGAACTGAATATTCGATTCAGTGTCCAGCGCCCTTTCTTTAATAAATCTTTGAACATCAATGGAGCGCTCTTCTATCTTTTTACCTCTTTCAAATATCAATGGCTTGATACCAAGCCTGATAAGCTCAAGGGCCGCGAACATGCCGGCAGGACCGAAGCCGATTACGATAGGCTTCTCCCTGACAATAGCCGGTTTTCTCTCTGTCGTTACGTGTTCAATGTATACAGGGAACCTGTCCCTGTTGTCGAAGCTGTCAGGGACGCCGGCCACTATTGAGATTTCGTAGCAGAACTGTTCTTTATCGCTTATATCAAGTGATTTGCTCAGCAGTTTGTTGAGCCGGATGTTGTCTTCGCTTATGTTAAGCCTTTGTGAAGCGGCTTTTACATATTCATCCGTTCCATCTTTTTCTATGGGTATTCGCAAATTGTTTATTACAATATCCAAGTACTGCCTCCATCTTATACTTGATCATCCATGACATAATTATTACCTGAAAACGTTTTATTATACAGCTAAACAAGCTTGATCAAGAAGAGGGTAATACATTATTATTCATCATCTTATATCTTAAAGGAGGAGCAGGATGTTTAGAAAAACAGTATTGGTTGTTGCCGTATTCATGATGTTGCTTTCATCAAATGTATACGCTGAAAGATTTGCACTCGGTTTGAAAGCAAGTACCCTGGGAGTCGGTGTAGAGGCTGAGGGAAATGTCAATGACACTGTAGGAGGAAGAATAGGTTTTAATTATTTGACCCCCCAAAACTACAGCGGTGAACTGGACGATATTGAATATGAATTTGATATTGAATCAAAAAATGTGTTAGCAGTGTTAGACTGGCATCCCTTTAGTGGAAGCTTCAGACTCAGCGCTGGAGCCGTCTTTAATGACACGTCATTTGATTCAACTGCGAAATTCTCGGATTCCGCGGAGCCGGTAGATATTGGCGGCACGGAATATGCTCCAGCGGACATAGGGAATTTGAAGGGCGACATCGAATTTAATAAGGTAAGTCCATATATCGGATTGGGCTGGGATACATCAATCGGCAAGAGCAATCGCTTTGCGTTCCTTTCTGATATCGGAGTTGTTTTCCAGGGATCCCCGAACATTGAGCTGTCTGCCGACGGTCCGATATCGACAAATGCGACTTTCCAGAAGGATTTGGCACAGGAAGAGGAAGATTACCAGGATGATCTGAATAAGTTCAAATATTATCCTGTCATAGCGTTAGGCATCGGTTACAGATTCTAGAGTCAGTCAGAAAAAAGACCTCTTTATAGAGGGGCAGGTTGAAGCCTGCCCCTCCCAATAATTGATAATTATGAATGGAGCAGCAGAGGGTGTTCGCCCTCTGTGCAGTACTTCCAACCAGAATAATTCTTGAGGTGTTCCCTTGAAAAATGGTGGGCGTGAGAGGACTCGAACCTCCACAGGTTTCCCCACTAGATCCTAAGTCTAGCGCGTCTGCCAGTTCCGCCACACGCCCTGATAAAAATATGCCGGTAAGAAATTTTAATGGATGTCCAGTAATTTTGTCCAATGATTGACCTGACAAATTCCTTTCTTTCATAAAGCGCTTGCCGTTGATTGGAATAGAGGGCATATGGGATATCGGCCCCGTTTTTTTTTTGCACAAGCGACCTTTCGGTGATAGTATCTGAATTATAAGAGTTGGTGTGATGACTCTGCCCTGTTCAGGAATCCGTCACAAGGACATGAAGGGGATTCTCGAAGCGCCTGGATTTTTCCGGAAGCGCAAAAGGAGACGTTATGAGAGCTTCAACAATCATTAAACGGGGAGCGGCATGGATGATCATCGCCATGCTTGCCATGCCTCCGGTGATACCTGCGCAAGATTACGGGCAAGCAGAGCTACCCGACAGTTTCAAGAAGGAAGAACTGACGCAGATGCTTGCGCCGATAGCCTTGTATCCCGATTCCCTGATAGCCCAGATGCTGGTAGCATCGACATATCCGCTTGAGGTGGTCGAGGCTGAACGCTGGGTAAGGCAGAACAAGGACCTGAAAGGCGATGCACTGAACGATGCCCTGCAGGAAAAGACCTGGGACCCTAGTGTGAAATCGCTGTGCCATTTCCCGGACGTCCTCTTTGCGATGAGCGACAAACTCGACCAGACACGGAAATTAGGCGATGCCTTTTTGAGCCAGGAGGATGAGGTCATGGCCACCATTCAGGAATTGCGCAAAAAGGCCGAGGAGCAGGGTAGCCTCAAGACAACCAGGGAACAGCAAGTCATAGTCGAGAAGGAAGTAATCAAGATCGTACCGGCTGACCCGGAGGTTGTCTTTGTGCCGGTCTACGATCCGTTCTATGTATACGGCCCGTGGTGGTACCCCGCTTATCCACCTTATTATTGGTACTATCCTCCTGGTTTTGTAACCGGCGGATTTATCGGTTTCAGGCACCGCGTATTTATCGGAGTCAGCATATTCCCATGGATCTGGTTCGACTGGCATTTCCATCGCGTACATATAGACATCCATAAAACGAGCCGCTTTCACAGGTTTGACCACAGGCGGGATTATGACCGGCCCTTCTGGGAGCATAACCCTTCCCACAGAAAAGGGGTTGCCTACAGAGACAGAACAACGAGCCAGCGCTTCAGATTCAGCCCGGCTCCGGCGTCACCAGTGCCACCGCCGCGCCCTGAAATGCGTGGTTTCCCGGACAGGGACAATGAAAGAGATGACGTGCGGCAATTTCAACGCCCGGATGAACGCAGGGGAAGGACCATAACTCCGCAGGAAAGAAGAGGACCTTCGGGAGCGCAGGGAACAGACGAACGCAGGGGAAGGATTGCAGTGCCGCAGGAAAGAAGAGGGCCTTCAGATCTCGAACGCCGGGGCAGGACCGGTGCGCCATCAGTAAGGCCCGAAAGGGAAAGGGGTCGCGGCCCTGTGAGGGAAACACCCTTCAGGGGAATCGGCGAGGGCAATTTTGAACGTAAGGCGAGCGAACGCGGAGGCGCGAGCAGGCAAAGGGGAGGCGAAATTCGCCGGGGTAAAGACATGTCCCCGCAGGACAAAGGCCAGGAACGTAAAGGCGGAGATAAAGACCGTCCGGGCAGGGGAGACACTAAAGGCGGAGGGTCCAGTGGCAGCGGCAAAGGCGGCTGAGGGTCCCGGAGATAGGGAGAGCTGAGAACGTCTTGATAATTCGACTCTGGAGACACGGATGTTGATATGAACATAAGGGAGGTAAAATGAATATCGTTTTATTAAATAAAAAGGGTGGGAAGGGCTGCCTTATTATGCCGGCCTGTGTCTTCACAATTGCCTTGCTCCTGCTTGGAGCGTCTCCGGCTTTGACGGCAGGCACACCTCAGAAGGGCTTTCCCACGCCTGAAGAGGCGGTGAGTTCGTTTGTCGCTGCCGTAAGGGCGAATGATGTGAAAGAAATGCAAAGCATATTAGGCCCTGGAAGCGAGGCATTGATCTCCTCCGGCGATGATGTAGCCGACAAGGCAGGACGTGAAAAATTCCTTATGGCCTATGACCAGTTGAACAGGCTTGAACAGGTATCTGAGGACAAGATGGTCCTGCATATCGGCAGCGACGACTGGCCCATGCCGGTCCCGATTGTAAAGAAGAACGCCACATGGCTTTTCGACATAGCTGAAGGCAAAGAGGAAGTGCTCAACAGGAGAATAGGCAGGAACGAGTTGAATATCATCGACGTGCTTGATGCCTATGTTGATGCGCAGCATGAATACGCTACCAGGGATTGCGGAGGCAGCGGCAAGGTCGAGTTCGCCCAAAAATTTATCAGTACTGAGGGGAAACATGACGGACTGTACTGGGAAGCAAAAGAGGGCGAAGAAGAGAGCCCTCTCGGCCCATTGATCGCGCAAGCGGCAAGGGAAGGATACAGCAAGGGGAGCAGCCTTTCTCCTTTCCACGGGTATTATTTTAAAATCCTTACGGGCCAGGGGGAACATGCCGGGGGAGGGCGTTACAACTATATAGTCAAGGGGAAGATGATCCTCGGCTTCGCACTCGTTGCCTGGCCTGCTGAATACGGGAATTCCGGTGTAATGACCTTCATTGTGAACCAGGAGGGGACCATTTACCAGAAGGACCTCGGCAAGGACACGAAGCGGAAGGCGGAGGCGATGAAGGTATTCGATCCTGACAAGACCTGGCAAAGGGTCAGGGAGACAGTGCAGTAGCCGGGCGCATAGCCGGCTTTTGGTGCAGGCTGTAATTTCTTCACCTGTTCAATTTCTACCCTCTTGCCGAATACCCTGAATTACGTTAGAATGTTACAACATAATTTTACGGGCGATTAGCTCAGTGGGAGAGCGCTGCCTTCACACGGCAGAGGCCGCTGGTTCGAAACCAGCATCGCCTACCATGTAAATTCAGGGAGTTACGCATTTGCTGCTAACTCCTTTTTTGTTGGATTGTATAGTTTTTGTATAGTAGGCTGTTCTGGGACTGTTTCATTGAGGGTATTGTCCAGTATGTCTACTGCTTTGACCTTGTGACTTGGTGCAAGGTGTGCATACCTCATAGTCATCTTAATGTCCTTGTGTCCTAACAGTTCCTTGACTGTTGATAGATCAATTCCTGCCATTATGAGGTGACTTGCAAATGTATGTCTGAGGTCATGGAACTTGAAGTCATGAATCTTTG
>JACRQA010000074.1 GCA_016222915.1 Nitrospirota bacterium | reverse complement strand
TCCTGTTGTCATAGACGGCTTCATTTCAACAGCAGGCGCATTGATAGCGTATTTAATTGAACCAAAGACAAAAGACTACATGTTCGCGGCGCATATGTCGCAGGAGGTCGGTCACAAGTCCATACTGGAAAAGATCGGCCTCCGTCCGATACTCGACCTCGATATGAGACTTGGTGAGGGAACAGGCGCTGCGCTTGCGATGCTAATCATTGAAGGGGGCTTGAAGGTTTACAAAGAGATGGCGACATTTGCAGAGGCTGCGGTTGCAGGGAAAAAGTAGGGGCAAGGCGCGCCTTGCCCCTACGGCCTATACAAGTTCAGGTTAATATGAAAAAACTTTTACTGGCGTTCCAGTTTTTGACGATCATTCCCATGCAAAACATGGGAGACGTTTCCGAAGAGGAGATGGGGAAGACAACAGCGGTCTTCCCTCTGGTCGGATTTGCCGAAGGTGTTGTGCTTGCCTTTCTGGCCGCGCTTTTCATCAAGGTGTTTCCCGCTGAACTCACCAATGCCCTGCTGGTCCTTATTCTCGTAATCATGAACGGCGGGCTTCATCTTGACGGACTGTCGGACACCTTTGACGCTGTTGCATCAAGGGCTGACCGCGGGAAAAAGCTTGAGATAATGAAAGACAGCACGGTCGGCCCGATGGGGGTCATAGCCATAGTGATGGCGCTCCTGCTCAAGTATGTATTATTGAATACAGTGTCTTTTCAATCAACAACGGTTTCCTATTTAATGACCGTTCTTGCGATGCCGGTACTGTCAAGATGGTCCATGGTCAACGCCGCATTTTACAGCGGCCCTGCGAGGAAGGATGGACTGGGAAGACTGTTCATAGAGCATACCAGGGCCAGGCAGCTTATAGCGGCTACAGCAGCCGTGATTGTCCTTATCGCCCTGGTTTGTACAATGGTTTCACAATTTTCACTCTTAATGTTTTATGTAATGTTCGCCGTCCCGGTGCTGTATGCGTTCAGTTTCGTGGCTGTATGGTTTTTCAGCAAGATGTTCGGCGGAATGACCGGTGATTCATTCGGTGCTGTAAATGAGCTTGCGGTCCTGATTTTTTTACTAAGCGCAGTCATCAACAATGCCAGGTTGGCCTGAATGGAATTATGACTAGAGTTTATCTAATAAGACACGGAGAGACAGAGGGAGCGGAGTCCCGGCGGTATAAGGGGCATATTGATGTGCCCCTGTCTGAGAACGGGATTGAACAGATCAAAAGGGTGGCGGAATATATAATGCGAGATGGCGATGTAGGGGCACGGCGCGCCGTGCCCCTACAAAATGGCAACGGGGGGGTTGATGCAGTCTATAGTTCTGATCTCAGCCGGGCTATAAAAAGCGCTGAGATCATTGCCGGGCCTCATGGTCTGAAACCTGTCATCGTTGAAGCTCTTAAAGAGCGCAGCTTTGGGGTGTGGGAAGGGATGTCTTTTGATGAGATAAAAGAGAAATGGCCTGACGCCTTTAATGCATGGGCTGCCAACCCGCTGAAGTTTAGCCCGATGGACGGGGAGAGTACGATTGAGGTAAGAGACAGGGTGATTAAGGCCTTTGAAGAAATTATAAATAAACATAACGGACAAACTATTGCGATAGTTTCACATGGGGGCGTAATCAGGGTACTGTTAAGCGAGCTGCTCGGTATGCCGCTTGAGAATATCTTCAGGATCGCCCAGGATTATGCAGCGGTCAATGTTGTCGAGATGTGGGACTATCCGGTGGTGAAATTGATAAACGGAGACGCATGGCAAAAGCAATAATGATACAAGGAACAGGTTCCGGAGCAGGCAAGAGCGCTATTGTCGCCGGCCTCTGCAGGATATTCAGAGACATGGGAATTAAGGTCGCCCCGTTTAAATCACAGAACATGGCATTGAACTCATTCATTACAAAAGAAGGCGGCGAGATCGGGCGGGCCCAGGCCTTCCAGGCCGAAGCAGCGGGCCTTGAGCCGTGCAATGACATGAACCCCGTGCTGCTTAAGGCAACAGGAGAGGCAGGATGCCAGGTCATCCTTAACGGAAAAGTCCATGCGACAATGAAGGCGCATGAATATTACGCGATCAAAGACAAGGTCTGGCAGGAGATAACCACTGCCTATGACCGACTTTCAAAAGAATATGACCTGATCATCATCGAAGGCGCCGGAAGCCCTGCGGAGATCAACCTTCAGGAGGAAGAGGTCGTTAATATGCGTGTTGCCCGCTATGCGGATGCGCCGGTCATTCTAGTCGGGGACATCGACAGGGGTGGGGTGTTCGCGCAGTTTTACGGAACGGTGGAATTGTTGAAAAATCCCCCTTTGGAAAAGGGGGATATAGGGGGATTTTGTGACGCCGACTATATCAAGGCGTTCATCGTGAACAAGTTCCGTGGTGACATAAACATTCTCAGGCCGGGTTTGAGGATGATAGAAGATAAGACAGGAAAGCCGGTCATCGGCACTCTTTATTATCAAAATCACATGGGGCTTGATGAAGAGGACGGGCTTTCAATAGAGAAGTCTGCGAGATTTAATCAAGCAGGGCATAAAGACCTGAGGATCGTTGTCCTTAGACTGAAATACATTTCAAACTTTACAGACTTCGCGCCTTTTTTATATGAGCCCGATGTTGACATCAGGTACTCTTTATGGGAGGAAGATATCAGCAGCGCCGATCTCATTATTGTCCCTGGTTCTAAAAACACAGTCAGTGATCTGATGCTGTTAAGAGAAAGCGGAATTGAGGATTGTGTTAAGGCGGCTGTCAGGAAAGGGACCGCCCTTATCGGTGTCTGCGGCGGTTATCAGATGATCGGGAAAAAGATCTTTGATCCTCATAACGTTGAGAGTAGCATGAGGGAAGTGGAAGGCATGGGTTTTCTTGATACCGTTACAACTTTCGACAGGACAAAGACCACCTGCCAGGTAAAGGCGGTTATGAGTTCAGGGTCAGGAGTTAAAAGCGATAAAAATATACTGAAGGGGTATGAAATTCACATGGGGAATACGACCGGGGATGTCGGGTTGTTCTCATTAAAGAGGTTTTCCAAAAACTCTGCCCCCCAACCCCCAACCCCCAACCCCCTTTTTGACGGCTCCGTAAAAGGCAACGTCTGGGGCACATACATCCACGGCATTTTCGACAATGATGAATTCCGGACCTCGGTCATAAACTCCCTGAGAGGAAGGAAAGGCCTTCCGCCCCGTAAAGTGGAAGTTGATTATCAGTCAAAGAGGGAAGAGGCAATAAACAGGTGGGCCGATACATTACAGAACAGCATTGATATCTGTTTTATTTTAAGACAAGTCGGAATGGAATATTGTATGAAGATGTAGGGCGGGTTTGAAACCTGCCCCTACACGGTGGTCAAAACATGACAGAGGCAATTACATTGACAGCGGCATATTTATTGGATATGGTCATCGGAGACCCGAAATGGCTTCCTCATCCGGTTCGTGGTATGGGTTGGATGATCGTGAAGTTAGAGCGCGTGCTAAGGGATATGATGCCTTGTAGGGGCACGTCGCGCCGTGCCCCTACCCTTGAGAAACTTGGGGGACTTGGTCTTGTCATCATTATTGTCGGAGCGACTTATGGCATTTTTTTTATTATTAATTATCTCCTCCTTACTTCCCACTTCTCACTTCTTACTTACTTATCTTTTATCATCCTCGTCGTTTTGATTGCCACGACGATTGCGACACGAGAACTGCTTAAATCCGCTAAGGCTGTAATTGACGAAGTTAAAACAGGAGATGTAATAAGGGCGCGGGGCAAGCTGGGAATGATCGTGGGAAGGGACACGCAATCTCTGGACCAAAAGGGGATACTCAAGGCAACCATCGAGACACTTGCTGAGAATACCTCTGATGGAATAGTCGCCCCACTCTTCTATTTCGCACTTGGCGGACTGCCCCTTGCCATGGCTTACAAAGCGGTAAACACGCTTGACTCGATGGTCGGATATAAAAATGAAAAGTTCAGGGATTTCGGCTGGGCAGCGGCAAGGCTTGATGACATCGCCAATTACATTCCAGCAAGGATAACAGGGATATTGATTGTTATTGCAACATTTCTATTAGGGATTGGGGATTGGAGATTATGGATTAGTAAACAACCAGTCCCCCTCTTTACTAACCCCCAAACCCTAAACCCTAAACCCTTTGCAGCATGGAAAACCATGCTGCGTGACGGCAGGAAGCATTCCAGTCCCAACAGCGGGGTCCCTGAGGCGGCAATGGCAGGCGCATTGGGAGTGAGACTCGGCGGGCCATCTGTATACGGCGGAATAACAGTTGAGAAGCCGTTTATCGGAGAGGAGAGGTCAGGAATGAAAGTTTCATATCTTAATGCCTCGGAGAACGCCTTGTCCATTGTTAAGATAACTTCCCTGCTTGGTTTGGAGCTTGCGCTGCTTTTGCTATATTTGAGGACTGCCATATGATTAATGAAAATATTGCAGCGGGAAACGCCAAACTGCATGAGGGCGTATTGGAATACGCCCCTACAGAGCATGGCGGCAATATCTATAAAATTGCCGGGGAGCTTGGATTGCCGGAAGGCAGGTTGATTGATTTCAGCGCATCCATTAACCCTCTCGGGTTGTCAAAGAAGGTGAAGGAGACCATCAGAAAAGGGATGGATGGCTTAGTTAACTACCCTGATCCTGACACATCAATGCTGCGACAGAAGATAGCTGAATGCCATGATATCGATCCAGACGCGATACTTTGCGGTAATGGAAGCACCGAGCTTATCTATCTCATTCCAAGGGCGCTGAAGCCGGAACGGGCGCTGATACCCGCTCCAACTTTTTCTGAATATGAAAGGGCGTGCAAAATCAGTAGGTGCGAGGTGACCTCGCCCGTTCAGCGTTATGAGTTTACAGAAGAAAATATATTCCAAATAAATATTGATTCGTTTATCAGTGCCATGCAGGGATTTAATATGGCGTTTTTGTGTAACCCGAATAACCCAACAGGGGCGCTCCTGCAGCGGGAAGAGATATTGGGAATTGCCGAAGCCGCAAGAAAGCTGAGGTGTTACCTTGTGGTGGATGAGGCGTTTATTGATTTTACTCCCGAAGAGTCAGTCATACAAGATGTCCGGGACAATCCATATCTGATTGTCTTGAGATCAATGACAAAATTCCATGCATTGACAGGTCTCAGGATCGGATACGCGGTTTTTCATGAAAGCCTGATAGGGCGCGTACAGGATTTCAAGGAGCCGTGGACAGTCAACAACCTGGCCCAGCATGCAGCAGTCACAGCGCTTGATGACATGGACTATATTGATAGGACTTACAGATTAATTGCCCGTGAGAAAATGTATATGGAGAAATGTCTTTATAAGTGTGGGATAAAATTCATCCCGTCCGCAGCCAATTACTATCTTTTAAAGGTTTCAGACGCGGGTAAACTGACTGTCCAATTGAGGAACAAGGGCATACTTATCAGAGACTGTTCAAACTTCAGCGGACTGAATAACTCGTATATCAGGATTGCGGTGAAGTCTCGCAAACATAATGAAATGCTGATGAAGGAGCTTTCAGAATCATGCTCGGTATAGTCATTGCAGGCACACATAGCGGCTGCGGGAAGACTACGGTCACCCTCGGAATACTTGCCGCACTGAGAAAAAAGGGGCTCACGGTACAGCCGTTTAAGACCGGCCCTGATTTTATCGATACAGGCCTTCACAAACTCATCACAGGCAGGACATCGAGGAACCTCGATCTGTGGATGTGCGGCAGGGACTATGTCACTGACTGTTTTTCACGACATTCACAAGATGCTGATATATCGGTAGTGGAAGGCGTCATGGGAATGTATGACGGTAATATAAGCACTGCGGACCTTGCGGTTTCACTCGGCCTGCCGGTAATACTTGTTGTTGATGCGTATGGTATGGCGGAGAGCGCAGGAGCGATAGTGGCAGGGTTTAGGGGTTGGGGATTAGGGGTTAGTAAAAGACCAACAACCAATGCCCAACCCCCATCCCCCAGTATCGCTGGTGTCATTTTTAATCGAATTGCCTCTGACAGACATTACAAGAGAGTCAAAGACAGTGTTCAGGATGTCCCTGTGCTTGGATATCTGCCGAGGGATTTGAATTTTGAGATACCTCACAGGCACCTCGGTTTGACAGTGGCAGAGGAAGAGCCGATTTCAGCAGAGGCGATTGACAGGCTGGCGGGTGCAGTATTGAGGCATATTGACATAGAAAAGATGATACAGGATACAGGGGGGAAACCCCTAACCCCTAACCCCCAACCCCTAACCCCAGCTATAAAGATTGCCGTTGCATACGACAAGGCCTTCTGCTTTTACTACGAGGACAATCTTGACCTGTTAAGACAGGCGGGCGCTGAGATAGTGACCTTCAGTCCCATTTCAGACAGCGCGGTCCCGAATGACGCTGATGCCCTTTATGTCGGCGGAGGTTATCCGGAACTGCATGCCGAGAAGCTGTCCGCCAATAAACCGATGCTGGAGTCAATAAAAAAATATTCAGATGCAGGAATGCCGATCTATGCGGAATGCGGGGGGCTTATGTATCTGACTGAGGGCATATATGATTTTGAAAATGTGTTTCATCCAATGGCCGGAGTATTTCCTTTTAAGACCATTATGAAAAAAGGCAGGGCAAGCCTGGGATACAGGGAAGCGCTCTTAAAGGAGCGGGCAATCCTCGGCAATAAAGGATCTGTGATCAGAGGGCATGAGTTTCATTATTCAGAAGTATTGGACAGTAGGGGCGAGGTCGTCTCGCCCTTGCATTGCACCACGAGTTATTCTGTCAAAGACGGCTCCGGGCAATCTCTTGCGGATGAAGGTTATCGTATGAAAAATACGCTCGGAAGTTATATCCACATTCATTTCGGAAGTAATTTATCCATAGCAAATAGCATTATCGATTTCATAAAGGAGTGTCATGGAAAAGATCATTATTGCGGGACACGGTAGTCCTAAAAAAGAGGCCAATAACATTGAACAGGTGGCCGGGCTTCTGCACGGAAAGATCCATCCCGGATGCAGCGAAGACTGCATAAGGGTCGCATACCTTCAGTTTGCCGAGCCTGACATAATGCAGGCGATTACTGACTGCGTGAAGGACGGGGCCAAAAAGATAATCATCCATCCATACTTTCTGAGCAGCGGGATGCATGTCACGACAGACATCCCTGGGATAATCGAAGAGGCACGGGGGAAATATAACGGAGTTGAATTTGTATATACCGAGCCGCTCGGCATACATAGCAAGCTGGCGGAGGTTGTCCTTGAAAGGATAATTGCCTCTACCGGTCTCAAGCCTGAAGAAATCGAGAAGAGGAGCTTTGAGATTATTTCGGAAGAGGTTGACCTCAGCGATGTCCCTGAAGAAAGGCAGCCGATCGTGAAACGTGTCATACATACCACGGCTGATTTTGAATTCAAAGGCAGTCTGGTGTTCCATCCGGATGCGGTAAAAGAGGGCATTGCTGCAAGTAAGTCCGGAAAGGACATTCTTACCGATGTTGAAAGGGTACGCACCGGCATCAATAAGAAATTATTGGAGAAATGGGGCGGGAAGGTGATTTGCAATATACAGGAGTCAGGAGTCAGGAGTCAGGAGTCAGGAGAAAGAACAAGAGCCGAGATTGGTATCGAATCAGCATTAAAGCAGAACAGCAACATCGGCATCATCGCCATCGGCAATGCGCC
>JACRQA010000073.1 GCA_016222915.1 Nitrospirota bacterium | reverse complement strand
GGTGACTGCTGACAACAGCATTGTCAGTGTTAGCAGGGAAATCAACCCATTGATTCTCTTTTTCATTTTGTCCTCCTCCTTGTTTCATAATCGCTTAATACGATTATTTTATTGATAATTTATTGTGCCCGCATTAAACCTACGGAAATCGTAATATGAAAATCGGATTAATTGCTAAAAACCTTAAGTCGGATTGTGCAATCCAGGGGAAAATCCTGAATAACAGACAAACCTGGAAATCAAACTGTCGCTAATTGAAATAAGCCCCTGCTTATTAATATAATAGACTTCTATTAATGGGGTGTAATATCAGACCGCATGCGAAAAACTGCTTTAATAATCGGCGGCAGCCGAGGTATAGGACGTACCATAGCCCTCAGGCTGGCGCAGTCGGGTTTCAATATCTGGCTTACATACAAAAGCAATCACAAGGCTGCTGAAGCCGTAAAGACGGAGATAGAGAAGCTGGGCGCTGTTTGTGATTTGGTCCCTTTTGACGTATCCAGTTATGAGGCTACAGATGCGGCCCTGGCCCCGAGGATGGAAAACTGCGCGCCTGACGTGCTGGTCTTCAATTCAGGCATTACAAGGGACAATCTGATGGTATGGATGACGCGGGATGAATGGGACTCGGTCCTTTCCACAAACCTAGACGGCTTTTATAATGTGGCCCATGCGGTATTGTTCCCCATGCTGAGGGCAAAGGCAGGGCGCATTATCGTTGTCTCTTCGCTGTCCGGTCAGATAGGACATGCCGGTCAAGTCAATTATTCCGCCTCCAAGGCTGGGTTGATAGGAGCTGCAAAGGCACTGGCCCGCGAGGTAGGCAAGAAAAATATATTGGTAAATGTAGTCGCCCCCGGTTTTATTGAAACCGAAATGACGGAAAATCTTCCTAAGGAACAGGTGCTGCCTTTAATCCCCGTAAACCGCCTTGGGACCGCTGAGGATGTGGCGTCGGTCGTAAATTTTCTGTGTACTGAGCAAAACATGTACATCCACGGACAGGTCATCGGTGTCAATGGCGGACTTGCAATGTAGTTATCGCAGAGCAGAGGCATGGCGCGCCATGCCCCTACAACTGTCAGGTCCGCGTGCAGGATTACGAACGGAATTATAACTAATGAAGAAATACGATGATATAGTAGTCGGAGGCGGCATCAGCGGTTTGACCATGGCCCTTATCCTCGGCATGAACGGCCGCAAGGTGCTGCTGCTTGAGAAAGGCCCTTCCGTAGGCGGGTCCGTAGCCAGGTTTTATAAAAATGGGATACCTTTTGATACGGGATTTCATTTTACCGGGGGTCTCCAGAATGGCGGTATATTACATGATATCCTTACCGTACTTGAGGTCCTCGATTTAATTAAGCCGATATTCCTGTCGCAGGACCGTGCCAACTGTTTTTATATTGAATCGGAGGGGATGCAGTATGAGGTCCCGTACGGGATCGACAATATTAAGAACAAGTTCAAGGCATATTTCCCGGAAGAGACCTCAGCCATCGACAGGTATTTCGGAATGGTGCAGAAGGTCTGCGATGATACGCCTTCCATGAATCTCCGTACAATATTTTCGGAGCATATAATGGCGGATGAGGACTTTATCACACTGGAAGAGGTCCTGAATAAATTAACGCAAAACCCTGCGCTGAAGGCGCTGTTGTCCGCCCTTGCCATGTGCTACGGGGTGAAGCCTGAGGAGATATCTTTTGCAAACCACAGCCGCATGTGCCTGGAGCTTTACCATTCTGTCGCGCGTATTGAAAACGGCGGCAACGCCCTGGTGATGGCATACAGGAAAAAATTCAAAGACTATGACATCGAGATCCGCTGCAACACACATATCACTGAGCTTGCGGACATCAATAATAAAAAAGTCGGACGCTTTGTCCTTAATTCAGGAGAGGAAGTTTCAGGCGATAACTGTATCTTCACAATCCATCCGAGGGAAGTCCTGAAAATTATGCCCAGGGAATATATAAGCAGGGCCTTTGTCGACAGGGTCTCGGATTTTGAGTCTTCAGTGGGTTTCTTTTCCGTCTATACCGTATTGGACCCTGATTTTGAAGAGCCTGATTTTGAATCGTCCATTTTATCGTTATTCCCTCACTGTGATGTAAACCTGCTTTTGGACCCGTCTTACAAAGGCGCGCCCGCGCTGGTCCTTATTAAATCCGTGGAACATGTGAGGGACAAAACATACAAGACCATCGACGCCTTTGAGGTGTCCTTTCTTTCACATGTAAAAGAATGGGAGGACTCAACAACCGGGAAAAGACCTCCGGCATACCAGGAGTATAAAAAAAGCAGGGTCGATGATATCATTAGCCGCATAATAAAGGTCTTTCCCCAATATAAAGATAAACTGCACGTCGTTGATTCAGCATCGGTGCTTACTTTCCGGGATTACCTGAACAGCCCGGACGGCTCTGCTTACGGCATCAAACAGAAGATGAACCAGATCAATCTCCTGGGGAAACTCCCCCTGCGTAACCTGTATGCGGCGGGGCAGAGCGCCCTGCTGCCGGGGATCATCGGAGCCATGATGTCTTCATTCATTGTCGGACGGACAATCCTGGATGAGCAGAAATACAGGGAGTTCATATTCAGGAACCTTAGCACATGAAAAGGGTCGTTATCACAGGGGCGGGAGTCATTTCCCCGTTAGGAAGCGGGGTCCGTTCGTTAATGGAAGGCATAGCGTCCGGTACAAGTGCGGTGCGTTACATGGAGGAATGGGCGGGGTACTGCGGGATGAACAGCCATGTGGCGGCCCCGGCGGAAATGAAGGATGAGAAAAAAATCCCTCGCCAGTGCCGTCGCTCAATGGGCAGGATGAGCATCTTCGCTGCGCAGGCTGCGGAGCAGGCGCTTGCAGATTCAGGAATAATTATATCTGAAGTACAGCCGGACCGGATGGGCTGCATTATCGGCTCCACAACAGGGAGCGCCGTCAGTATAAGCAAGGCCTTTGAGATCATGTTGTTTCAAAAGGACCTGAGCCTGCTCCCTTCTTCCATGTTTTTTCAATGCATGTCTCATAGCGCCGCGATGAATGTCGCGCAGTATCTGGGACTCACCGGATATGTCATGGCCACGTCAGCGGCATGCGCTTCATCTCTTCAGGCCGTAGGTACAGGATATGAGATCATCGCTTCAGGAAGACAGGACATATTGTTGTGCGGCGGCGCTGACGAGCTTCACCCATCGGTGACCGGTTCTTTTGACGTTGTTTTCGCGACGTCCGTGAAATACAATCAGACCCCTAACAAAACCCCCAGGCCCTTTGATAAGGACCGCGACGGGCTCGTTTGCGGCGAGGGAAGTGGGATATTAGTGCTGGAAGAATATGAACATGCCCTGCGCAGAAACGCAAAGATATACGCCGAGATTACCGGTTACAATACCTGCGGCAGCGGCTCGCACATCAGCCAGTCTGAAGACAAATCCATAGTCCAGTGCATAAGCGGGACATTAAAGAACGCTCAGATTTCATATGAAGAAATTGACTATATCAATGCACATGCGACCGGGACAGTCCAGGGCGACAAGGAGGAGGCCGCTGCAATAAAACATATCTTCGGCAATACCGCTCCAGTAAGCAGCCTCAAAGGTCATATAGGGCACACACTGGGGGCCTCCGGGGCGATTGAATTGATCGCCGCATTACATATGATGGAAAAGGGGGTTATTTACCCGACTTTTAACCTGGATGAGATTGCTCCTGATTGTGAAGGTATAAATCATCTTATGGAACCGGTTGAAAAGGAGATCAATACAATTCTAAAGAACTGCTTTGCATTTGGAGGCATCAACGCAGCGCTGGTGTGCCGGAAAATGAAATAAATGTCATCGATATATTATTGTTTTCGCTGAAGGGACCGCAGCGTAGGGGCATGGCGCGCCATGCCCCTACAGGATGTCGATTAACAGGCATGCCTCTAATTGCATTTTTGTATTATAATAGATGTCCTTAATGGACATTCCGGCAGCACGTTTGAAAGTTTATTAATAAATTCAGGAGAATAAATGAACGAGCAGGAGATTATAGACATTACCAATAAGGTATTTGAAGAGTCTTTTGAGATAGAAAAAGACAGGCTGAAACCTGAGGCGCACATTTTTACGGACCTGGGGCTGGACAGCCTTGACATCGTGGACCTCGTTGCGGCGCTCCAGAAGAGCTTCGGGGTCAATATACGTAATGAGGAAAAGGTCAGAAATATACGTACCCTGCAGGATATATATGATTTTATATCTACCATAAAAAGAGAAGGACACTGAAAAACCTACCCGGTATGAATTATCTCAAGATATACTTTCTGAATTTATATTCCTATGTCCTCTTCGCGATTTACTCTGCTGTTTGTATACCGCTCCTGGTGCTTTTTATTGCTCTTATGTCATTGATGTTGGGTCACCGGAGGGCCATGAAACTGGTCCGCCGGGCCATTGCCTGGTGGAGCCGGGGCATTATGCTGGTCCCTTATCCTTTCGTTAAGGTCCGTTACGAGAACAATTCCGGGGACGAAACCGGCGAGCCTTATATCTTTGTCTGTAACCACCGGAGTTTCTCCGATGGTTTTCTGATGGCCGTGCTGCCGGTTGAAGGGGTGCAGGTCGTAAATATATGGCCGTTTCGTATCCCGGTCATTGGATTTTTCGCCCGTTTGGCGGGGTATTTAAATATACGGATGATGCAGACTGAAGAATTTTTTGAGAAGGCCCTGGGATTGCTCAGAGACAATGTCTCGATTATCTTTTTCCCGGAGGGGACCAGGTCAGGAAGCAGGAAGATGGGGAATTTCCACAGTTCGGCTTTCCGTCTTGCGTTAAAATCAAAAGCGCCTATAGTTCCGCTATGCATCTCAGGGAGTGAAAACATCCCGCCTAAAGGCTCTTTACTTATGAGACCCGGGACTATCAGGGTACGCAGGCTGCAAGCTATCACATGGAGCGAATATAACGAATGGAGCCTGTATACATTAAAAAACAAGGTGCGGGAGATTATCGGCAATGAACTGGCCTTGATGGAGCAGGGGGCGTGATGGATTTTATTAAATACAAGGGGCTTGAATTTTCCTCGCCCGGCGAAATAAGGGAAGCTCAGGAGCTGCTCTTTAAAAAACATATGAGTTATCTTCTGAAAAATTCTCCCTACTATCGCAGGACCCTGAGCGGGCTTGATGCGGAGAAGATGACTTTAGACGATTTAAGCGCCCTGCCGTTTACGGACAAATCCGCCTTTGAGAAATACAATGAGGAGCTTCTTGCCGTTCCGATGACGGAGGTCCGTGATATTGTTTTGTCTTCGGGGACAACGGGCAAACCCACAAGGATCATGTATACGGAAAATGATCTCAGGCGTCTTGCTTATAATGAAGAGATATCGTTTGCAGGATGCGGGCTTGCTCCGGAAGACAAGGTACTGCTCACATGCACCATGGACAGATGTTTTGTCGCGGGGCTTGCCTATTTTCTTGGTATCAGGGCACTGGGCGCTGCCGCTATCAGAAACGGTCTGAGCAGCTTTGCAAGCCATCTCGAAATCATTCAGAGGATGGACCCGACTGCCATTGTCGGGGTCCCTTCATTTTTACATAAGCTGGGGCAGTTTCTTAAGGTCCAGGGAATTGACCCGGCAAAGACCGCTGTAAATAAACTGATCTGTATCGGCGAACCTATAAGGGACAGGACCCTCTCCCTTTTAAAAATGGGGCAGTACCTGGAGGACGAATGGGGCGCCAAGGTGTATTCCACATATGCCTCTTCCGAGACAATAACGACATTTTGTGAATG
>JACRQA010000061.1 GCA_016222915.1 Nitrospirota bacterium | reverse complement strand
CCTGACCGCGTCTGACAATTCATTATACTTATGCTTTGCAACAGAGAGGCTGAAAGGCTTGCCGCTGTAATACAGGAGCTCCATGTCCGCTATTATGTCGAGGGCATTATGATTGTGGTTGAGAAAGTTTTTAAAGGAACGGTATTTTTCCACATGCCTTCCCTGGATATTTGTTAATGGCATGCATACCTGTTTTTTAAAAAATATGTTCCGGACATCTTTCATATCATACAC
The DNA here is from genome assembly GCA_016222915.1 of Nitrospirota bacterium. GTDB lineage: Bacteria > Nitrospirota > Thermodesulfovibrionia > UBA6902 > UBA6902 > UBA6902. The sequence continues at coordinate 15,628 of JACRQA010000061.1, read as the reverse complement.
CTCGCTATCACATCATCATTTTCCAAATATAACCTGCCAGCGCAGAACCGATGATTACGGTGATCATTCCCCACTTAAAGTATATCATTCCCACAAATGCAGCCAATGATGCAGCCAGCGCATACCAGTCAAATCCCCCACCTTCCGGCAAAAGAACATGGTAAGTAAAAATGACCGAGAGGTTCAGGACAACACCGACAACCGCGGCTGTGATGGCCGAAAGCGCTGCGCCCAACCTTACATTCTTCCGCACCCTCTCAATATACGGTGCACCGACGAATATCCACATAAAACATGGAACAAAAGTGACCCACGTGGTCAGCAGTCCTCCAATCGCCCCTGCCACGGCAGGCGAGATCCCTTTTGCATTTGTATAAGCCGCAAGATATCCTACAAACTGCGTGACCATAATGAGCGGCCCCGGAGTTGTTTCCGCCAGACCGAGACCGTCGATCATCTGTTCAGGGAGAATCCAGCCGTAGAAACTCACAGCCTGCTGGCTGATATAGGCAAGCACGGCATAGGCACCGCCGAAAGTGACCATGGCGGCCTTGCTGAAGAGTATCCCGATATCAATGAATATATCATCCCATCCACGCCATAAGCCCAGGACAACAATCGGAAGAAACCAGCCATAATCCGAGTAGAATAACCGGAAGAAACCAGAGAGGCAAACATACCGCAATGACTTTCAATGAGTGTCTCCAGCCTGCCTGATGCCCTTGCGAAACGTATGAGTCAGAGATGATATACTCTGAGGGCTTTGAAGGTTTGTTGTTGCCGACAACAAATTTGGCAGGCAGAAATTTTCCTCCCGCATAACCAACAAGTCCGACTGAAAGAATGAGTGCAGGAAACGGAATATGCCAAAAGTGAATCCCAATAAATGAAAGCGCAGCCAGGGAGATGAGTATTTCATTCTTAAGCGCTTTCCTCCCGATCCGGATGACTGCCTCGGCGACAATAGCGACAACAGCGGGTTTCAGTCCGTAGAAAAATGCAGCGACAGCGGGCACGGTCCCAAAGGACACATACAGCCATGAAAGTCCCCAGAGTATGAATACCGAAGGGAGCACAAATAGCACGCCTGCCGCGATGCCGCCTTTTATTCCGTGCATAAGCCAGCCGATGTATGTAGCCAACTGCTGTGCCTCAGGGCCTGGGAGCAGCATGCAGAAATTGAGCGCCTGGAGGAAGTGCTCCTCGGCTATCCATTTCTTCTTCTCGACCAGGTCTTTATGCATCATCGCGATCTGGCCTGTCGGGCCTCCAAAGCTGATAAAGCCGAGCTTGAGCCAGTAACGCAGGGACTCTCTGAAAGAAACTATTCGTGACATATTACAATTCCCTCAACCGGCTATTGATGTATAAAGCATCTCAAACACATCCATCCCCTTTTTCAGTATCTCCATGTCATTCTTCGAGCTCTTTCTTATGCCGATGAGGATTTCTTCAACGCCCCGGGCCTTTGAAGAACGGAACTTCTCATCCTTGACATCCAGCTCGTGAACGAGCTCTGCGATCTTCTTTACCGCTCTGTCCTTTATGCCGAATGACCTTACGAGAACTTCAAAGGTGCACAAATCCCCTTTATGAGTAAAGTCGCCGTCCTTTGTATCAAACAAGACCGCTTCATCGGGTGATCTTCCCTTGTCGTTCTCATCTATGAATTGAAATACGGCCCTGCTGTCGATAAATTTCTGTATCAGCCACGCCGACGCCATCCTGTCTACAAACGGGGCCGTCCTCGTGCCCCATGTTCTTCCCCTGAAATCTGTTTTTTGCATCCTGGGGATTGAAGCCCTCTGCACGGGTATTGCTTCCCTGGCGCCGTGCAATGTCAACCTCTTCAGATCGTCCCGGAGACTGTTTATCTTTTTCTCCATATCGGCCCGGGATTGTGAAGGAAAATAATCGATCTTTCTAATGTCCTCCAAATCTTTTGAACACCTGGTCAAATCAGAATTCAATGTGTCCGCGCCCTTCAGATTGCCGCCCTTTTTAAAACTGTTTATCCTCACTTCAATATCATTGAGCTTTTTATCAAGATTTCCGTAATCAGCCGCCCTTTGACTGACAAACAGCTTGATGATCTCACTATTGCCAAGCATCTCGAATTTATCGGTTACTACAAAGTCACCTCCCCCGCCGAGTGACGCCACCTCCGACATGAGCCACTGACAGAACTCATAGCGCTCCTCGCTGAAAGGAAGCACGTACACCGCCCCCTTCCGCGGCCTCGGCATAGGTTGCCGTCATGAATATATCTTCAAGCCTGTTTGATAACTCTTTTACCTTTATATTGAATTTGGTTTTCATGGCTACCCTCCTCTTAATATGTATCTTATGTTTCAAGAGTATCATATGTTACCATTTATGTCAAGTCTTGCCTTCCCTTGTCCCTTATACTTTTTATTTGCTTCAGCCTGCTTTCCCGCTCATTGACAAGCGTTCTAAGCTTAATGGACAATATAAAAATCAGTATGAGTGCCGTTGACGTGAAAAAACACACACAAGTTGGCTTCAAGTTAATCTCCGGCTGCATCGCATCAGGAGTTCTTTACTGGGTAATAGACTCTCTAATCGATGTCCATATTTATCATGAGGGCGACCTGCTCTCTCAGCTTATCAGTCCGTCTTCTCATGAAATCTTTATGCGTTTTGCGACTATTTGCCTTTTCATATCCACGGCCTTCGCAGGTTTTTCTTTCGCCCGGCGAAAAGCGTTCGACAGGGCCTTACGAGAAGCCGAGGAAAGATATCTCAGCGTTGTGGAAAACATCGGGGTCGGGATATCGGTCCTGAACCCTGAGATGGAAATAGTGTCTCTGAACAACCAGATGAAAAAGTGGTTTCCCGATATTGATGTCTCAAAAAAACCCGTTTGCTATGAATCATTTAATTGCCCTCCGAGAAAAGATATATGCTCCTATTGTCCGACCTGCAAAACGCTTACCGATGGTCAGATCCATGAAGCGATAACGGACACCCCTGCAGGAGACGAGATCAGAAATTACAGAATAATCTCATCTCCGATTAAAAACACAGAGGGCAAAGTGATAGGGGCAGTGGAAATAGCTGAAGACATTACCGAGCGTAAAAAAGCAGAAGAGCAGATCAAAGATGCTTCTTTGCAGTGGCAGATAACCTTTGATGCCATTAAAGACGGTATTTTCATAGCCGATTCTAATGGAAAGATTTTACGCTGCAATAAGGCGTTTGCAAATTTCGTGAACAGTGCGGCAAATGAAATTGTCGGTCGCACCTGTCATGAAGTTATGCACGGCACAGCGGATTTTATGAATGGATGCCCGTTTATTACTGCAAAGGACACCCGTCATAGAGAGGTTACAGAGTTAAAGGCAGGCAATAAGTGTCTTTATGTTACCGTAGACCCGATACTGAACGATTCAAGGGAAGTTATCAGCTTTGTTCATGCCATATCGGACATTACAGAGCGTAAACAGTCAGAGGAGGTTCTGCGGAAAAGTGAAGAACGTTTCAGAAGTCTTGCGGAAAATATTTCTGAGGTTTTTTGGTTCACAGAGCTTAATCCGGAACGGACCCTCTATCTCAGTCCGGCTTTTGAACGTATATGGGGAGTTCCGGCAGAAGAAGTCTATCGCAATCCACGGCTATGGGTTGATTTCATCCATATAGATGACAGGCAGCGTATAAATGATGAGTTTGAAGCCTTCATCAGTAGTAAGGGAATGGCCCCTTTTAGCGTGGAGTATCGTATTAAGAGACAGGACGGCGAAATACGCTGGATCCATGACCGGGGCACGTTTATTCCAAACCGTGAAGGACCGTCATATCGCCTTGCCGGAATTGCCGAAGACATCACCGGACAAAAGAAGGCGGAGGAGACGTTGCGCAAGAGCGAGGAGAACCTCAAGCTCTATCAAGCCTTGATCAATCAGTCCAACGACTCTGTCGAAGTCCTTGACCCGGAAACAGGTCATTTCCTCAATGTAAATAATAGAACTTGCGCAGACCTCGGTTACAGTCGCGAGGAACTTCTGTCCATGAGAGTTTTTGACATTGATCCTACCGTCAAGCCGTCAGACTATCCGGAAGTAATAGGGGAGCTCAGGAGGACAGGAGGCAGCATATGGACTGGCGTCCATCTGCGAAAGGATGGGTCAACTTTTCCTGTAGAGGTCAGTCTGAAATTAGTGCAGCTCGACCGGAGCTATCTCGTCGCTGTTGCACGCGACATTACCGAACGTAAGCAAGTTCAGGAATCATTGCAGAGGACCACTCATACACTTCAATCAGTGATTAAGGCTTCACCGGCAGCTATAGTGATGCTGAATCCGGAAGGAAAAGTCATGATCTGGAACCAGACTGCCGAGCGCATATTCGGCTGGAAAGCCGAAGAAGTGATCGGGAATTATAACCCGATTGTCCCGCAGGAAAAACAGGATGAGTTTAAGAAATTTATGGCACGGCTGCTTCAGGGGGAGTCTTTTACAGACATGGAATTAAAGCGCCGGAGGAAAGACAATACTCTCATTGATATCAGCCTTTCAACTGCGCCGGTATATGACACAGAAGGAAGAATAATAGGCATCATGGCAATGATAGCCGATATATCACATCGTAAGAAAATGGAAGAGCAGCTTTTCCAGATCACTCACGATTGGGAAGACACTTTCAATACCATTACTGATATGATTACCGTCCACGACAAGGATTTCAACATAATACACGCCAATAAAGCGGCTGAAAAAATACTCGGTCTCCCGTTCCTGGATGTTTCCCCGACAAAATGCTACCGGTTTTATCATGGAACAGAGGGGCCGCCTGAAGGATGTCCAAGCTGCGAATGTCTTAAAACAGGCATATCCTCTGTAAATGAAATATATGAGCCGCACCTGAAGATGTTTATTGAAATAAGGGCGATACCACGCTTTGACAGCAGAAATAATCTCACAGGATTGATCCATGTGGTCAGAGACATCACGGAGCGCAGGAAACTTGAAGACCAGCTCCGGCAATCTCAGAAGATGGAGGCTGTCGGCCAATTGGCAGGTGGCATCTCTCATGATTTCAATAATATACTTACGGCGATAATAGGCTACTCGACCATTTTAAAAATGAAGATGGGCAAAGATGACCCGTTAAAAATCAATCTCGACCAGATACTCGCCGCCTCTGAAAAGGGCGCCAACCTGACACAGAGCCTGCTTGCCTTCAGCAGGCAGCAATTAAGCAATCCCGAAGCCTTAAACCTCGACGAGATAATAAGGAACGTAGAAAACCTTCTCTTGCGGGTGATCGGAGAGGACATTGAGTTGAAGATAAGGACGGGCGAGGCCAGGGATTTGACTGTAATGGCAGACCATGTCCAGATGGACCAGGTATTGATAAACCTTTGCACAAATGCAAGAGACGCAATGCCGGACGGTGGAGTTTTGACCATCGAGACCGGGACCAGGGACATGGGGCAGGAATTTATGACGGCATATGGCTACGGCACGCCGGGGACCTATGCGGTCATCTCCGTTTCAGATACAGGGACCGGTATGGATGAAAAAATAAGAGGGAGGATATTTGAGCCGTTCTTTACGACCAAGGAGGTCGGGAAAGGCACCGGGCTCGGACTTGCTATTGTGTACGGAATAATCAAACAGCATAATGGTTATATAACTTGTGACAGCCGGCCCGGCAAGGGCTCAACTTTCAGTATTTATCTTCCGATTAGTAAGTTAGCGGTCACAGAGACGCATCCGGATGAGATGCCCGAGTTTGAAAGCCAGACAGCCACGATCCTCCTGGCAGAGGATGAAGTGTCGGTCAGAGCGCTTACTAAGCAAATCCTTGAAAACTTCGGATACAGCATCATCGAGGCGGCCGACGGCGAAGAAGCCCTGAAAAAATTTATTGAGAACAGGGACAGAATTGACATGACCATACTTGACGTAATAATGCCTAAGATGAACGGGAAAGAGGTTTATGACAGGATCATGAAAATCAGGCCGGATATAAAGGCGCTGCTTACAAGCGGGTATCCCGCCGATTTCATACAAAAACAGGAAATAATCAGGCAGGGGATAAACTTCATGGCAAAGCCGGTTTCTCCGGCAGGCCTTTTAAAAAAGGTGAAAGAAGTGCTGGCGACATGACCGACGCAAAAGCCCATATTCTTGTCGTTGACGACGAGCCCCTTGTGCTCAATTCGCTTTCCGGCTTGTTGCGAGAATTCGGTTATTCAGTTACATCATGTAAGAACGCGGCGGACGCCCTTGACAGCTTTCAAAAAAACGGGGTCGATATTGTTCTGACAGACATCAAGATGCCGCAGATTTCCGGGATCGAGCTACTTGAAAAAATACATAACGTCCGCAGGGACGTGCCCGTGATTCTCATGACGGCCCATGCGCAGATGGATGTGGCGGTTGCCGGCATAAAACACGGGGCATTTGACTTTTTCATCAAACCCTACAATCCTGAATATCTTATTTACGCTATAGAAAAAGCTGTCAAATATAATATGCTTCTGAAAATGGACAAAGATTACAAGCGCATGCTTGAAAGCACCGTTGAACAGAGGACACAGGAGCTGGCAAACGCCCTGACACTCGTAAGGAATGTGAGCAAAGAGATGATACAGCGCCTGACATCCATGGCTGAATTCAGGGACACGGACACAGGGGCCCATATTTGCAGGATCGGTCTGTACTCCAATAAAATTGCAGAGGCCCTGAATATGCCTATGGATTTCATCGACAACATCACGTTCGCAAGCCAGATGCACGACATAGGAAAGATCGGGATACCGGACAACATCCTTTTAAAACCGGGGCCCCTCACGACTGAGGAATTCTATATAATGAAGAAACATACGCTGATCGGAGAGAAGGTCCTCTTTGGTTCTTCTCATGAAAATATTAAGATGGCGGCATCAATTGCCCGGCATCATCACGAGAGATGGGACGGCACAGGGTACCCCGACGGCCTGAAGGCGGATGCCGTGCCGATTGAGGGAAGAATAGTCATGCTTTGCGACCAGTATGACGCCTTACGGAGCTCAAGGCCGTATAAATTGGCTTTACCTCACCGGGAAGTATGCAAAATAATCACACAAGGCGACGGCAGGACGATGCCCGTGCATTTTGATCCCGAAGTGCTGCAGGCCTTTATTGAGCTGGCGCCGATGTTTGACGAGATATATAATCTCTATATATAGCACCGAAAGGACCTTTAGATGCGCACCCTTATTTCAACATTAATCATTCTATTCTCTTTAGCTGCCCTGAACATACCCGGCGCATATCCTGAAACTCTTGTCGGAAGCGGCTGCTCTGTAAGCAACACCGGCTATCTGACGGAGCTTGCCAAAGACTATGAGCGGCTTTCCGGCGCAAAGGTGTTCGTTCGCGGGGGCGGCAGTGTTGTCGGTTTGGAAGATTTAAAGAGCGGCAAGGTGGACTTTGCCGCATCCTGCAGACGCAGCTTGCCCGGCGATCCCGCAGACATAGAGTTTATTCAGGTAGCATGGGACGCCCTGGTATTTATTGTCCACAAATCCAACCCTCTCGACAACATAACTATCAGTGATGCGAGGGCAATATACACAGGCAAAATAACCAACTGGAAACAGCTCAAGGGCAGTGATGCCGAGATCGATATTTTTATCTCAAGGCCTCATACAGGACACGGCCTCAGCGGAGTTGAAACTTCCATAACGGAAATGCTCCTGGAAGGGACCAAACCCTCGGCGACCCCGAACACGAAGCTGCTTGCGTCAACAGGCATTGTAGAACAGATGGTGGAGAAAACTGTAACCGGGTTCGCCACCGCAGGTTTTTCAAGCGCCAGGAAACGAGACTTGAAGATGCTGAAAGTCGCCGGCATATACCCTGACAAACAGAACATCATAAGCGGGAAATATCCATTCAAACGCCCCCTTTTTCTTCTGGCGCCGAAAGACCCCAAACCTGAATTGAAAAAATTTATTGACTTCGCGTTAAGCAAACAGGGACAGGAGTTGATCAGCTCATACGGTGTTGTTTCGCTTCTGGATGTCAAATGAATCTCTCCCTTAAAACAAAGCTGTCCATCTGGATCGCTATAATTATCATTCTTATCGGCGCGGTAAGGACATATTATTTTATTTCCGAGACGCACCGGGGAATAGAGAAAAAACTCGTGGCCAGGGGAGAGACGCTGGGTCATTCGCTTGCAAGGGCCGCTGAAGAGGGGCTTGCATCGGAAAACCTCGACCTGATCAAAAAGGCGGAATATATTGTCCACGGTGAAGATGTAATATTTGTACAGGTCTATTCGACCATCTGGGACGCTATCGACGCGTACCCGCTGGAAAGATTAAGGGACTCCCCACTTCCCGAAGCTATCAGCCACTTCAAGTATTCCAACCATTCATTCTACAAAAAGACCAATGATGCATATGACTTTTATAACGCCATATTATCTAAGCCGGCCGAAGATTCTCCGGAAATTTCCATAGGCTTTGTCAGGCTGACCGTTTCTTCATCCGCGATGCATGAAGAGATCAAAAAGACCCTGGTCGGCAATATAGTTTCTTCTGTAATAAGCACAGTCATCATATTAATAGCTCTTAATATCCTGATTAACCGTCTTGTAATCGGTCCGCTGTCGATACTGCGGAGGTCTATTAAGGCATTTAAAAGTGGCGGCGGGCACGATATTGTGCCGGTTCATTCCAACGATGAAATAGGAGGGTTGATATCCTCATTTAACCGGATGGCGGAGACTATCACGAAAGATGCTGTTGAATTGAGCAAGTCGGAAAATGTGCTGCGTCTTTCAGAGGAGAAATTCTCAAAGGCATTTCGTTCGGGACCGACGCTTATGGCGATGAGCACAATTGAAGAAGGCAGATTTATAGATGTAAACGACGCCTTTTTACACACCTTCGGATATGAGAAGGATGAAGTCATCGGCCGCACTTCAGCGGAGCTCGGTATCTGGGCCGATCCTGAGGAACGCCGTAAAATATTGGACCGCCTCGGCAAGTCCGAGATGATTAAAAACGAGGAGATCGTTTTCTGCAAAAAGACAAGAGAGGAGCTCACGATGCTCTGGTCCGTGGAAGTGATAGATATTGAAGGCCGGCAATGCATACTTGCAGTGGCGCAAGACATAACCGAGAGGAAGAAGCTCGAAGCCCGGCTTTTGCAGGCCCAAAAGATGGAATCCATAGGACAGCTTGCCGGAGGCATTGCTCATGATTTCAATAATATTCTTACGGCAATCATAGGGTATGCCTACATTGTAAAGACAAAGATGGCCGAAGACGACCCGTCAAAGGACAACCTTGACCAGATTCTCAATTCATCGAATAGGGCCGCCAACCTTGTCCGGAGTCTTCTCGCCTTCAGCAGGCAGCAGATAAGCAATCCCGTGCCTGTAAACATTAATGAAATTATAAAGGACCTGGTCAAGATGCTGTTAAGGGTCCTGGGTGAAAATATTGAATTGACACTGGCCCTGTCCGGAGATCTGACAGTAATGGCGGACCGCGTCCAGATCGATCAGGTCATCATAAATCTTTGCACCAATGCCAGGGACTCCATGCCGGACGGCGGGACTTTGACCATCAGGACGGGGCATGCAAGACTGGAGAAGGAATTTACAAACCTGTACGGGTACGGCAAGCCGGGCGAGTATGCCTTTATTTCAGTATCAGACACCGGCACAGGCATAGACGAAAAACTGAAGGACAAAATTTTTGAGCCTTTTTTCACGACCAAAGAAGTCGGCAAGGGCACGGGTCTCGGCCTTTCAATAGTTTACGGGATAATCAAACAGCATAACGGGTATATAACATGTTTCAGTGAGGCCGGCGAAGGCACGACATTTACCTCTTATCTCCCTATGATCAAGCCGGGGATTGAAGAAAACAACCCTGAAGAATTTCCCGACACAGGGAGAGCGACGGAAACAGTGCTTCTGGCAGAGGATGAAGAGGATGTCAGAAAACTCACAAGTCAGGTGCTTTCAGGGGCCGGGTATAGAGTCATTGAGGCGGTAGACGGCGAAGATGCGGTCGATAAATTTATCAGTAACAGGGACAAGGTTGATATTCTGCTTCTGGATATGATCATGCCGAAGATGAACGGGCAGGATGTTTACATAAAGGCAAAAGAATTGAAACCGGATATCAAAGCGCTGTTTGTAAGCGGCTATCCCGCGGATTTTATACGGAAAAAAAATATCATTCAAGACGGGACAAATTATATATCAAAGCCTCTTCCGCCAGGCGAGCTTTTGAAAAAAATAAGAGAAACGCTTGGCAAATAAGCGCTAAGCCTTCTTAATAAATACCCCTCCCTTAAGTTATAGTAATCCATATGAACGCTAACAACGACTACGACATCATCGTTATCGGCGCAGGACATGCAGGCTGTGAAGCGCCCTGGGCGGAGAAATGGCAAAGATAACCGACCTGGCCGGTATACAATTCAAGGTGCTTAATAAGAGCAAAGGCCCTGCTGTCTGGGCCACAAGGGTCCAGTGTGACCGGGCGCTCTATAGAAAATATATGAGAGAAGCTCTTGAAGCTCAAGAAGGTCTTGATATAAAACAGGAGAGCATTGAGGAGATATTGATAGAGGGAGGGCAAGTCATCGGAATTAAAACAACCCCCTCACCCCAACCCTCTCCCTCAAGGGGAGAGGGAGAAAAAATCTACAAATCAAAAGCTGTAATCATTGCGACCGGAACATTTCTGAATGGGCTCATCCATATAGGCCTGGAGAATTTCCCCGCCGGAAGGATAGGCGAGCCACCATCGATACATCTATCTGAAAGCCTTCACGCACTCGGGTTCAAAATAGGCAGACTGAAGACCGGAACGCCTCCCCGTCTTGACGCAAAGAGCATTGACTTTTCAGTCATGGAGGTCCAGGACGGAGACGTCCCTCCTCCACCGATGTCTTTATTCACTAAAGAAATTATCAATCCCCAGCTACCGTGCTATATGACATATACAAACGCGCATACTCATCAGGCGATCCTTGATAATCTTGAGCATTCTCCGCTTTACAGCGGCGTCATCAAGGGTATCGGCCCGCGTTACTGCCCTTCCATAGAAGACAAGGTTGTCAGGTTCAAAGACAAGATAAGGCACCAGATATTCCTTGAACCTGAAGGACTGGGCAGCGACGAATATTACGCAAACGGCATTTCAACGAGCCTGCCTCGCGATGTCCAGACGAAATTTGTCAGAGGCATAAAAGGTCTTGAGAATGTAAAGATCAACAAGTTCGGCTATGCGATTGAATATGACTTTGTCTATCCTACCCAGCTAAGGCCGACATTAGAGACGAAACTAATTGAAGGGCTTTTCCTTGCAGGTCAGATTAACGGGACATCCGGCTATGAAGAGGCCGCTGCGCAGGGGCTTGTCGCCGGGACAAACGCCGCCTTGAAACTGAAAGGGAAAGGGCCGTTTATATTGGGACGGCATGAGGCCTATATCGGGGTATTGATTGATGACCTGGTCACCAAGGGCACAAAGGAACCTTACAGGATGTTTACGTCAAGGGCGGAATACAGGCTGCTGCTGAGACAGGACAATGCGGACCTGCGGCTTTTGGAAAAGGGACATGACCTCGGGCTTATTAATTTTGAACAATATGACTCGTTTCTTAAAAAGAAAGAAGCAGTCGAAAAAGAATTAAAGAGGATAAAGTCCACTCGCGTAAAACCCCAAATCATCAATCCTGTGCTTGAGAAACTCGGCGGCTCACTTGTAAAAGAAGACGCCTCACTGTATCAACTTTTAAAAAGACCCGAAATCAGGTACGCCGACATCGCTGAAGTCTCCCCGTCAGACAACGGCATTTCACCTGACGTGATAAATCAGGTAGAAATACAAACGAAATACAAAGGCTATATCACAAGGCAGGCTGAACTGGCAGAGAAGTTCAAGAAGCTTGAAGATAAGATCATCCCCGACAACTTTGTCTACAAGGGGACCAACGGTTTATCAAAGGAGATCGTGGAGAAGCTCGAAGAAGTCAGGCCCCTCAACCTTGGACAGGCAGGAAGGATACCTGGCGTTACTCCCGCGGCAATTTCAATCTTGATGATAGCGGTGGCGAAACAGAAAAGATAGGGCACAAAGGGGCAACGGCACAGAGGCACAAAGTTATTTATATCTTAGTGCCTTTGTCCCTCTGTGCCTTTGTGCCGAAAAAAAGCCGGCGCCCTTTTTTGAAAAGGATGCCGGCTTTATCGTTATAAATTAGTGTTGTTGTTTTAAAGGGAAGTGCTCGTGTGTCTTTTTGAGTCTATCTTTAAAATCAAACTTGTACTTGGCGTCGACCTTTTCTACGAAAGGACTATCGCCTCCGTGACATGACATACAGCCTTTTTCATCCTCAGATGGAATGATAAGCCCCTGGGCCTTAGCGTCAGCAAGCTTGAAGTTTTTGTCTTTCTTCATAAGCGCGCTGTACTCGCTGCCTGCGCCGTGACACATTTCACACTGTACGCCTGCTAAATCCGGTGTCTTCTCCATGCTTACAAAACCGCCCTTACCGTAACCGGTGGTGTGGCATTTTAAGCACTTGGGATCAGTGGTGTAGTCTTTGTCCTCCAGTCCGGCCTTTTTCTTCTCAGCTACCATTACGCCTGCCTTGAGGTTATCAAAGCTCTTGGCCATAGATGTCTCACTCCATGACTTGAACTGCTTCATGTGACAAGCCTTACACTTCTTTGCTCCTATGTACTCTGCTGCATTAGCATATGTTGCAACAAAAAGTGCCATAACGAACAGAACTGAAACAAATCCGATTATCTTTTTCAAGATTTCACCTCCTTTCTATTTTGGTTTATTTAATAATTTTGGCAATTAGTATAGCAGAAAGATCCTGCGTATGTTAAAAATTTATTAATTTTGCTATAAAAAATTTAAGCTATTGGTATGTTGCTAATAAATTCTCTTAGCATCGATTTTAAAGTCGTTTTCCCTTTGGAGCTTTTAAGATACTTCTCCCTTCTAAGTGCGTCATATTTATTCCTGTATGCTTCGTAAAATATTAGCTCTATTGGAAGCCTTGGAGCAGTAGAAAACACTTTTCTCTGCTGATGTTCTTCATATCTTTTTTTTAAATTTTCGGTGAAGCCAATATAGAATCTTCTATCTTTGTGGCTATATAAAACATATACATAGCAGAATCGCATAAAAATTAAATGGGTGGCGGAGCCGTATACCGGATGGTATACGGCGGAGCCATGTACCGTACGGTACATGGCGGAGGAGGTAGGATTCGAACCCACGGAGCTTTCACTCTACGGTTTTCAAGACCGTCGCCATCGTCCACTCGGCCACTCCTCCGATTCGAGTTTGAGAGTTGAGGAGTTATGAGTTATGGGGTTAAGAATAACTCTCAACCCTATTAACTCTTTTAACCCTTATAACTCTTCAACTCTTTAACTATCTTATCTGTTCCCATAAAATGTCTTAAGGCGTCCGGTATTATAACAGAACCGTCTTCCTGTTGGAAGTTCTCTAATATTGCTGCATGAGTGCGGCCGATTGCCAGCCCGGAGCCGTTTAATGTATGGACAAATTCCGTTCCCTTTTTCCCTGCCCGTTTGAACCGGATACTCGCCCTTCTCGCCTGAAAATCGGTAAAACATGAGCATGAGGAAATCTCCCTGAACTTCTGCTGGGCCGGGAACCAGACCTCAAGGTCATAAGTCTTTGCCGCTGAAAACCCCATGTCGCCGGTGCAGAGGGCAACCACCCGGTAATGAAGCCCCAGTCTCTTTAAGACCTCCTCTGCGTTGTTTGTCAGTAGTTCAAGCTCATTAAAAGAATCTTCCGGCTTTACGAACTTCACCAGCTCAACCTTATTAAACTGATGCTGCCTGATCATTCCCCTGGTATCTTTACCGTATGATCCTGCTTCTTTTCTGAAACAGGGTGTATAAGCCGTGTAATAAATCGGCAGGTCCTCTTCACGGAGGATTTCGTCCCTGTGGATATTGGTCACTGGCACCTCAGCCGTAGGGATCAGATACAATCCTTTGGAATTCTCCCTGAACAGGTCTTCTTCGAACTTAGGAAGCTGGCCTGTGCCTGTCATGGACTCTTTATTTACGAGGATGGGCGGAAAGATTTCGGTATACCCATGCTCCTTTGTGTGGAGGTTGAGCATGAAATTCATGAGCGCCCTTTCAAGCTTCGCGCCAGCGCCTTTATTGATAACAAACCTCGCCCCGGAAATCTTGCCTGCCCTGTCAAAATCGAGCGTGCCCAGGCCCTCACCTATGTCCCAGTGGTTTTTCGGCTCAAAGGAAAATTCCGGCCTGGTCCCCCATACCCTGACCTCTCTGTTTTCTGTTTCATCTTTCCCGACTGGGACCGATTCATCCGGGATGTTCGGGATCACAAGCAATTCCTGCAATGCCTTGTCTTCCAGCTCCCTCAGATTATTTTCTTTTTCTGCAATCTGATCGGATATTACTTTAGCCTCAGAGAGCAGTCCTGCGGCGTCCTTTCCTTCTTTTTTCAGGAAGCCGATCTCCTGCGACAATTTGTTCCTGGACTGCCTCAGGTCCTCAACGACGTTCAGCACGTCCCTTCTCTCTGCTTCAATCTTAAGGACCTTATCAAGCAGCCCTGCGCCTTCCCCTCTTTTCTTCAGGGCCTCTATTACCTTGTCCGTATTGTCTCTTACAAGTTTGATATCAAGCATGAATTCACCCGCCCTTTCTCATTTGCATTATATAAGGTAAGGCAAAATAATTTAAAAATCAATCATGACTGACAATTAATTTTACTTGCCCTTCAGTGCCTATTTCCCCCTCGATCTCATGCTGAACATTCAGAAATTTCCCTATCACCCAAAGATTTGTTATAAGATGCTGCGTTATCCGGGATGTTGTGAAAGAGGAGTTTTCCTGGGCAAGACTGAGATATAAAACGATCTGGTCGGCAAGATACGGATCAAGGCACGCCGGGGAATTATGAAAATCGATAAACTGTTCAGCCGCCTCTTTGCCCACTGCCTCGGCAGGTTTGCCCCTTTCCCCTAAAGATGAAAAACCAGTCATGGCATTTTCATATTCGCCCGCTAAAAAGACAAATGTGCCTTGACCGTATGAGGGCACTTCCACGACCTGCATATCCGCATTCAACGGGAGCAGATTCTGTATCACGGACGCCTTCTGTCTTTCAGCGATACTTCTCGGCAAGCTTGAAACACCGGAAAGACCACGGACAGAATGCAACGCACCTCGTGAGGTCAAGTTCATGCCTCTTATTTTTTTAGCAGTATGTATCCTGAAACTGACCTCCCCGCCGCCCTTCGGATAAAAGCCGTATCTCGTTATAGATGCGTCAACATCAATACCAGCCATCTTGAGCATGGGCAGGAAGACGTCGCTTATATAATGATAGGTCGGGCTAAGCGGAACATGAGTGCCGCCCTTGATGGTTATATTTGACAGTTCACCTGAGAATATAAGAGGAGGCAGGAGGGTCTGGAAAACAAGGGAACACGAGCCCGCCGTGCCGATATCGAACGTGTAATTGCCGGCCCTGACACGCTCGGGAGTGAAGGTCAATTCCATTGAACCTTTTTCGTTTCCCGAGACCTGAGCACGGCTGATAGTAGCGGCT
>JACRQA010000060.1 GCA_016222915.1 Nitrospirota bacterium | reverse complement strand
CGGTAAAAACTATGGACGACTTCGGCAGACGATGCACGAGCAGGTGAAGGAGCGCGCCGAATGTAGAAACCGGGCTGGCAAGGCCGAAGGCGAAGGTCGCGATGCCCATGTGTTCGATGGACGAGTATGAAAACATCCTTTTTATGTCTTTTTGCCTGAGCAGTGAAAAGGCCGCGACAATTATCGACAGCAGCCCGAAGCCCATCATTATATGTCCCGCGCGGTTTGTCCCCGTGGCCCCGTCAACAAGCACCTTGCATCTTACGAGGGCGTAGAGCGCGATGTTAAGCAGGAGGCCTGAAAGCACGGCGGATATGGGAGTGGGGCCTTCGCTGTGCGCGTCGGGGAGCCAGTTATGAAGAGGCACAAGACCCACCTTTGTGCCGTAGCCGACCATGAGAAAGACAAACGCAAGAGAGAGCACAGTAGGCTCAAGATTTCCGCTTACCTGGCTCAGGTTGGTCCATAACAGGGCCTCGCCGCCTTCACCGAGCACCTTCTCAGCGGCAAAATACAGGAGCACGGTGCCGAAGAGCGCCTGGGAAATGCCCACACCGCAGAGTATGAAATATTTCCACGCAGCCTCAATCGCTGTCGGCGTCCTGTACAGGGAGACGAGCAGGACCGTGGACAATGTGGCAAGCTCCATGGCTATCCAGAGTATACCGATGTTATTTGTTAAAAGGCACAGGAGCATCGCGAAGATAAAAAGCTGGAACATCGCATGATAAAAGCGCATCCTTGTGCTTCCTACGCGTCCGTGCTCCCTTTCCTTGCGCATGTATCTCCTGCTGAACATTGCTGTTGTCATGGAGACAAAAGATGTAAGGACCGCAAGATAGACATTGACTGCGTCGACAAAGAAAAACTTCCCCCCAGCGAGCATCGGCCCCTGCTCATAAACCTGCAGGGCAAGCCCCAACCCGGCGACGAATGTAGCGGCAGAGCCGCCGATGTTTATCTCCGGCGCAAATTTCCTGTCACCGACAAAGGCCAGCGCCACTGCGGCGAAAAGAGGGACTATCAATAATACCAGTAACATTAATCCTCTTCCTTCAGCCTTGCCATCTGGTCCACATCCAGGCTGTCAAAGGCAGTGCTTATATGAAAAAAGAATATGCCGAATATGAACGCGGCAATCAGGATGTCAAGCGCGACCCCCAGTTCCACAACAAGCGGCATCCCGTACGTCGCGCTCGTCGCGGCAAAGAAGAGGCCGTTCTCCATTGCAAGAAAGCCGATTATCTGAGAGACCGCGTGTTTTCTTGTTATCATCATCAACAAACCAATCATGACCGTGGCAAGCGCGACCGCGAGCGTTGAACGGGTCACAAGCGTGGAGAGCTGACTGACCGGAGACATCAGGTAATATGAGAATATGACAAGGGCTATCCCCATCAGCATTGTCATAGGTATGTTTTCAACTACTTCCACCTCCTTGTGGACTTTAAGACGCCGGATGAGCACATGCAGGATATAAGGAAGCAGGATGACCTTCAAAGACAATGTAAGAACAGACGATATATAAAGGTGATGCTTCCCTGCCACAAAACCGACTATGGCGGTATTGATCGAAAGAAAGAGCCCCTGCCACATAAACAGGTGCACAAGCCCGAACATCCTTCTCTGCACCAGCATACCAAACGCGGTAAGCAGCACAAAGGCGGCAAGAAAACTGTTTAACTGGGCAGCAATGTTTAGGTCCATATCTTTTTAGGGATTGGGGATTATGGGTTGGGGGTTAGTTTTTTTGACCAATCCCTAATCCCCAACCCCTAATCCCTTATTCTCCATCTCACTCCAGAATAAAAAACGACAACATCCCAAGTGTCGCCAGTAAAAATGCCGACCCGAGAAATTCGGTCAGGCGGAATATCCTCATCTTTGCAAGCCCGGTCTCTATGATTACAAGCACAAACCCCACAGCAGCGAGCTTCAAAAGCATAATCAGAAAGGCCGCAAGGATTGCCGTCAGGTCGCCTGTCTGCGCAATCCCCCACGGGGCAAAGACCGCGGCCCCGAGCATGATAAACAGAACGAGCTTCATCATGTTCGCCCATTCGATAAGCGCCAGATGCCTCCCGGAATATTCAAGTATCATGGCCTCGTGTATCATCGTAAGCTCCAGGTGAGTGGCCGGGTTGTCCACGGGTATCCTGCCGGTCTCGGCGAGGGCTATCAATACAAAGGCAAACAGTGCAAACGCAAGAGACGGTCTTAAGACAGACTGTCCGCTGTAAACAACATGCACCATCTGCGAAAGCGAAGTTGATTTGCTGGCCAGGGAAACGGTAAAGATCGCCATGAGCATGGCTGGCTCGGCCAGGGACGCAATTGTCATCTCGCGGCTTGACCCCATCCCTCCGAAGGCCGTTCCGATATCCATTCCTGCCAATGCGGTAAAGAAGCGCGCAATCGCAAACAAGCCTACAAGTACAATTACGTCCGCTGTGGACGCTATCGGCAGCTCCAGCGACAGCATAGGGATAATACCACCCGCCAGCACAACTGTTCCGAACACGAGGTAAGGCGTGAAGCGGAATATCCATGATGCATTGTCCGCAAGCAGCACGTCTTTTGAAAATAATTTAATAATGTCCCTGTATGGCTGAAACAACCCGGCCGACGTGCGGCCCTGGGACCAGCATTTCAGCATCCTCACCCACCCCATGAATGCAGGCGCGATGCCGAGAAGTATCGCTACCTGAAGAAATTCTATTATGAATTTATAAAGTTTCATCTTGAAAACACCAGGAGCACTATTATCGTTATAAAAGAATATATGAGATACGCCTGGATGCGTCCCTGCTGCAGTCTGCCCACACGGCGCGACACCCAGAAACTGAATTCAACAACCGGCTTGTAGAGCCAGCCCCAGGAACGGTCTCTGATACGAAGATAATAATTTAATCTTTTCGGAAAAGCCGGGGACAAGCCTTTCGGCGTGAGCTTGACCTTTTCCCTGATGTTAAAAAGAAATCCGAATATTCTGCGTATGGGCATTGAAAAGGCCGTGGCATTGTATTGCATCCTCTGATTGAGCTTGCCGAACCCGCAGTCCCATATAGGCGCCCTGTGAATGGTCCCGGGTTTGACATGAAGAACAATGTAAACGGCGACTACCACGAGCAGTATTCCCAAAAATACTATGGTGCCTGAATATGACGCCCTCTCTCGCGCAACGGGCGCAAGCCAGAGCCAGCCATATACGCCGGAGGACGCGCTGATCTTTGTCCCTACAAGCTGTTCGGGGATTATGTCCATCCAATCTATGAAAAATGTCGGCAAAACACCAAGCACAAGACACGTAAGCGCAGCCAGTATCATGCCGGTACGCATAGGCCAGTCCGCCTCATGGACACGGGGCATATGATGGCCTCTCCAGTGTCCCAGAAAGGTCACACCAAAGGCCTTTACAAAGCAGGCGGCGGCAAGCGCGCCCGTCAAAGCGAGAAGAGCTGCGCCGAGCGGGACCAATAATTTCAGCAGTGGACTCGGAAGGGCAGGAGAAAGCAGAAATGCCTGAAACATGAGCCACTCCGATACAAAGCCGTTAAAAGGGGGCAGCGCGGAAATAGAAACGCAGCCGATAAGAAAAAGCGCCGCAGTCCAGCGCATTCGGTGTATAAGCCCGCCCATCTGTTCCATATTACGCTCATTAGTGGCGTGCAGTACGGAGCCGGCGCCCATAAAGAGCAGGCCCTTGAACATGGCATGATTCATTGCATGATAAAGCCCCGCTATGAGCGCAAGGGCCGCCAGCAATGGCATCTGAAATGAAGTAAATATCATCGAGGCGCCTATGCCTATCAATATAATGCCGACATTCTCTACACTGGAATAAGCAAGAAGCCTCTTCAGGTCATTCTGCATCAGGGCGTAAAGCACTCCCATCACAGCGGATATCAGCCCGAATATAAGCACAATCGCCCCCCACCACCAGGGATAAGTTCCTATAAGATCAAACGTCACGCGCACTATCCCGTAGATGGCGGTCTTCAACATGACACCGCTCATCAGGGCGGAGACATTGGAAGGAGCAACCGGGTGCGCCTCAGGCAGCCATACATGAAGGGGTATCACACCGGCCTTTGCAGCGAACCCGAAAAATGCCAGAAGGAAGGCCGCCGTCGCCCATGAAAGAGGGAGCTGAGCCTCCCGCATGGCGTCAAAGGTATACCCGTTGAAACTCTCAAAACCCGTGGCAAGTCCCGCCATGACCCCGAAGGAAAGCAGTATCGCAATCGCCCCTATGTGGGCCACTATCATATAAAGGAATGCGGCCCTCCTGTTTTCTATTCGCTCATCTTCAAACATCACCAGAAAATATGAAGCCGCAGCCATGACCTCCCACGAGATGAGAAAAAACAAGGCGTCATCCGCAAGCACCACCATCAGCATGCCCGCAAGAAAGAGGTTATAGAAAATAACAAGACGTGTTACAGGCCTGCGTCCCAGATATCCCTTGATATAGCCGATAGAATATAGGGACACACAAAACGACAGCAGGCATATTACCGTAATAAAGAAACCGGCAAGCGGATCGATCCTCAGATGAAAAGGAAGGTCCGGCAGTCCTAATGGCAGGACCAATGTATTTGTATATCCGCCTCCTACAGCCCATATGCCCCCTGCAATACCAAGGAACGAAGCAGCTGAAGCAGACATGAAAGACGCATTAATCAGAAACCGCTGGCTGTTCTTTAATAACGGAGCGAGCAGCGCAGACAAAAAGAGCAGAAGGATGGCGGAAGATACTATCCCGATTGGCCCGGTGATCATATAAATACTTTCTGTATCCATTTCAGACGAAAAAACGTTTTATTATATATCAAATTTAAAAATTTAAAAAAGGATCAACCGTTT
The DNA here is from genome assembly GCA_016222915.1 of Nitrospirota bacterium. Taxonomy (GTDB): domain Bacteria; phylum Nitrospirota; class Thermodesulfovibrionia; order UBA6902; family UBA6902; genus UBA6902. Next base: position 3,236 of record JACRQA010000060.1, on the reverse strand, counting down.
TAAGTGTCTTTCCCTGCCGCGCTCTCCCCGGCAAGATACCCTGTGCTCCAGCAAACCTGCAGGTTATACCCCCCTGTAGGCCCGTCCAGGTCCAGGACTTCGCCTGCAAAGTACAGGTTATTTATTATCCTGGAACGCATGGTCTTCGGATCAACCTCTTTCAGGCTTACCCCACCGGTTGTTATGATTGCCTTGTCGAAGCCCAGTAAGCTTTTAATTGTCAGGGGGAATTGTTTTAAGAGCGCCCTCAGTTTCTTGCGTTCTTCCTTTGTTATCGAGTGGCCCTTTGTTTCAGGGCCAATCCCTGTCAGTTTAAGGACCACGGGAATAAGTTTTTTTGGCAGCAATTCAGGAAGTATATTCATCATTGACTTGTTCTTGTAAGCTTCAAGGTCCCGGAGGATTCTTTTATCGAGCATATCGAAATCCAGTGCCGGTTTGAAATCAATGAACAAATCAACAGGCCCATCAACAAGTAATTCCCCTATGTGCTTGCTCATATCCAGTATGACCGGCCCGCTCATGCCGAATCCGGTAAACAGGGCCTCGCCGAAGCGCTCGTCCTGTTTTTTATTGTTTTGATACAGGGAAATCAGGACGTTTTTGAGGCTCAATCCCTCCAGCTCCTTTACCCATTGCTCTTTCACCAAGATCGGGGTGAGTGCGGGTTCCGGCTTTACTATTGTATGCCCCATTTGCCCGGCCCATTTATAACCTTCGCCAGTAGAGCCTGTCTGAGGATATGAGCGGCCCCCTGTGCTGATGAGATAATTTCTTGCCCTGATCTCGACATTATCGAGAATGATCTTCTCTATCATATTTTGCTTATGCGCTATCTTTTTTATCCCGCAATTGGCAATCAGGGTGACGCCGCTTTCTTTAATCAGCCTGAGAAAAAGTCCATGCACGTCTTTTGCCTTATCGCTTTCAGGGAATATCCGGCCTCCACGTTCAACCTTGGTCTTTACCCCGTTTATATGAAAAAAATCTATCGTCTCCTTTACCCCGAAATGATAGAGGGCGTTAAGGAGAAACTTGCCGTTTTTCCCGTAATGCCCCGCAAATTTCCGCACATCGGCTTCGTCATTGGTAATGTTACACCTTTCCTTGCCCGTCATCAACAGTTTTATGCCGGGCATATGTTTCTTTTCCAAAAGAACGACCCTCGCCCCGCATTCAGACGCGCGCAACGCTGCCATCATACCGGCAGGGCCCGCCCCGATTATTGCAAGATCATATTTTTCTGTTTGCATGGCCGCATTCATTTTACCCCTGATATGTCCCTAATTGAAACTCCAAAGCTTTTTTTAGGTATTATATTAGCGATGAGAAAAATAGTACTTGCATCAGCATCTCCCCGGCGTAAGGAAATACTGGGGATAACGGGTTTGAAGTTCACTGTCTGCGTGAGTGATTATGAAGAGGACCTTGACCTGCCGCTAAAACCTCGTGAGCTCGCAAGGCTCCTCTCAAGCAAAAAGGCGGAGGCCGTCGCGCATAAATACAAGAACGCGATAATCATTGCAGCCGACACTTTTATAGCCTACAAAGACAGGCTTCTCGGCAAACCCCATACTGGTAAAGAAGCTGAGAGCATGCTGAGGCTGCTCAACGGCAAGGCACATGCGGTGATCACCGGTTTTACCATCCTGGATACCGGCAGCGGTAAAAAATTATCGAGATCGGTCGAGACAAAGGTATATTTCAAAAGGCTCAGCCTGGAAGAGATACGCGCATATGTCAGATCAAAAGAGCCGCTGGACAAGGCGGGCGCCTACGCGATCCAGGGACTGGGGGCGGTCTTTGTTGAAAAGATTGAGGGGGATTTTTTTAATGTTGTGGGGTTGCCTTTGTGTGCTTTGGCGGAAGGGCTTAAGAGGTTTGGGGTGGATGTTCTTAAATAAGTTCCATAGGCACTGAGGGTTTGCTCATACTTAATGAGTTTCCTATCATTATTAAGGTTTTGTTATAATTCATCTTGAATACGAGCAAGGGGAAATATTATAAATGGCCAGGAAATTTTCTTTAAAAGACATCCTGAATATTTTAAAAGACAGTAAAAAAACATTGTCTGAAAAATATGGTGTCACTGATATAGCTGTCTTTGGGTCCTATATAAGGAATGAACATAAGGGGAAAAGTGATATTGATATATTTGTCGAGCTGAAGCGGGAATTCAAGACATTCGATAACTTCATGGACCTGAAATTTTATCTCCAAAAGATCACCTCAAAGAAAATAGACCTCGTAATCAAAGAATCTATCAGGAAAGAGTTAAAACCATCCATTCTTAAGGAAGCTATTCATGCCTAAGAGAGATTGGTCGTTATTTCTCCAGGACATTCATACCTCCTCCAGGAAAATCATCTCATATACAAAAGATATAAAGAGATAAAAAAGAAATAATCTCACCCCTATATCAGAACGTTGCCCTCATTCTTTGTTTTATTACTCATGATATAATTAACACAAAAAGGGGGAACCCATGAAATTACGGAGAGCAACCAAGGAGATTCTTATGAGCTTCACATTTATGCTGCTGTTAGCCGGAATCAGCGGGATAGCGGCCGGAACAACGCCGGAGGATACTGTGGCCATAAAGGGCTACGATACTGTCGCCTATTTCACGGCAGGCAAAGCGCTCAAAGGCAATGAGAACTTTACCTTCTCGTGGCACGGCATGACCTGGTTCTTCCAGTCCAAGGAGAACCTGGATCTTTTCGCTGCAAGTCCGGAGAAATACGCTCCGCAGTACGACGGCTGGTGCGCCTGGGCCATGACTGAGTCGCGGAAGGCAGTCACCGATCCTGAAGTCTGGAAGATCGTTGACGGCAAGCTTTACCTGAACTGCAGCCCTTCTGCCTATGAAAAATGGAGCAGGGACATCCCCGGACACATCAAAAAGGCCGATGAGATCTGGCTCAAGATGCAGGGCGAAAAGTGACGCGTGTGGCAGGGCAAGCGCTGCTATCGTGATATTAGTATCAAGGACTAGGGTCACTCATTTAAATGGGTGACCCTAATTTCGGTTGCTCCTGATTTCTGCATTCATTCTTTCGCGCTAGCGAGCTTCTACGCTTCCCCTCTGTATGTTTTAATGAACCGGTCGTTCGGGGACTTGCGCTGTAGCTATCAAAAAATTATCTAAGTAAAGGGGACATGCATGAATGCAATAATTCCAATTGAAGTAATTCAGCAAAAGATATTTCTGATTCGTGGACATAAGGTTATGCTTG
>JACRQA010000059.1 GCA_016222915.1 Nitrospirota bacterium | reverse complement strand
TGATCTCAGCATACCCGGCGTCAATCGCTTCTCTGGCCTTTTCCTTTGACGGACAGACTACCGTTATGGTGCAGTAAGTATCCATCAGTACACGGCTCTCTTTATACATGTTGTCCTGCTTTGCGCAGCCGGACAACAACAGCAGATAGTAGACAATAGACAGTAGACATATCCGGAGATCTCCTGACTTCTGACTTCTGACTCCTGATTCCTGAGATATGTTTGCCGATTGCATTTTTACAATATCCTTTCTGCAGCCAACTTCGGTTTCAAAAATTGTCCCGTAAATGACTTCGAATTCAGCGCTACTTCCTCCGGCGTCCCAGAGGCCACTATTGTGCCGCCTGCTTCCCCGCTTTCCGGTCCCAGATCAATAATATAGTCGGCGCTCTTTATTACATCAAGATTATGCTCGATAACGAGAACGCTGTTACCCGCATCAACAAGCTCATTCAGGACCTCAAGCAGTTTCTGGATATCAACAAAGTGCAGGCCTGTTGTCGGCTCATCCAGGATATATAGCGTATTGCCGGTGGCCTTCCTGCTCAGTTCTTTTGATAGCTTGACCCTTTGCGCTTCACCGCCTGACAGCGTCGTTGCGGACTGTCCGAGCTGTATATAACCGAGCCCCACTTTTTCAAGGGTAAAGAGTTTACGCTTTAAAGGTGGGATTGAATCAAAGAACTCACGCGCCTGGGACACGGTCATGCCGAGGACGTCAGAGATGTTTTTATCTTTGTATCTGATTTCGAGTGTCTCCTTGTTGTACCGGCTGCCCCTGCATACCTCGCACTGCACATAGACGTCAGGAAGAAAATGCATCGATACCTTGATCAGCCCGTCACCCTTGCAGGTCTCGCACCTTCCCCCCGGGATATTGAAACTGAACCTCCCCGGTTTGTACCCCCTTACCCTTGATTCGGGCAACTGTGAAAAAAGGTCCCTGATAAAAGTATATATGCCGGTATACGTTGCAGGATTGGAGCGCGGTGTCCTGCCGAGGGGGGACTGGTCTATGTCTATGACTTTATCGATTTTTTCAATTCCACTTATGCCTTCATGTCTGCCCGGTGTTTCTTTTGAGGAGTAAAGCTTCCTTGAAAGGGCCTTATATAATATTTCAATTATCAGGGTGCTTTTCCCTGATCCCGAAACCCCGGTCACGCAGGTCAATACTCCGAGGGGGACATTAACATCAATGTTTTTTAGATTAAATTCTCTTGCGCCCTTTATCGTAATAAAGCCCCGTGGCACTCTTCTTTCATGAGAAACAGGGATACTAAGGCGGCCGCTCAGATACGGGCCGGTCACTGATCTGCTGTCCTCAGATATTTGCTGCAAACTTCCCTCTGAAATGATATACCCCCCATGAACTCCGGCCCCCGGTCCCATGTCTATTATATGGTCGGCCCTCTTCATGGTGTCTTCGTCGTGTTCAACCACGATTACGGTATTGCCCATTTCCTTTAATGTACAGAGACTGTCAAGCAACCTCCCGCAGTCTCTTGGATGAAGCCCTATAGTCGGCTCATCGAAAATGTAAAGCACGCCGGTGAGAGATGATCCGATCTGGGTGGCAAGCCTGATCCTCTGCGCCTCCCCGCTTGAAAGTGTCACTGCGGGCCTGTTTAAGGTAAGGTAGCCAAGCCCTACATTATTGAGAAAGTACAGTCTCTCCTTTGTCTCCTTTAATACTTTTGCGGCTATCGTCTGCTCGGTCCTGGTCAGTGTCAGTTTTTCCAGAAAGGCGGATACTTCACTGACGGGCATTGACGACAATTCCCCTATGTTCAACCCGCCTATCCTTACGGCAAGGGCCTCCTTTCTCAGTCTCATGCCGTTACAGCCTGGACAATTAACCAGAGTGCGGGTACTTTCATCTTCTTCCACTGCATTTTGAAATCCCAGGCCGTTACATTTGGGACATGCCCCATAAGGGCTGTTGAAGGAGAAAAACCGGGGACTGATCTCAGGGTAATTTACCCCGCAGTTCGGACACGCGAGTTTGGTACTGAAGAAGAGGTCCCTGCCTTCATCAATAATGTTTATTATTACAACATCGGAAAAACCCATCGCGTGTGTAATGGCCCTTGAAATGTGCTTCTCTATTCCCGGCTTGATAATTAATCTGTCGATAACAATGTCTATGTTATGTATCTTGTATCTGCTTAATTCTATCTCCTTTGTAATATCGACCATTTCGCCGTCTATCCTCGCGCGTATGATCCCCTTTTTCCTTGCTTCATACAGCTCTTTTTTGTACAACCCTTTTCTCCCTATGACAATTGGGGAAAGTACCTGGATACGCGTCTTCGGCGGGAATGTCGTGATTGAATCGATTATCTGCTGGACCCTCTGGGTCGCAATGGGACTGCCGCATTTATAACATAACCTGTTCCCGATCCTGGTATATGCCACCCTGAGATAATCATAGATTTCGGTTATAGTGCCGACAGTAGAGCGCAGGCTCCTAGCTGTGGTCTTCTGCTCGATGGCGATTGAAGGGGAAAGGCCTTCAATGGAATCCACATCAGGCTTCTGGAGCTGCTCAAGAAATTGCCTTGCGTAGGCGGAAAGGCTTTCCACATATCGCCTCTGCCCCTCCGCATAGATGGTATCAAACGCCAGCGACGACTTGCCCGAACCGGACGGGCCGGTGATGACGACAAGGCTGTCGCGGGGTATTTGCACATCGATATTTTTAAGGTTATGGACCCTCGCGCCTTTAATGACTATTTTATTCAGCATAATAATGACCTGACCGCAGGAAATTTTACTATACCTTATCAAAGATGTATGATTCAAACAAAGGCCAAACATACAAAATAATTATTCATTACCTTGAATTAGCGCAAGTAATATCTATATAATAGAAACACTTATATTTTTTCCGGAGGAAATCAATGAAAAAAAGGAATTACCTGTTTACGTCTGAGTCTGTATCGGAAGGACACCCTGATAAAGTCGCTGATCAAATTTCAGACGCAGTGCTTGATGCAATTTTTGAGCAGGACCCTGCTGCGCGTGTAGCTTGCGAGACCCTGGTTAATACGGGAATGGTCGTGATATCGGGAGAGATTACCACCAATGCCTGGGTCGATCTACAGAGTGTAGTGCGCCAGACAGTAAAACGTATTGGCTACAACCATTCGGACATGGGCTTTGACTGGGAGTCCTGCGCTGTGCTGACTTCTATCGATAAACAATCATCAGACATCGCAATGGGCGTCAATGAGACAAGCGACCATGAGCAGGGGGCCGGCGACCAGGGCCTGATGTTCGGTTATGCCACAAATGAGACCGAAGTCCTGATGCCTGCGCCGATCACATATGCGCACAGGCTTGTGAAACGCCAGTCCGAAGTCCGTAAAAACGGCACGCTGCCGTGGCTTCGCCCCGATGCCAAAAGCCAGGTGACCTTACGCTACGAAGACAATAAACCTATTGCAATAGATGCCATAGTGCTTTCAACACAGCATTCGCCTGACATAGAATATAAAGCGCTGAAAGAAGCGGTAATGGATGAAATTATCCTTCCGGTTTTGCCGGCTGACTGGATACATCCAAGCACAAAGTTTCACATCAATCCCACAGGACGTTTCGTTATCGGAGGCCCTGTCGGTGATTGCGGACTTACCGGCCGAAAGATCATCGTAGATACATATGGCGGCGCAGCCCGGCATGGAGGAGGCGCTTTCTCCGGAAAGGACCCGTCAAAGGTAGACCGTTCCGCTGCATACGCGGCCCGCTACGTAGCAAAAAATATCGTTGCCGCCGGCCTGGCGGACCGCTGTGAGATCCAGGTCTCTTATGCCATAGGCGTTGCTGAACCTACGTCTATCAGCATTGAAACATTCGGCACGGGCAAAATTGACGAAGATAAGCTTATCGAATTGGTGCGTGAGCACTTTGATCTGCGTCCGCGCGGCCTGATCACAATGCTGAATCTTTTACGTCCTATCTACGGTCCGACGGCCGCCTATGGACATTTCGGCAGGGAAAATGAAGGGTTCCCATGGGAAAAGACCGACCTTGCCGAAGTGCTAAAGAAGGAAGCTAAATTATAATATCTGTCGTTATGTAAGGAGGATACTGAATGTCTACAACCGTAGCAGGGAAAAATACCATTGATTATAAAGTTGCCGATATCGGCCTGGCTGAATGGGGGAGGAAAGAAATAGAGATTGCTGAAAAGGAGATGCCGGGCCTTATGGCAGTCAGGAAGAAATATTCCGCTGTTAAACCCTTGAAGGGAGTCAGGATATCCGGCTCGCTCCATATGACTATACAGACCGCGGTCCTCATAGAGACTCTGGTTGATCTTGGAGCAAACGTAAGATGGGCCAGTTGCAATATCTTTTCAACACAGGACCATGCTGCAGCGGCGATTGCAGCGGCGGGGGTCCCTGTATTTGCCTGGAAAGGCGAGACCCTTGTAGATTATTGGTGGTGCACAAACGAGGCCTTAACATTTCCGGGCGGTCTCGGACCACAGTTGATAGTTGACGACGGCGGCGACGCCACTCTCTTTATTCATAGAGGTTATGACGCTGAAAATAATGCGGCCATCCTCGATGAGCCAACGGACAATAATGAATTGCAGATAATCAATGACCTTTTGAAGCAATTGCTCAAGGAAGATAATCAGAAATGGCACCGGGTAGTAAAAGAGTGGAAAGGCGTAAGTGAAGAAACGACAACAGGCGTTCACAGACTTTATGAGATGATGAAAAGCGGGACCCTGCTGGTCCCCGCAATCAATGTAAACGATTCAGTGACCAAATCGAAATTCGACAACCTCTATGGATGCAGAGAGTCCCTGGCAGACGGGATCAAAAGGGCCACGGACGTCATGCTCGCAGGAAAGGTTTCGGTTGTGTGTGGATACGGTGATGTAGGCAAGGGATGTGCCAAGTCTCTGAAGGAATACGGCTCAAGGGTCATTGTTACTGAAATAGACCCCATCTGTGCGCTCCAGGCCGCGATGGAAGGGTTTGAAGTGGCAACAGTTGAAGACACCCTCGGCGAGGGAGACATCTATGTTACAACCACCGGCAACAGGGACATTATAAGGATTGAGCACATGGCCAAAATGAAAGACCAGGCCATTGTATGCAACATCGGCCACTTTGATAATGAAATCCAGGTACATAAGCTTTTTGCCTATCCCGGCATTCAGAGAGTCAACATCAAGCCCCAGGTTGATAAATACATCTTCCCTGAAGGACATTCTATTTTCCTTCTTGCCGAAGGCAGGCTGGTGAATCTCGGCTGCGCTACAGGCCATCCTTCATTCGTCATGTCAAACAGCTTTACCAACCAGACACTGGCCCAGCTCGACCTCTGGGAAAACAGGGGCAGGTATGAAAAGAAAGTTTACCGGCTTTCCAAAAAACTCGATGAGGAAGTTGCCAGGCTTCACCTTGAAAAAATCGGGGTAAGACTGACCAGGCTTACACAGGACCAGGCAGATTACATCGGAGTTCCGCTTGAAGGCCCTTACAAACCGGAGCATTACAGGTATTAAATAAAAACACTCTGAAAAAAAAGGGACAGGTTAAACCTGTCCCTTTTTTTCTTCCTATCAAGGCTTATTCGCGCGTTAACTCTAACTTTAAATCAGAGGCTAAATAAATTTTAAAATCGATTGCAGGACATCCATTGACTTGCCCTGCCAGAACGTCTCCACAAGCCCCACCTTCCATAAATCATTTTCCTTCACCATTTTTAATTTCAGCGGATTTTTTGAGCCCTTATAAGTAATGTTTATTTCCGCTTTGTGCTGCTCCATCATGCCCGTCTGCCATCTGCTGTCATCCAGTATCATAAGAATGTCAAAGTTCTGCTCAAAGGAGTTCCAGTAATTGTGAAATATAGTGCCGCTGTTATTAAAATCCTGCTCAATGGCCGCCCTTTGTATTTGCCCCCCCATCTTTTGATAAGTCTTGTAGACATCATCGATGATCGTTTTACGCGAGTTATCTGACAACGAATCCCAGGCAGCGTCATATTCGCCTTTTGATAAAGACTTAAAGAAATACTCAGCCCTGGCAAGCATCACGTCAATCTCAACATTGATATCTTCTTCAGCAGAGACGGCAAATGGTCCCGCCAGGACAATACAGCTCATTGAGGCAAGGATGATGGAAAGGACTAATTTATTCATACCGGACAACGTGTAAAAAAAAGGCTGAATCATTATTCAGCCTTTTTTAAATAACAATTACTATTTGATTCACCTCGTTTAATGATGTGATGCCGGAGTATGTGTTGAAGTGCTGTCATCCGCTGCAGTGCTTGCTACAACAAGGCCGATGGCAACGGCAGCTGCAACAGACCCGGCCCCGATTGTGCCGGCGGTTATCCCGGCGCCTACTGCAAGCCCGGCCCCGGCCCCGGCCTCAGCTGCTGCCAGTCCGGCGCCCACCTCTGTAAAACCTGCTGAATTCAGGGCAGACACAAGAGTGGACTTCTCTGCAACGATATGCCCGATTACACTCCCTGATGCTTCGTCAATCACCGGCAGGGCTGCCTGGCTGCCTGTAAGGGCCGGCGTGGAAGCGCCTTCAACATATGCCCCACCGGCGTCCGCTGCAAGCTTCTTTGCAGCCTCTACGGTGGCTATCTTTTGCGTCTGTGCCTGTACCTGAGATATCGTCAAAGAATTACATAACAAGAATACAGCCACCATGAACAACGCGATCATTTTATTCATACTTTCCTCCTTTGTGATTTTTCTTATTCTTAATTGAAACCGGTCAAACATTTAAATTTATTTGAACATCATTTGCTTATCTTTGTCAAGGACGTTCGTTGTATTCCGGCCGATAAAATCGAACAATGTATTGAAATGGTCTATATCCTGCCCCGTGTCCCGTGTCCATGGAGACAATAAATAATTGTATGAGGTCTTTGAGTCAGCGCCCTTAAAGAGTCTGAGCGGTATTGAGATGCCAATTCCTTTGTCATTGTAGTTCCTATTGATAGTGTCGTCAAAGACAGATGTATCAGTAAAAGTGTACCATGCGTGGATTATTACCCCATTTATTGTCTTTGATATGGTAAACCTTACCCCTTCGTCTCCGGCAAGGAACCTCCCTGCCTTGGCATCCAGTGCAAGTCCCATCTCATGAATGTTGAGACGGACATTCAGAAATGCCGTAGTGTATAGATCTTTCACTCTTTCATCATCTGTGCTGCTTAACAGTGCAAATGGATCATCAATGTCCCTCTTCTTTACTGCGCTTCCGCTTATGCCCAGGAGGAACCTGCCGTCAAGGACAGGAGCTGCAACTGCGCCGTCGATTCCGGCATACTCTATTTCCAGCAACCCTGCGGACATCTTCCCGTATATATTCGGGGTCATTTTATGTACCTGGTCAAACAACAGCCGGCCGAGCGCCAGTTTTTCTCTCTTGTATAATGCGATATCGCTCCTGACGGGTATGGACAATGGTTCATTGGATGTTGAAATATTATTCAGAGGATATCCTTCCACCCCTGCAAGCACTGTCGCCCCCTTCCACGGGTAATATCCTGCCCACGCCGTAACACCGAGCCTGTATTTAAAAAAGCCTGAAGGGTCGTTCAGGAAAGTCTCCAGAGATGGCTTTATGCCATACCCCACCGTCTTTCTGTACCAGGATGAATTGCCGGGGGTGCCGGATATTTCCGGGGTGATCTTGGACAAATACAGAAACTCTCCCATGGTAAGCTCCTCTGCATACAAAGCCGACACATCTTCCCATGTCGTTGTAACTTCCAATAATGTGATCCCGTTTTTCTTCAGCACGATGTGCAGATTCCCCCCGGTTTCAGGCATGGAGCCCGGAAGTAAATCCAGGATGGTCTTTATCGCCTTCATGTCATAGAAGTATTTATCATTCTGGGCTTCCAGCCACCACTCCCCATTAACTGAATAGAACTGGATGTCACTGAACCCTGCCCTGGACAATGCGCCAATCACCCGGTCCTGGGCCGGACCCTCTCCCGCACTACTTCTGCCCTTTAAAACAGGGTCGTATATTGGAATGAGAGGGACCCCTATGTCAAAAGCCAAAGAAATGCCTGCCCCGACCGTGTTGCCACGCTGATAGCTAAGGTCAAGCTCCGACCACTTGGTCGGTTTGTACCTCAGCCCGAAATTATATTTTGACGGCGGCGGGTCTTCAAAAAATTCCTTTTGCGCGGGGTCTGTTGTCTGTTCGTCATACTTTATGGGACTATATTCGACCATCAATGCTAATTTTTCTGTCGGCGCAAACTGGATGCCCCAGAAAAACTGGGAATCCTTCACCCAGCTCTTCGTGTCGGTAATCATCTCGATCTTGATTTTTTCGGTCTGGTCGATAAGCGGCTTCTTGCCGAACCTCCCGTTACCGAATCCCAGGGTGAAATCAAAGGGATATAACTGCCTGCTTGCCACTATATACTGGGACGGATAAACGCGTGTGCCGTGAGGGTCCATGATGCCGACCGCGAGGGCGGGAAGGTACTTGCCCTCCCGGACAAACTGATATTTCAAATCAACGGCCTTGTCTTTAAAGTTCCTCTGGTTCTCCAGTCCTGAAGGCACGTCAAGAAGCTCCGTTATCCTCCCTCCCGCTTCCAGCCCCTTGAGCGGGCTTATCGCCCCGTAGAAATATCTGTAGGGGTTTATTTGACTGAAACCAAGGCGGTAGCTGTTTTCCCTTATTACGCGTGCGGAGGGGACATCCATTAAACCGGTCCCCCCCCAGTTGGCAGGATAAGTAAAAGGTTCATCCCCGGCGTATAACGATGAACAGGAAAAGATGCAAAGGCATGCCGGCAGTAAAAGAAACAGGATTCGACTAAAAAGCCACAATTAGCACCCCTGCCGTTACCGCGATCTGATAAAGTATCTGCGTTAAGTCCTTTACCTCTCTCATCCAGGCGATACGCTCCAGTTTTTCGGGCACAACGATAGTGTCTCCCGGTTCAATCTCCTTTATTTCCTCTCCGAAAGAGCTCATTTCCCATCTCGATTGAGACGAATTCCAGCCTACAAATCCGGAATTCAGCTTCCTTGCAGTGCCGTCGACCTTTAAAACATAAATATTATCTTCATCCGCGAAAGACGTATATCCGCCGGCCAGTCCGATGTAGTCTTCATAATCAATATCAGTTGAATAAACGAAACTCCCCCTGGACATGACCGAGCCTATCACACTGACAACACTGTTGCGCATAGGGACCATCAGGCTGTCGCCGTCCTCGAATTCGATATCGTATTCGGTGTTTTTTAATAATCTCGGGTTGGCCAGTTTTATGGACATCCTGCCGGTCGCCTTCAACTGTTTGAGAGATTCAATAAATTTTCTTTTTTGCTCCATTTCCAGTTGTCTCGATGCCACTTCTTCGGAAGAGACCGCAGTCGATGCCTGCAGGGAACCTGTTGAGAGCAGCTCGCGCTCAAGCCTTTCTATCATTTCCGCAAGCGCCTTTTGCTGTATGTCCCTCACGCTGTTCCGAGTAAAGACCGCCCCTCTTAAGTACGCCCTCTTGGTATAGCCCCCTGCCCGTTCTATAAGGGAAGACAGGCGTTCTCCGACCTTGATGGTATAAGTGCCCGGATATTTCACCTCGCCGCTGATAGAGACGGTCCTGTAGAGTTTCCATTCAGGGACCGTGCGGACAAATAAGTAATCATTTATTTTCAAAGGTATGTTATGCTCAGCATCTCCTCTCATGGCCAGCGAGATATTTATATTTAAAAGCTCGGTCACCGGCCCTGCCTGGGTAACAGAGACCCTGGTCAGTTCAGCCTCATCAGAGGCATAATAAAGCACCCCCCCCGCTTTGGAGATAACATCACTCAGTCTCGTTTCCCCGGTGACAATTGCATATTCACCCTCATTCGCCACCGCGCCCATAATCTTTACAGTGTTATTAGTTTCCATCACAGTGAAAACCTTAACAAGATCACCGTCTGCAAGCGTGAAATTTTTGTCCGGGCTGTTCTCCAGGTCAACAAGATCGCCTTCAAAAAGTGTCCTGAACTGATGGTCCTGTATCCGCTGCACCTGCACCCGGCCGTTATAGGCAGTGCTCGTAAGCCCGCCGGCCATTTTAAAGAGGTCAAGCAGTCTCGTCTCATGGCGCAATTCGTAAATGGCAGGCACCCTCACATTCCCGGCAATTCCAACAAGAGGCCCGACCGCCGGGACAAAAATGACATCCTCGGGCATCAACCTAATGTCACGGGTCTTGTCCCCGTTCAGCAGGAAATCGTACATATCAAAATGCGTGATAGTCGCCCCGTTTCTCTTTACCTGTATGTCGCGCATCGTCCCGGTCTTGGCGGGGCCGCCGGATACAAAGAGTGCGTTTACCAGGCTTGAAAGAGACGATACCTCGTAACTGCCGGGGCTTTTCGCATTCCCCACCACATAAACCTTCATAGACCTCAGAGAGCCCATACTCACATTCATTTCAAAACCTGTATAGTATCGCGATATTTCTTTATGTAAAAAATCCTTGAGCTCACTAAAGGTCAATCCCGTTACGCCGACCACCCCGATCTTCGGGAGGGTGACATTACCGTCCCTGTCGACCGTCACGTCCCATCTTCCTTCGATCTTTCCCCATACCGTGATCCTGATTTCGTCACCCGGTCCGACAACATAATCCGGACCTACAGGAACGTTTGAAGGGGTCGCAAATGAGCCGGCCGGCCGCGTAAAAAGGTCATAACCGAACTGCCCGATTGACGTTGATATGGTTGAAGTGCCCCTGCCTGCAATGAACTGCTCAAACCCGGACATACCATTCTCTGCTTCGGCTGCGGGCCGTGGGGCGGCTTCCTGCTGAAATGTCTGTGACCTTTTCGCGTCTTCCGCCTGCCGCAGCTGCCGCTCGATGCCCTGTTGAATTTCGGGAGTAAGCACTGGAGATTTAGTATCAGCCTGCGACTTTATTTCAGTCGGCGAAGTAATGTCAGGAGATATCTGTATGGTCCGGACCTGCTGTGCATATGCAATATGCGCAGAGGCTGACATAATAAATAAAGCCAGCACGCCGCATGTAATATAAATGATTTTTTTCATGAACTCACCCTTCATTTACAATTCTTTATTTTAATTAATTCAAGCTCCTGAGTGAAGTTAGTTTAATCCCTGAATGCATTCCCAGGCTACCGCAGGTGCACTTATTCTAATTAAGAAAGTTTTATTATTCAACATGAGGAGAAGGACAGCAGCAAGAATTCAGTTACAGGCAAATCCTTTATTGTGGTAGGTTGGAGTGGGACTGAAAAAATTACAGGGCACCCCCATGTTCCTCTTTGCCGAGGACAGGATGATTTTCCTCAACCGGCAAATTACGAATATTAAGAAAAGGTTCTTGCCGGGAATTTGCCCTTTCGGTCCTTGCCCTGATAATCCGCAAATTTCTGACAAATATACCGAGCGATACAATAATTGAACAGAATATCACCAACAATACCCAATCATCAACCCTGAAAAAAACAACGGCAATGCCGGACATCAGGGCAGATAATATCCAGACGATTTTCACAACACGGTTCTGCTTTATACCGGACCTCATCATCAGATGATGCAGATGCGTCTTGTCTCCCGCGAAAGGGGACCTTTTGTTCATGACCCTGATGACGAACACACGCAGGGTATCATAAATAGGGACCGCGAGGATTATTACCGGCACCATCGGGCTGATTCCCCCCTCGCCATGAGTAAGCAAAATCGACATGATGGCAATGGAAAAACCGATAAACATGGTCCCTGAGTCCCCCATGAATATTCTGGCCCGCGGATAGTTATACCTGAAGAGGCCGAGAGTAGCTCCGAGGCAGCAGAGGCTGAGATAAAGGACAGTGCTGTTGCCGCTCATGAAGGCAAAGACCGCGAATGCCACAAAGGCTATTGAAGAAACACCGCACGCAAGGCCATTGAGGCCATCTATCAGATTTATTGCATTGACAATTCCGAATACCGCGATAAAAGTAAAAGGTATCCCCCAGTCACCCAGATGTATCTCCCCGAAGCCGAACAGGTCCCCGATGTTGCTTATCCAGATGTCGGAGCCGAAAATAAATACCGTCGTTGCAATTGCCGAAAATACCATTTTCACCTTCCAGTCGGCTCCCCTGACATCATCAAGTATCCCGAGAAAAAGCATTACCGCTGATGATAAGAGATAGGAACCTATTACTTTATCGATCGGGAAGATAAATGGGGACAGGAGAAGCACTCCTAACGCTATTGCCACGCCTCCGCACTTTGGTGTCGGATGTGAATGGATATGTCTTCTGCCGGGGTGGGCCACTGCGCCGCTGCTGTTTGCCAGTGACATGACGAGTGGGACTAAAAGGAATGATATGGCGAACGCGCTGAGAAAGACAATGTATCCAGACATCAAATCGAATATCCTTAAGAATAAGTCAATGTATAAATCATCACTTTTAAAGTATACACTTTTTAAATATATTTCTGCGATAGGCGAGAAAAAACCGCATATTTCATAGAGGATATCCCGTGTCTCCGCTGCGCCATAGTCGACTCCACTCTCATGCAATGACTTAAGTATCCCCTTGAGTTCTGCCGCAAAACCTCAACTGAGCTTGACAGACCTTTCCTGCAGCCCCTACGCTTGTCCCCTGACTTCCATCATTTGTCTTTGGCCGAGTCCGGTTATTTTATTAGGCGGATAATCGTGGTAGAATAATTTTCAGTATACGTTCTGAATATTTTATTCATAACGACAGATCGATTCATATCATATATATTCACGCGGAATACGCGAAGTATTTTGCATGTGACTCAGACGGCGGAGCAGTGTCAATAACCAACTCGTCAGTTAGAAGCGATTAGAATAAGACAATGCATGGAATCGCAGGAGTTATTCATATCCATTAATCACTGCATCGTATTTCCAATATGTTTTACTGTTGCCCCAATAGATCCTCGCTTTTGATGAAATGACCTCTTCCCGAAGAATTTTCAAAAACATCTTTTCTCTTGCCGCTGCCGAGATGATCAGCAAGGGCGTCTCTCTTATCACAATCGCATATCTTGCTCGTGTCATCGAGCCCCAGGGATTTGGGGTCATCGGTTTTGCGACGGCATTTCTCTCCTATTTTGGTCTTCTGGTCAATCTCGGATTCGATACCCTCGGTACAAGAGAAGTTGCAAGGGACAATGACAGAATTAAAAAGTATGTTGATAACATCATCACGATCCGTCTCATCATGGCGGTGGCCGGCTATATTATTTTTGCTGTTATTGTGTCGATGTTAGACAAGCCTCAGCTTGTTAAGAGTGTTCTGTTTATTACCGGCCTCGGGTTATTTGCAAATGCCTTTCTGTTAAATTGGGTTTTCCAGGGGATTGAAAGAATGGAAGTTATCGCTCTAAGACAGATTCTGGCAAGTTTGTTTAATCTTCTGGGAGTATTGCTTTTGGTCCACAATAGTGATGATCTCCTGTGGGCCGTGAGTGTGACTGTCTTTTCAAATATTATTAATACAATCTGGATGGGAGCCGTATATGTAAAACATTTTGGTATGCCCGGCTTTGATTTTGATCTTCCATTCTGGAAAGACATGTTCAGGTCTGCGCTTCCATTGGCATTTTCATCTTTTATGATTGCAATTTATTACAATATGGACATGGTGATGCTTGGTTTTATGAGAAATGAGACAGAAGTAGGATATTATAGCGCTGCGTACAAGGTATTAATGCTCGGGCTGATACCCTCTGGAATAATTTTAAGTTCTTTTTTCCCTCAACTGTCCATTGCAAACGGTAATAGAAATCGGACCATCTCGTTAATGAAGAAATATTCTACGGCAATGTTTATTATCAGTGGATTCATATCAGTTATTGGAATAGCATATGCAAGCGATATAATTAATTTAATTTTCGGCAAAGAATTTTACCAGAGTATTATTCTGCTTCAAATATTGATGATCAATACTCTCTTTGTTTACATAAACACAACCTATGGTAACCCGTTGCTTGCATGGGACAAGGAGAGACCCTATACTTTTGCGATTGCAACTGGCGCTGTAAGCAACATAATTTTAAATTTTGTTTTTATTCCACCTTATGGAGCATTAGGCGCAGCCATTGCCACGGTAGCAAGTGAAGCAATTGTATTTATCGGGCTGTCATATCTTCATTACAAGTCAGTGCAGACCCTTTATTTAAATAGCCTTGTAAAGGTCCTATTAATAGTAATAGCATCGATGGGCATAGCCTATCTTATTCAGTATTCAGGTATAAATATTATAATTTCTTTTATAGTTACTACGTTAATATTTTGCTTTTTCAACCTGATTTTTAAAACAATAAATTTAAAAGAATTAAAGGAGTATCTGACCTGATGAAATATGATTATCTCATTGTTGGGGCCGGGCTTGCCGGCTCTGTCATGGCTGAAAGGCTTGCGTCCCAATTAAACAAAAAAGTCCTGGTCATAGAGCAAAGAAATCATACCGGGGGTAATTGCCATGACTATTATGACGATGCAGGCATTCTCGTTCATAAGTATGGCCCTCATTATTTCAGGACAAACAGGAAGCATGTGTTTGAATACCTTTCTCAGTTTACGGAATGGCATCATGTATATTACCGGATCAAGGTGATGGTTGATGGGAAACTGGTCCCTCTGCCCATTAATCTTGATACCGTGAATGCGCTGTACGGATATAATTTTTCATCGGATGAACTTAAGGAATTTTTTGATAAGCATAGAACGAAAATAACAAAGATAACAAACTCAGAAGATGTAATAATATCAAAAGTCGGAAGAGACCTGTATGAAAAGATTTACAAGGCATATACGACAAAACAATGGGGTCTTGACCCAAAAGATCTGGATGCCTCTGTTTGTGGGAGGGTCCCTGTCAGGACCAACAGAGACAGCAGATACTTTACTGATAAGTACCAGGTAATGCCGAAATATGGATATCACAAGATGTTTGAAAAAATACTGGACCATCCCAATATTAATATAATGCTTCAAACGGATTCTCTCAAGTGAATTATCCTTCTGATTACGATTTTACGCGCATTGTCGAAATTAAACATGCAACCGGACAAAAACATCACAAGACTACAATTGTCAGAGAATACCCAATGGCTGAAGGCGAGCCATATTATCCTATTCCCAGGCAGCAGAATAAGGCCTTATATAAAAAATATAAAGTCAAAGCTGATAAGTTGAAAGATGTATATTTCATTGGGAGACTGGCGGAATATAAGTATCTGAACATGGATGAAGTAGTGGACAAAGCTTTAAAGTTATTTGAGACATTAAAAAATGAGTAATAAAAGAATTGCTGCGAATGTAGTTACTTATAACAGAAAACAATTGCTGGGCGAATGCATTGATGCATTATTAAATCAGACATATCCGCTTGACGCCATATACATTATTGATAACGCCTCCACTGACGGCACTCCTGAATTTTTAAAGGAGAAAGGTCTTATTGATGACCCATTATTCCCGGATAAAGAACCCGTTGAAGCAGTGAAGATAATCTCATCACCTCTGCATTCTGAGAAAATAGTAGAAATCCACTACGTTAGAATTCCTGAAAATACAGGCTCATCAGGCGGACAGCACGAAGGGGTAAGAAGAGGTTATGATGCGGGTTTTGATTGGTTGTGGTTAATGGATGACGATGCAGAGCCAAAGGACAATGCGCTTGAATTACTCGTAACGTCCCCCTATTTCAGCAAGGACGAGACAGGTGCTTTACTTTGCAGTATTAGAAACAAAAGCAATAAATGCGAGGCGGAGCAAACATATACTGAGATATCGACAGAGTCCGTAGTAAGATGTGAAAGGGTCTTTAGAGGCAAAACAATAACCATCTCGGACTTTGATCAACCGTTTCTGAAGGTTTCCACATATCCCTTGTTAGGAATATTTGTCAGGAGAGAGGCGATAACAAAGGTTGGCAATGTAAACAAGGAGTTTTTTATCTTCTCTGATGACCTGGACTTTACTCTGCGCATATCTGATTCTTATGAAATGTGGATCGTAAGAAATAGCATCATTAAGCATAAAGCTGCCGCGGCATTATTTACTCCAAGAATGGTTTTGGGGAGACAGATTCATTTCATTCCTATCCAAAATCATTGGAGGGAATACTATGGTTATAGAAATTATATATATATAGCTCTTCAAAGACTTGGCTTGGCCAGGACATTACTTGTCCTTGCAGGATACACGAAAGTCATAGGTAAATATTTGCTATTGGGGGACCATAAGTTTTTAAGGATGAGTATTTATATCAAGGCGCTTAAAGATGCTTTATTTGGCACTCTTGGCAAAAATATAGACCCCAAACAATTTAGTAAATTGATAGCAAAGTAACATTCCGAATTATCAATGAATAATGCGTAGTGAACAATTGAAGCACTATGTCACTCCTGCATAAGCGGAAATCCGGTCCCGTCTTATTATTAAGCCTAAACTTATTTTGACTTTTATCGGCATATACCTTTAAAATTATCTCATTATTTTAAGATAATTATATAAATTAATTTAAATGGATAAAGAACTTTTATTCCCAAGAAGAACAGTCCAAAAGATCACAGGATACCTTAATACTCCTGAAATCATCCTTCTTATCGGCGCACGGCAGGTAGGAAAGACCAGTATTCTTTATCTGCTGATGGATGAACTCAGAAGAAAAAAGGTTTTGGATAGTCATATACATTATTTTGATCTGGAAGACTTAGATACACTTCAAACCTTTAACCGGGGGGCAAAAGAATTCATTGCATATCTTAGCGCCCGTGGATCAGATACAAAAAGTAAAAATTATATATTTGTTGATGAGATCCAGTATATGGATAATCCTACAAACTTTCTCAAGATAATCGCAGATCATTACCATAACTTCAAACTTATCGTTTCAGGGTCATCAACTCTTGAAATAAGACGAAAATTCAAAGACTCTCTTGCCGGAAGAAAGATCGTTTTTGAAGTATACCCACTGGATTTTTATGAATATCTTATTTTTAAAAAAGAGGATGCGTTGTGCAAAACCCTTTTAAAAAGCGACGTAAGACATGTAAATATTAAGACAGATATAAAAAATATTCCTGCAAGATTGTTAACAAAGGAATTTGCAAGGCATTTCAATGAA
>JACRQA010000058.1 GCA_016222915.1 Nitrospirota bacterium | reverse complement strand
GCTATGACTACTGCTATGAAGCTTACGGCATTGATGAAAAAACACGGGGCCAGTCCCGCTGATCCCATGATCAGACCCGCAATTGCCGGGCCGATCATTCGTGTGACGTTGAAGGCGGACGAATTGAGCGCAATGCCGTTCAGCAGGTCTTCTTTGCCGACCAGTTCGATGATGAAGGACTGCCTTGCAGGGATTTCAAATGCATTGGCCGAGCCGATGAGGAAGGAGAGAATCAGGACATGCCAGACATTGACGGCCCCGGCCGCAACAAGAACGGCAAGCGTCAATGCAAGAAACATGATCACGACATTCGACAAGAGTATAATATTTTTTTTCGGATGCCTGTCTGCAAGCACCCCTCCGGCCAAGGTAAAGAGAAGGATCGGGGCCGATGCAGCCATTCCGGCCAGCCCGAGGAAAAAAGGAGAATCAGTAAGCTTGAAGACAAGCCAGCTCTGCGCAGTCTGATGCATCCACGTGCCAATGAGGGAAATCAACTGCCCGGTCCAGAAGAGCCTGAAATTTCTGTGTCTGAGCGCTGCAAGGGGATGGACAGCTTTCATAATCAGTAATGATAACATACGGAAATACCGTTCCAGCCGATTGAGCCGCTTGAACAGATCCAACGGTTCAAGCGGCTCAAACGGTTCAAGCGGCTGAAACGGTTCTATCGGTCCAAGCGGTTTATATTGTGGTATAATTCTATCCGAGATGACCTTGAAAAGACTTATATCCTTTGCACTTATTATTATGTCCCTGGCCTTGTGGTCGTGCGAGAAAAAGGGGCCGGATACATCTGATAAAGCCCGGCTGAAAGGACCCCGGACAACTGAAAAAATCAGGATACTGACTACTATCGCCCCGCTTTACTGTTTTGCAAAAAACATTGCCGGTGATACTGCTCTTGTCGAGAACCTCCTGCCTTCAGGCGCAGGGCCGCATGATTTCTCATTGAGCCCTCTTGACGCAAAGAAGGTGTCGGAAGCCCATGTGCTTGTTATTAACGGTGTCGGTCTTGAGGCGTGGCTGGACAAAATCATCGACTCCCCTGGTCAGCGCAGGGCCGATGACGGGAAATTGATTGTGGCGGATACGAGCATTGGTATTGAGATCATAAATAAGGACCCTCATATATGGCTTTCTCTGCGAAACGCTATTGTTCAGGTGAGGAACATCAGGGATGCATTGATAAAGGCCGATCCGCTTAATCGTGATATATATTCGGCGAACACTGAGGCATATATAATTCGTCTTAATAATCTGGACCGTGAGATCAGCGATGAAATAGCGACATGGACCAAAAAGGAGTTTGTAGCCTATCACTCCGCGTTCGGGTATTTTGCCAGGGATTACGGACTTCAGCAGGCGGCCGTGATACAGGAGATACCTGAGACAGAGCCTTCTCCGAGGCATATAGCTTCTGTTGTGGAGACAATAAAGTCAAAGGGGATCAAATCGATATTCACCGAGACCCAGGCCTTGCATAAGATAATCACTTCACTCGCCACTGATCTGGGCCTGAAGGTGTACAGTCTTGACACACTTGAGAAAGGGTCTCCCGGAAGAGAGTGGTATGAGGAGCGTATGCGGTCCAACCTCGCCGTTCTCGGAGAGGCATTAAAATAAGGACTTATAATGATTGCCCTGCAAGTTGAAAACCTCTGTGTAAAGGCCGATAACCGGCATCTGATAGAGAACATCACATTCTCTATAGAGGAAGGAAGGATTGTCGCAATTATCGGTCCGAACGGCGCCGGCAAGACTACCTTGATCAAGGCCATCCTCGGGCTTATTCCATATGAGACCGGTACGGTGTCGCTTTTCGGGCGGCCATTTAAAAACAACCATTCTGTTATAAAGGTCGGATATGTGCCGCAGAAGCTGGAATTTGACCGGACCATTCCCCTTACCGTATCAGAGCTTCTCGGTTTTACGGTGCCGCCGGTCTACATGGTCCCGTTTATGAAAAGGAAAGGCGCGAGGGAGCATATTGACGGCTTGTTGAAAATCGTAGGCGCTCAGTCCCTTGCGCAGAGAAGCATCGGCAGCCTGTCCGGGGGCGAGCTGCAGCGGGTCATGATCGCAAAGGCCATTGTGAATGATCCGAAGATACTCTTTCTCGATGAACCCGCCTCAGGTGTAGACATTGAAGGACAGGAAAGGTTCCATGACCTGGTAAAGCGCCTTAACAAGGAAAAAGGACTGACCGTGATCATTATCTCTCATGACCTTAACGTGGTCTACCGTTACGCCGATGATGTGCTCTGCATGAACAGAAAGCTTATATGCACGGGAAGACCTGAGGAGACACTGACCGACGAGGTCATCAAGAGCATGTACGGAGAGATGATGGGGGCGTATATCCATAGCTGCCATGAACATGATTAGCGAATTCATATCATATCCATTTATACAGAGGGCGCTGCTGGCTTCCGTCATGGTCGGCATACTTTGCCCCTTTGTCGGGAATTTTGTGGTGCTCAGGAGGATGTCCTTCTATTCCGACGCCATATCGCATTCCGCCTTTGCCGGGATCGCGGCCGGGGCGCTGCTTGGGATCGACCTCTCATTATCATCGATCATCGTGGCAATTCTTATCGCCGTCATCATTGCGTTCCTGTCGGAAAAGACAGGTCTGTCCCATGACACGGTCATAGGGATCGCTTTTTCAGGCGCTATCGCTTCGGGTATGCTGGTCATGGGGATGCTCAAGGGGTACAGGGCAGATCTGTTTACATTCCTCTTCGGAGACATCCTGGCGATAACGGACAAGGACCTTCTTATGATTTTTATCATCGGGATACTGACCGTCATCGTGCTCCTGACTTTCCTCAAGCCCTTTCTCCAGATCACGTTCAACCGGGACCTCGCCAGAGTGGAAGGGACCAGTGTGAGGTTTTTTGAATATCTGTTGTTCCTGATCATTGCTGTTGTTATTACGGTAAGCCTTAAGATTATCGGGATGATCCTGGTGACATCACTTCTGATCGTCCCGGCCGCGTCTGCCAAAAACCTTGCCTCAAGCATGAAACGGCTTTTTGTGCTTTCATGCGTCTTTGGTGTTTTATCAGGGGTCATCGGCCTGGCAATGTCTATTTACCTCAACACTTCCTCCGGCCCGACGATTGTGCTTGTGAGCATTATGATTTTTTTCCTGACCCTGTTTAGCCGGGGAGCGGTCACTAAGCGTTGAATAGGTGAATGACCTAAAGATATTTCTTTTTGTACCGAGTAATAATCAGATCGAATGAGGGAACAGATTTAGGGCAATTCGGATCATGAATGAAAAACTATTAAGCCAGGAAGATGATGTCAAAAAGGCGGCGGAGCTTGTAAGCAGCATAGGCATCCCATCCCAACCCTCGCTTCTGCTGGAAATCAATAAAAAGATAAGCAGGCCTGAGACCGGGATAGGAGATATAGCTGACCTGATTTCAAGGGATGTGGCCATGTCAGCAAAGCTGTTGAAGATGGCCAATTCCGCGTTTTTCGGCCTCAGGGAAAAGGTCGATTCGATCCAGAGGGCGCTGGCACTGATAGGGCTGAAAAATTTCAACAGGATCATCCTGGCGACTTCGCTGCGTGATTCTGTCGGCGGTCATGGCAGCGGCACGGAGAAATTCTGGAACCACTCGATGACTGTTGCAGGGGCCTCGGCATATATAGCAAAAAAAACCGGTTTTGAATCCGAAGAGCAGGCCTATATAGCAGGTCTTTTCCATGACTGCGGCGTGCCCATGCTTATGAAGAAATATCCGGATTACCCTCAGATACTTGATCATGCTCTGGGTGTTGTGAACTCCGCGTCACTGTCCGGGATAAAAAAATCCATAATAGGCATAGAAGAAGAGAGATATAATACTCACCATTGCGCTGTAGGCTATCTCATAACCAAATCCTGGCATCTTCCCATCACCATAGCCAAATCAGTATGGTACCATCACTACATCAATATCGATATCCATAATGATCCGGTGACTAAAAGGCTTTCAGCGATCCTGCTGCTGGCGGATTATATAGGCGGGCATATTCTTTATCTCGGTGGAAGTGACTGCCCTGTTGAGACCGAGCCTGAATGGGCCAGAATGCATAGGAAAGCAGCGACGGAGCTTTGCATGAATGCTGAAAGCATCAAGGACATGAAGGATGACCTGGTCGAAAAGTTGTACGGCTGATCTTCAGGCTGCCTCCGGTTTGATATAATTACTATCAGGAAAATCTCCCCGCTTCCCATTGCAATGCTTCGCAGCAATGGGAGCCCAGCCTCTTTGCCAAAGAGGGGATTCGTTCCTCCTTTGCTTAAGGCACCTGCTGTTGGTTAGCAAAGGGAGGTTAGGAGGGATTGTATAAATTAATGTCTCCATTATTTTGACATCATATAAAAAGGAGCTATCTCATGAAATATGTAATCATCGGAAATGGAGTTGCGGGTACAGCCGCAGCAGCTAATATAAGGAAGTTAGACAGCAGCGGTGAAATAACCGTCCTTACCGACGAGGCCGTGCCTTTCTACAGTCGCATCCGGTTGATTGATTACCTTGCCAAAGAGGCCGGGGAGCAGGACATCGTTATTTATAAAGATGACTGGTATAAAAAGAACAATATAAAACTCCTGTTGAGCACGCCTGTGACCGGTATCGACAAAGACAATAAACAGGTCATCACAGCAGCAGGGGCGGCCTGGCCGTATGACAGGGTGCTCATCGCCTCAGGAGGCATCTCTTTTATTCCGCCGATACCCGGCTCAAATAAAAAAGGCGTGTTCGCTTTGAGGACTATAGCCGATGCGAATGAAATTTTAAAATATGCGGACAGCGTTAAAAAGGTGGTCCTCATAGGCGGCGGCGTCCTCGGGCTTGAGGCAGGCAACAGCCTGAGAAAGACCGGGCACGAGATTAGTGTTGTCGAGTTCTTTCCCCGCCTGCTTCCGCGCCAGATGGACCCTGAAGGCGCGCAAGTCCTCAAGGCGCAGATGGAGAGCATGGGTTTTATTTTTTATCTTGGCGCAAGGTCAAAGGAGATTTACGGTGAGGACAAAGCAGCCGGACTTCTGCTTGAAGACGGGACAAGGGTGGACGGCGATTTGATCATCGTCTCCGCCGGTGTAAGGCCACAGGCGGAATTGGCGAAGAAACTCGGCCTGCCTGTAAACAAGGGGGTTGTGGTCAACGACAGGATGGAGACGGAGACAAAGGACATCTATGCCGCCGGTGATCTGATAGAGCACAGGGGAATGTTTTACGGCATCTGGCCCGCTGCACAGAAGCAGGGAGAGATTGCCGGTATTAATATGGCTGGCGGAAACGCTGTTTACGAAGGTACGACCATGTCAAATGTTCTGAAAGTCGTCGGGATCGACCTTGCCGCAGCAGGGGACATAGACGCGGACGGCAAATCAGAGTCGATAATCCAAAAAGACCAGGTGAAATATATCTACAGAAAGCTTGTGATAAAAGACAACGTTATCACAGGATGTATCTTGTACGGCGATATCTCCGGCTATAGAAAGGTGCTCAAGGCCATCGATGATAAGAGGAATATCCAGGACATCAGAAAAGACCTTGAGCGGTGGGACCTGAGCAGGGTATGACATGTAGGGGCATGGCGCGCCATGCCCTTACGTTCCGACCTTGCTCAACAATATCTGAGGCCCATGGATGTTTTAACTACTTAATTGATGAAACATGACGTTGTAGTTAAAATGTAGTTAATTTCATGGGTGTAATAAATAAAACATTGAAAGAGAACCTATTGTTTGGAATTAAAGCAGAAACGAATATCTTCTTTTCCCGTGGAGAATTCTTCTGATTTCCACGATAGTATCTTTCACGACATAAAATACCAGATAGCTGTCTATAACAAGGATTCTATATTTCAGCCTCTGCAGACGAATATCTTTTGGACTTTGTCCCATGAAGGGAAAATCTTCAAGCTTGACAACGGCTTTGTCAAACCTGTCGAGAAATTTGTAGGCAGAAGCAGGACTGTCAGTTTTAATGTAATCAATAATTCCGACTAAATCTCTCTGCGCAATGGGAAGATATCTGATGCTGTATTTCTTTTTCACTTTATTTTAGATTTAACCTGTTTCATGAATTCCTTGTGTGATAGTCCGGGCGCTCTGGACGCGCTTTCAAACTCAGCTTCATCAAGTTTTTGATACAGTT
The DNA here is from genome assembly GCA_016222915.1 of Nitrospirota bacterium. Classification (GTDB taxonomy): domain Bacteria; phylum Nitrospirota; class Thermodesulfovibrionia; order UBA6902; family UBA6902; genus UBA6902. Next base: position 11,773 of record JACRQA010000058.1, on the reverse strand, counting down.
CAATAAGGGCCTGCTGCTTTTCGTATAGGGCCAGACTCATCACCACCATATCTCCCTGACCGTTTTTTGTGATAAAGACAGGTTCTTCCTCTTTATGGCAGAGCTCGGATATTTCATTGAAATTATTTCTGAGATCGGATATAGGCTTAATAATTGGCATAGTTACACCTCCTTATCATTTAAGTGGGAATATTATATCATAATTGTGATATGCTGTTAACGACTTTTACTTCCTTTCTTTATCAGCAAAAGAGTGACGTCTTATCACAGAGAAGAAGGCAGTCTTGTGAAGAGCCGAAACAAGGCAATCAGTTTCTTTGTTGCTTTCCCTCCGAGGACTCGCAAACAGCCGGGAGAAGGGGCGGTCAATTCTTATTTTATCCTCTTTGATATCGCCTTGAATTCAGGCGTGCCGGCTTTTTCGAGGAGTTGGAACAAGACGGTCTCCGTGCAGGTTATCACCGCCCCCGCATCACGCATCAATTCCCTGCCGGTCAGATAATCATCTTTCTTTCTTGAGCAGACTGCATCGGCAACAAGGTGGACGAGATGCCCTTTTTCCAGGAGGCCCAGACAGGTCTGCAGTACACAAACATGCGTCTCCATGCCTGTAAGAATGATATGTGTTTTTCTCAGGGAGGACATTTTTTCCAGGAACCCGTCCCCCCTGCAGCAGTCGAAGGTGACCTTCTCAAGCGGTGCATAATCCGGCAGAGCTTCCTTAATTTCACTGATTGTCTGCCCGAGCCCTTTGGGATACTGCTCGGTAACGATAATGGGAATGCCTAACAGCTTTGCGGTTTCAACGAGGTGAAGGCAGTTGTCCCTCACCTTGTCCTTCTGCTTCATGACAACGGCGAGTTTGTCCTGTATGTCTACGATTATGAGAACGGAATTGTCTTTGTTGAGGATGAATTTGTCCATCATTAAGGATGCTATTTACTGCTTGCTCTACAATTTTCATAGAACTTTCTGCCGAGCGTATCAACAGGCGGAATATTATAATCCTGTTTTTTCACTAATCCGAGGCGATTCATTTTCTTTAGAAAATTTTGAAGCTTAATAATATCAGGATTCGCTTTACACTTATGTTGTTCCTTTTCAAGAGTCTCTATGAGCTTATCGACTGTATTCATTTATTCGTCTCCTTTCTAAAAGAAATTTCTCGAATGGAAAAAGACTTTGATCCCATTTCTCAGAATATATTCACAGATCAAGTCATTATAGCTTCTTATCAGGCTTCTTAAATCTGCTTTATTTGAATAATCCTCGATTTCAAGTTTTAAAAGTGTCTGTAAGGTTATTATACCAATAAATCTTCCATGAGAATGCCATATTTTATTGTCTCCTAATAATTTGGCAATTTCCTCAGCACGCTCTTTCTTTTCCTCCTCTGTAACTATCTGATCTTTCTTTATAGGATTCGTTCTGTGAGTGCTCCAGTTCTTAAATTTATATCTTACAAGCCATTCTTTTAATAAGGTAATCGTCAAATCTCTTGCCTGCTCATAGCTTCTTAACATTGCCAAGTCTTGATTTTGCAAAATGAGAAACTCGGCATTTGTTAAAGTATCATTCTTTGATTTCTCAATAAGTTCATTTACCTTGTCAAGGTAACCAAGTGCAGGCACATATGTATTACCCGTATAAACCTGAGGGTCTATCGGCCCCAGAGACGATGAATAATCCATGAATATTTTATCCCCGGACATGCAAAAAATAGTACCTGCTGATAAGGCATAATCAGGAACAACGAAATAAATCTCTTCATAGTGGAACCGTATAATCTCAACCATCTTTTCAACAGTTTCGGCACTGCCGCCGAATGTGTTAAGGAGAAGCGTTAAACGATTATTTTTCTTGGTATCACTCTTAATTTGTTCAATAAAGTCTCTGAAACCTTTCACGTAGGCTGGATTAATATCACCGTAATAAAAGATAACGTCCGAAGAGAAATGATCTTCAAGCTTGATCAGTTTTTCATTTAAGACATCCCTGACTGTTTTGTCGAAAATTTGCATGTAATATGCCCCCCCATTTTTATTGATAAATTATATCACGGCGCTTTATAACGTGTGAATTCGGCAGATAGTTCTTTATAAATCAAAACAACTCGCTCTTCACCTTCTGCTGGGTGAGTTTGGCGAATTCCATAATATCTTTTAGTGATGCCCCTTTATCCCGCAGGCTATAAAAAGTGTTTTCACCAAGCAACGCATAGTTCCACCCGCACTCCATTCTGTCATCCGGTTTCAGCTCATTAATTTTATTGATCCAATCCAAAGCAGCAAGTTCTTTTTGCCGCACGTTGGTATCGTTTAAATCTTTGGTTGCCTTTGTTTCGACGAGGTAGATTGATGAATTCACCTTTACGATAAAGTCCGGATAATAAGACGACAGCATACCGTCGTTGCGGATATAATTTAAGTGGGAGAAATAGTGATAATTCTCATTAATCTTCAGAAAGCTGTTAACCTGAGAATCGCTGTCACAAAAGAGCATAAAATTCTTTTCAAATTCTCCTTTGTTAGATGGGTAGGGAAGTTTCTCGTAAATTGTCTTTGTAAAGTTGAGAGAATAATTTTCACGCATCTTCAATTCATTCACTTCAGAAAAGTATTTCTTTATTACAACCGCCTCTTCAACATTTATATTGTTCTGCATGTCATAAATAATCTGGCTTAGTTCTTTCACGATATGCTGGATAATGCCTGCCTTTGAAAGCATCAGGACACGCCAGTTGTTGTCCTTGAACGGATCGAAGGTCTCATTGAACAGGCGGTTACGAATAAAGTCGTCAACAACCTTTATGAGAGATGCATTATTTATTTGCATTACAGGATAATCCTTCATCGTTCTCTGACTGACTTTGACGAGAGTGCTGGTAATTACTTTAATGATTTTTGCCATCAATTCGTTATAACTTTTGGCGGTGAATAAGTCGCCTGTTACTTTGTAATCTCCAAATCGTGTCTTAACGGTTATTTCCTCTGAAACAAAGATCTCTTCTTTGGGGACCATCGCCTTGAGTTTATCGAGTTGATACCAGTCAACTCCTGCGAAATATTTTGTGGATGGCTCCATTACCTGCAAGGTTTCCTCTCTGTCCCGGATAACTATAGGCCAATAAAGGTCATAGTCTTTGTAGTTGTTTTTCAGTCCGACCTTTATGATATCGCCGAGTATGCTCTCTCTGTCTTCGGGCAATTCATGTGTTTCAGCAATAGAACCGTCTTTGACAAGTTCATCATAAAACTCTATGAAAGCAGGATGTTCGACAATGCTTAATATATCGAGATAATTTGACGGCTCTTCTTTTCTCTGCAAGAGCTTAATCCTGTTCTCAGTCTTTATCTCCTGATAATCCGGCTCACGCCACATGAGGCGCAAACCTCTGCCGATAATCTGCTCAAGGAGAATCGGAGCCTGTGTTGACCGCAATGGGACGATAACGCAAATATTGCTTACATCAAAACCTTCCCTGAGCATCAGGACAGATACAATGACCTTCGGGCTGGCATGTTTGTCTATATTGAAAAGACGCTGCTTAACCTTGTCCCATTCCTTTGCTGGGATTGACCCTTTCCTATCTGAATCTATCTGAACAACATCCATTTCGCCAAGCCCTTCATTATCAGCAAGAAACTGTGTCACAAAGGGTGAAACCTTTGTATCCTCGCAAATCACCAGCATCTTTGGATGCTTGTCGGATATTCCCGATTTATCGCAGGTCAAGTTCACAAACTGATCTTCCAGTATCTTTAGTTTCTGTAAGCCTGCCCTTAGCATGAGCTTCTGCCCATCGGATAGACCGACCACTGTATTCCCCTCACGCACAGCTTTGAAATCAAGCTCCATTGTGGCAATCTCTTTACGTTTATCGAGTGTAATTGTCTTCACAAGTCCCTTATGAATGGCTGTCTTAAGATCAAAGTCCACGACAATATGAGGGAAGAAATGTTTCGTTCTCTTCTGCCCGCTTCCGGTCACATCATAGGGAGTTGCCGAAAAATCAATCTGGATAAAACTCCTGCCTTTACCTTCGGCAATTTTGTTCAACGATTTCTGCCATTCAACTTCAGAGACAATTCCGGCTTTTTTTGTTTCATGAATGTGGTGCGCCTCGTCATTGAAGACGAGCATATTCTCAAGCCCTGCCAGATATTCAATCTCACCGCCGCTCAAATACTGATTGTCGAGAGTTTCAAGTGAATGTCCTGTTGACGTACCGGGTGTGATCGGGAATATTTCTTTTACCGCCAGTGAAGGGTCTTCCAGAGGAGATATTTCTGCGTATTCCTCTTCTTCTACTCCTGACAAAAGATGCCAGTTGGTAATGGCGATCATTCCATCGCCGGTAATCTTCTTTCCTATCTCATCTTTTCTTACAACATTGGATTGGATAAATCCAAAGAGTGTTTCTTTATAGGCGGAAGGGATGAACAAGTCCTCGAACTTTTTGAAGTCCGATGTGGCAAAGTTTCTTGTGCCGTCCTGTCCTTCTTTGCCAAGATAAGCGTCCAGAAGCCGTTCATATACGATTAATCCCGGCGCTACGATTAGAAACCGTTTGGAAAATGTAGGGGCGAACGGCCGTTCGCCCCTACTGTCTGATTCTTCATATCTTGCATTGAGATACTGCCATATCAAAAGGGCATTCAGTACCCATGTCTTGCCGGTGCCTGTAGCCATCTTTATGCAGTATTTTGGATGGCTGAATTTGTCTTTTTTGAGATAGGACAAATCCATCTTGGCAGTAATGTCACCACTGACTGAGGAATACATATCGAACACAGACTCTGCCTTCAAAATTTCATGAGAATAGATTGTGTTCAGGATCGCCTGTCTCTGCCCTTCGTGAAAGTTGACTGTCCTTGCGTCACAGAAGGGACCGGAGAACCAGAACCTGAGCAGGTCTTGCGTAACGGGCGTAGTCTTGCTGATGAAGCTGCCGTTTTCCCATTCGCTGATTACCAGCGCTGACAGCTCTCTTGCAAACTTCAATGGTATATCGCGCGTGCCTGTGTTTAAGGATATGGACATTATCTACCCACAACCGCCAAGTTCTCGTGCCTGCCAAATAGAGATGCCGTAGCATCTGACTTGTTAGCTTTTAAATTATTCGTCATCGTGCCATCTTTAATGTGGTATTTCTTGTTGTTTGTTTTACAGAACTCAATAACCTGACGGCTCAACTTATTGTAAAAGCCCTTATGATCCTGATATTGCGAAACCATCGCATTATAGTTGAGCCTGCCGAATATAATCTTATCCGCAAAAGCGACAGACTCAAGAATCTTTTCAAAATTCTGATCAACTATATTTGGCGTAGGATAAGGCTCTATGCTTACCCATGTCTTTACTCCTTTTTTATGCAAACGGTAGAGGCTCTGAATTCTTTCTTTATACGGTGCGGAGAACGGCTCATACTGCTTTCTATAATCTTCATTAAGTGAAATCAGCGTAATCCCGAATTCATTCGACCTGCTCAATTCCGCCAGATCATCAGACAGAATCCCTTTTGTCAAAGCAGTACATTTTATGCCTGCGTCATTCAGCATCCTGATAAGTTTGACGCTCAACTCTGCTATTTCCTGATAGCCGTACATAAATGGGTCGGTGCTGAAGCAGAGATGCACAAATTTGATTTTGTCTCTGTGTTTTGGTATTTCCTTCTTCAGCAATTCAGCGGCATTTGAAACAATTTTAGGTTTAATCCATTCATCATAGCTCTTAACCCTGCCGAACCTCTTTGCCATAAGCATTGCGTAGCATGGATACATGCACCCATGTGAGCATCCCTCAACATGGTTGATGGTGTAATCACCGTATTCAACGGCTGTTTTATAGAGCAGTGTTTTTCGGCTGATGTAAGAAGTTGTCTTGTTTTTCATTTCAACCTCACAGTTATTCGATAATCGTCATAATTCATCGATCTTGCAGGTTTGCCGGTCTTTGTTACAGACGGATACCTGTCAATTCTCAGCAATCCTCTTGCCTCCATATCGATGATGGTATCTATATAATGCTTTTCAGGGAATGAGATACCATATCGCTGAATAAGATGCACAATAAGGCTTTTTAGCAGAACCCCTGATGAGTCTGAAGTAATGAAGGACATGATGTCTTTATGAAGATCGAAACTTTTCAAGATCGCTAAATTAGGGAATTCATAATCAAAAAGAGCTCCCTGCCCACCTCTCTGATTTGCCACTATCTCATTCCATTTCTTATTCATATTATCCGCCATGAGGATGAGACCATCCTCATGATCTGAACCAAAGATAAGCCGGTATTTTGGCAGGTGGGTCGACTTAATTTTAATTGGAATGTTTACCGTATACCTGAAAAGATGATTTACCCTCTTACTGTACTCCGAAAAGAACTGCTCTTCCGCAGAGTAAATATCGATTTGGCTTTTATAGTAAGCGCTAAGAATATCTTTCCAATAAGAGCCGCCGGCTATGGAATCCATTTTCTCTTTTGTGTTTGCATCATCATCAACTTCATAATCCGTCAAATCCTCATCTGTGAATGCGTCTTTGTATTTCAACAAACGGCACCCTTCACGCAGAAATCCTGCGGAGTTGAAGTTTAGAAGCATTTCGACCGAATAGAATTTTCTACTCTTGATTTGAGAGAACGCGGAAAGATCAAGACTTTTAATGCCGTATGGATCAACGTACAGGAAAAGATTGTTATTTGCATTGAACGCCAGAATATTTTTCAGATTGTCCTCATAGCTACCAGGATAAACGATTACGTTTGCATAGCCAGAGAGGTTACTGTTCAATTCATCATGATACTTCTTTTCAATAAAAACTCCCTGGATTTTATTGTCCGCATCTGGTTGTTTTAATAAATGGCTTTTTATGTGTTCAGCGATTAAGAGAGGAGACCCTATTTCACCATCGTCAAATTTGCCTTTGCCAGCGAAGCAATCGCAAATAATAACCGGCTTGCCGGTTCTAAGCACCTTTGACGTATAAGGTTTGAGATAATAATCAAGTACTCTGTCTTTAACGATAGACCATGGTTTTTTATCTTTAAAAAAGTTCTTCGTCTGTCCCACTATCCCACCTCCTCCACGACCACACTCTCAAACCCAAACACATCAACCGCCTTCACGCATATCCTGCGTTTGCCTTTGACCTTTGGCGACAGGATGTTGACTTCTTTCACGACCCTGAACGGATCAGCGTCATTGCCGACATTGCTTCTGTAGTCCTGCCATTTACTGCGGAAGGTTTCGCCGTCGTAATCAGGGTCCACGCTCCAGTATTCAATAAGCGCAAGCGGGTCATGCGCGATAATGTCCTGCAATTTTTCCTTGTTTGCGTCGTCAAGTGGCAGGGAGTCGGGAGAAAGAAGGATGTAATTATCCAGTTCGATAGTTATTTCATCGATGTCGGATGAATAGTTTTTCACCTCCGGCTTTTTGATAGAAAGATACTGAAGCGATGAGAAGCGTATCTTGCCGCTTTTCAGGAGGCTTTCATAACTGGATTTTGTCTTGAGCTTGTCGAGCAGGTCGGGAGGAATGACCAGCACCTCAAGTTTATCGTCGTTGAAGTTCTTGATGACCGTCGCAATGTCAAAGACAAAGTTCCAGCCTAAAACGACAACCTTGTTCCATCCGCCGAGAAAAGACTCTCTCAATTCCTGCGCCTTCTTCAAGGTGGCATAGCCGGTCAGTTTTGAAGGGGAATCGACCATAACGAGGGTGCGTGAATTCTTGATGTATCCAAGATTGCGGTTCGGGTTCTGCTCGTCTGGAAAGGGCAATGCGCCGTAAAGGTTGAGGACGACCTGCGACAGATCACCAATGCGTCTGAACAGGCGGCTTGAGGTAAAGGCCTCTTTCTGATAATCGCCGATGGATTGATAAAGGAATGGCTTTGCCTCCTGATCTATAAGCCGCTGTCTCGTAATCATGATAGCAGGCTTGCCGATGTCGGACATAATCCACCTGCGGCCATTCTTTTCAGCAACCGCGCCGGTAGTGCCGGAGCCGGAGAAAAAATCGGCTATGATGGAGTTTTCGTTGGAAGAGGCTGTGATAATGCGTTCAAGTAGGGATTCTGGTTTTTGTGTATCATAAATAATAGATTCTGAACTTACCCCATACCCTCTAATTTGTGAAATGTCTTGCCACAGATCAGAGACCAGCACTCCTTTGCTTTCATCTAAATAGCGTTTATATTTGATGGTATTCGTAGTAATATGGAGTCTGCCTGCTTCATCAAGTTCTTTCATTTTTTCTAAAGAATATCGCCAACCATTTGGAGGATGCTTAACTCCCTTATATTCATACATCATATTTGGGCGAGGATTTGGACTAGAACAGTCAGCTAAATTGTATCGCCGCCCGTTGTCGGGTTCAACATGTTTATACCAGTTGTCAGCAGTTTTTTGGGGTAATGGAGTATATTGCGGGTTCCAAATGTGGCTTGAGTTTTTTGAATAGAAAAAAATCGTATCTTTAACAAAAGCATACTTATCCTTGGTATCTGAATGTGAATCAGACCTTTTCCATGTAATTTCATTTATAAAATTCTCTTTCCCGAAAATCTCATCCATCAACACCTTTACATAATGCCCGACATGCCAATCGAGATGGACATAAATTGATCCCTGCTCGCTCAGCAACTCTCTCATAAGGACAAGTCTCGGATACATCATTCGCAGATAGCTGACTGTCCCGTCTTTCCATGTGTCGGAATAGGCGAACTGCTCAAGCACTGTCGGCTTCTGTTCGATGGTGGTTCCGGGCAGGGTTATCTTTGTCCGGTAATCAGCCTTGCTGTCAAAAGGCGGGTCATTATAGATGAGATCAACCTTGCCGCGCATGGAAGGCAGCCCGGTTGCCGGATCACCGGCAAGCAGCGCCTGCATTACAAGCAGGTTGTCGCCATAGATAAGCCTGTTGTGCCATTCCTGCTCAGAGATGTCTTTCATCTGCCCGCGATAAAGCCCGGACTTGTCCTTTGATGGCAGCACATACTCATTGGTTTGCAGGGTAAGCTTATTGGAGCCGGACAACCTCTCCAGTATCCGCTCCACTTCCTTCTTACCCTCGGCAACAATCTTTGATAATTGCTCAATTAAAGATTCAGGCATATTAAATATATCCCTTCAAAATCGACTATTGCTTTATTTTGTTTAAAGCCTTTACTGATGAGTTTGTCTATTATACAAAACCGATGGAATAATGATGGGTAATTTTTTTTAAAACGCGGGGTATATTGCAGGGGCGGGTTTGAAACCCGCCCCTGCATGGTAATTAAAATTTACAATCTTTCCTTCACCAGATTATCAACAACCGAAGGATCGGCAAGTGTGGAAGTATCGCCGAGGTCTTCAACATCTCCCTTGGCGATCTTGCGGAGTATCCTTCTCATGATCTTACCGCTTCTGGTCTTCGGCAATCCAGGGGAGAACTGGAGTCTGTCAGGCGTTGCAATCGGGCCGATAACGGTCCTGACGTGGCCGATGAGTATCTTCTTCAGTTCATCTGAAGGCTTAAACCCGTCCTTCAGAGTTACATATACATATATTCCTTCTCCTTTGATATCGTGAGGATACCCGACAACAGCGGCTTCTGCTACTGCCTCGTGGCTGACAAGCGCCGACTCCACTTCCGCTGTTCCGAGCCTGTGCCCGGAGATATTGATGACGTCATCTATCCTTCCCATGAGCCAGTAATCGCCGTCTTTGTCAACGCGCGCCCCGTCGCCGGTGAGATATTTGCCGGGGAACCTCGCGAAATATACTTCCTTCACCCTCTTCTGTTCCGGGTCACCGTATGTTCCGCGTATCATTCCGGGCCAGGGTTTCTCAATGACCAGGTAACCGCCTTCATCCGTAGCTGCAGGCGAGCCGTCTTCTTTGATGACCTTGGGGACTACTCCGGGGAAAGGCCTGTTCGCTGAGCCCGGCTTTAATGCCATTGCACCGGGGAGGGGGGTGATCAGTATCCCGCCTGTCTCGGTCTGCCACCACGTGTCCACAATCGGAAGTTTTTCTTTGCCGACATTGACGTGATACCACATCCATGCCTCAGGATTGATAGGCTCCCCGACGGAACCGAGGACCCGGAGCGATGAAAGGTCATGTTTGTTTACATGACCTTCGCCTTCTTTCATCAAGGCCCTGATCGCGGTCGGCGCTGTATAGAAGATATTGACTTTATGCTTATCGCAAATCTGCCAAAACCTTCCAGCATCGGGATATGTCGGGATGCCTTCAAACATGAGGCTTGTCGCGCCGTTTGAAAGGGGGCCATAGACGATATAGCTGTGACCTGTTACCCAGCCGATGTCCGCTGTGCAGAAGTGGATGTCTTCGTCATGGTAGTCGAATATCCATTTAAATGTAAGGTTTGTGAAAAGGAGATAACCTCCGGTCGTGTGCATAACACCCTTCGGCTTCCCGGTTGAGCCGGAGGTATAAAGGATGAACAGCGGGTCTTCCGCGTCCATCTGTTCAGGCTCGCAGTAGTTTGCAATATCAGGGGCGTTCATCTCTTCATGCCACAAGACGTCCCTCTTCGGCTCTATGTCGACGTTCTGGTCGGTCCTCTTGACGACGATCACCTTTTCGACAGTCGGGCATTCAAGAATCGCGGTATCACAGTTGACCTTAAGCGGGATAAACCTTCCGCCCCTTAAGCTCCTGTCAGCGGTGATGACGAGCTTTGCCTTGCAGTCCTGTATCCTGTCCCTGAGGGCAGTAGCACTGAATCCCCCGAAGACTATGCTGTGGATCGCGCCGATCCTTGAGCATGCGAGCATGGATATCGCCAGTTCCGGGACCATAGGCAGGTAGATCATGACCCGGTCTCCCTTTTTCACGCCGTGCTTTTTCAGCACGTTGGCGCACCTGTTGACCTCGTAATAAAGCTGTTGATAAGTGAATGTCCTGTATGTGCCGCTGTCGGCCTCCCATATGATGGCGGCCTTGTTTCTTGTCGAAGAAGTCAGGTGTCTGTCAAGACAGTTGTATGAAACGTTGAGCTTGCCGCCCTGGAACCACTTTATCTCAGGCTTCTCGAAATTATATTCAAGCACCTTGTCCCACTTCTTATACCAGGTAAGATTTTTTTCAGCCATCTCAGCCCAGAAGCCTTCAGGGTCTTCAACAGATCTTTTGTAGATCTTTTCGTATTCCTCCATGCTCTTGATGTGGGCCTTGCTGCTGAAATCCTTTGACGGCGGAAATATCCTCTCTTCCGTCATCAAGACGTCAATCTTCTTTGCGTCTGCCATGCAAACCTCCTTTTTTTGTTAAAGGCATGATATTCAAGTTAATCGTTTAAATAATAGAATATCTTTAGTCATAAATAACATATCACAAAATATAATTTGCAGCCGATAAAAATTCAACGCCTGAGGGCGCGGTATTTTTTCTTTATGGCGGTAAAGGACATGTTTGCGTCGTGAGCGTGGGAAATTATCCAAAACGACGTCTGTTCAACCGGAACGCCATTTGTATTTCCGAATATGAACTCCGTTGCCCTCAAGCCGAACTGGTCCTGAAAACCGGTAATATCATTCCACGAATCATGGTATATTTTATACCTGTCCTTTAATGCTGCAGGGCCGTCAATGGACTCCGCGGATTTGCCATATGCCAGGGAATACAAGTTATGTATTCCATCTATCAGCGATTGGTCGGACCTGGAGAATTTTTTGTCCACAAGCCAGAAATTTATCGCCACCATTTCATGAAACAGTTTGTGCTTATTCAATTTACTGAACAGCGATTCTGTCCT
>JACRQA010000044.1 GCA_016222915.1 Nitrospirota bacterium | reverse complement strand
GATCTTTCTATAGCCGGACTCCAGCCACTTTTGCCCGTGGGGACCCATCAAACAATCATTGACCTGCGGTAACCGGGAGAGTTTTTCCTGAATTGTCATGTGTTTTTTCTACCATAGGAAGCAGGAGATGGTCAAGCAAGATCTTTATGACAACCGCCAAAAGTATGTAATCAATCCTACCAGTATGAAATTACTGTCTATGATCGCCTCAAACAGCGTGCTCACCTGGATTCTATGTTTCTGAAAGATATAAAAACACGCCACAACGAACACAGGCGAAAATATCAAGAAGTAACCCAGCGAAGGAACAAGCCCGAAGAAAGCGGACAGGAACATAAATGTGCCTATTATAATCGCGAGTATGAGCAGCATTATCTGTGTCTGCCTGGGACCTATAAGTATGGGAATGGTCTCCCTGCCGACAATCCTGTCCCCCTCTATACTTAAAATGTCAAACACCACTGACCGGATAAACACGGATATAAGCACGAACGCCAGCATCGCAATGGACTTATATGAAAAAAACACACCCTGGTTCAGCATAGGGATCAGGACTATTACCCATGCCCATGCCAGCGATACCAGCAGGTCCTTGGACCCCGGCAGGTCTTTAAGTCTCTTGTATTTAACGAACGGATGAAGTTTTTCAGGGACTATACGTATTGTGTATATGATTCCAAGCAGGTATGAAAACAGGAGCAAAATGAAGTCAGTCAATCCTATTAAATACGATAATGACAGGGCCGCAAATGACGCCCCGGTCGCCCCGATGATCAGGGTCTTCCCATAGTCCCTGAAGAACCTTGTCCGCGCAGGGTCCGAAAATTCATCTTTCAACCTTTCGTTATACCTGTTGAATGTATGCACCGCAAAGACATAGAAGAAGGCAATAAACAGGACCGTGGCTGAAGGCTTCAGTCCCTGAAATACCAGACTGGAATAGCACATGCTGACAGCGCCAAGGCTCAAGTATAATGTGCTTTCCACCAGGAATTCACCGATACTTTCCAGGAACCGGTATCCCCTCCCTTTTCTTTTTTTCAGGAGGTATTTTATTCTATCGATTACTTTATTAATGACCCAGTTCGGGGTGGACGCCCCGGCCATGACACCTATATTTTCATATTTGTCCAGACCGAGATAGTCAAGCTCATCTTCAGTCTCGATATGGAAAGACGGCACACCGGTGGAAAGCGATATCTCATACAGTCTTCTCGTATTTGCGCTGTCTCTGCCTCCGACAATGACCATTGCGTCGACTTCGCCGGCCAGCTCAAAGACCTCCTTCTGCCTCATGGTGGTTGAATCACAAATGGTATCGAAGACCTTTACCTCGCGTACTTTCTTGTTTACTTCCTCAACTATTTCCAGGAATATTTTTCTGTCCTGTGTTGTCTGGGCGATTACACAGGCCCTGTCCATTTGAGGGAGGCTGTTAACGTCAGCCATATTTTCAACAACGATACCGCTCCCTTCCGCATATCCGAGCAGGCCGTTCACTTCCGCGTGTCCCCTGTCCCCGACGATGATCGCCTTGTATCCTTCTTTTATCTCCTTCCTTAATATGGCATGAGCCTTCGCAACGTGAGGGCAGGTCGCATCACATATGACATTACCCGCTTCTTTTATTCTCTTCCTCTCTTCAGGGGCCACTCCATGCGCCCTCAGGATCACGGTTGCGTTGGAGACTAATTCATGCCCGAGGACCTCAACGCCCTTCTGTCTTAGCATTTCCACAGCCTGCGGATTATGGACCAGCGGGCCATAGGTATACAATTTCCCCTTTTCTCTATTGGCGGCGTCAAGGACTATGTTCATCGCCCTGCGCACACCCATACAAAAACCCGCGGTCCTGGCAAGTTTGACTTTCAATTAAAGTTCTCCCTGCGCCTCTTTCATGATGGACACTCCCGAACTCGTCCCGATCCGTGTAGCACCCGCATCAATGAATGCCTTCGCCTGGGCGAGTGTCTTTATCCCGCCAGCGGCCTTTATCCCTACTTTCCCTTTTGTCAGGGACTTTATCAGGATGACATCCCTGATATCCGCCCCGGAAGGGGCGAAGCCTGTAGATGTCTTTATATATTCTGCTCCTGCAGTTATTGCCGCTTCACAGGCCTTTTTCTTTTCGTCATCGGTCAGATAATACGTTTCTATAATTATCTTGTGCAGGGCCTCAGGGGTGGCGGTGACAATGTCTGATATTTCCTTTTGCACGGCCCCCCAATCGCCGGACTTTGCGAGACCTGTATTTATCACAATATCGAGTTCGTCAGCTCCATTCAGGACCGCCTGTATCGCCTCATATATTTTTACGCCGGTGAATGTCATTCCGTGTGGGAAACCTATTACGGTCGCAATCTTCACATGTGTCTTGAAGAGGGCCTCTTTCGCTATGCCAGTATAATAAGGATGTACACATACGGCGAAAAAACCGTATCTTCTTGCCTCATCACAAAGTCGCAATATATCAGCCACTGTTGCGTCAGGCTTGAGAAGGCTGTGGTCTATTAATTTCGGGATGTTCACCATTTATCTCTCCCTTCTTATGTAGTCAATGACTTTTTTCTTATATGCCTTACGAAGAAGCTTTGTAATATCGCCGGGGCCCGGAAATTTTTTCAGACCGATAATCCCGGAAACCGGCATGACCTCCATCGTGGTGTTTGAGATAAAGGCCTCATGCGCTCCCTGGATATCGCGGGGCCTGAAGCTGCCTTCACGCGTTTCTATTTTTAGTTCCCTCGCAGCCTCGAGGATTATCCTCCGGGTGATCCCGTCCAATATCCCGGTCTTCGGGGAAGGGGTGCACAGGACTTTGTCCTTTATGAAAAATATATTCGAAATAGTCCCCTCGGCAATATACCCTCTGTAATTCAGCATCACCGCCTCATATGCGCCTTTTTTCTTTGCCTCGATTTTTGCCTGGATATTGTTCAGGAAGTTAAGTGATTTTATCCTGGGATCAAGCGCCCTGCTGTAATTTCGCCTTGTGTCGGCAATGGCAATGCTCACCCCCTTCCGGTAAAACTGTTCCGGATATTTCCTGAACCGGGCTGCGAATATGACAAAGGTCGGTTCCGGACACAAAGCAGGGTCCAATCCTACAGGCCCGGGGCCCCTTGATACCGTTATCCTGATTACCGCTTCTTCAAGCCCGTTCGCTTTAACGGTTTTATAAACAGCCTTCTTTATTGCGTCCCCGGACATGGGAATACTGAGGTCAATAAGCGATGCGGAACGGAAGAGCCTTGCCAAATGTTCATCAAACATGAAAACCACGCCGTCATAAGCCCTGAGGGTCTCATATACCCCGTCGCCATAGAGAAATCCGTGATCAAAAACAGAGATAATGGCCCTGTCCCGGTCAACAAGTTTGTTGTTCAGATAAATCATTGCATCAGTTTATCATGGCAATACCGTAATTTCCATACGTTCATTATCGCTCAGGTCACGGTCATGATAGATTCAGAGTCAGCCTTATTGACGTATTTGCTATATAATCTCTACAATATGCTGAATTCAAAACCAGCAAGAAAGAATCTGATGTGGAAGTCCCGTTTGAATGCAATGGAACACCGAAAGAATTGACGATATGATGAAAAGAATATTAAGCATGGTCATGCTGATTACAGCAGACCTTTTAACAATATTTTTAGTGTTGAAAGGCGCAATATTTACAAGGATAAATATACTCCCTCATTTCGGGACGTTCCCGGAGTTCCCTCCCATTGACTATGCCTTTTTCTGGTGGATATTCCCGGTCTGGCTCTTCTTCATCGCATACGAGGGGCTGTACGCAAAGAGGTTTTCATTCTGGGATGAAGTAAAGATGTTATGGAAGGTCGTATTCTTTTCCACGCTGGTCACGTTTTCTATCCTTTACCTGAGCAAGACGGGCGAACAGGTATCCAGGACAGTCCTCATTATGATGGGCATTATTGCCGTTCCGGTGTTCCCGGTAATAAGGACCGAGGTAAAGATGCTGTTAATATATACGGGACTGCTCAATAGCAAGGTCCTTATCCTGGGGGCCGGACAAACGGGTAAGCTTATATTAAATGCGTTGAGACGAGACACGAATCTCGGTCTGAACGTCGTGGGTTTTCTTGATGATGATCCCACGAAAGTCGGGGGCAAAATCGATGGGATAAAGATTCATGCCGGTGTAGACAAAGCCCAAAAGTATATCGGCAGATGCGGCATAGACAGTATTGTGATAGCAATGCCGGGGTGTGAAAGGAAACGACTTCTGTCCCTGATCAACCAGCTCCAGCACAAGGCCCGTAATATTATCCTCATCCCGGATCTCTTTGGAATAACCGTATTGGGAACGGACCTTCTGCATTTCTTCCAGGACCAGGCAATCGGCCTTGAGGTCAAGAACAATCTGGCCCGGCCCCTTAATATATTAATAAAAAAACTTTTTGATATGATAATGAGCTGTATATTGCTTGTCCTGTTGGCCATACCGATGATCATCATAGCT
>JACRQA010000057.1 GCA_016222915.1 Nitrospirota bacterium | reverse complement strand
TTATGGGAGATGCGGAGCAACGGCAAATGCCTTTTCGTAATGCCCACGGAGACTGTTATCTCTTGTATAGCTTCGCTATGTGCCTCTATCCCGTGCCGCTCCCAAGCTTTTTTGCAATATCGGCATCCGGAGTAAAGATAAACTTCTTGCCTTCCTTCCGCATAGAAAGCAGTCCCATATCCCTGAGACCCAGCAAATCGGTCCGCGCGGTTTGGTAGGTAATGCCATGGATGTTTGAATGAGTCTCAATGGTAAAAACCTCCTGAGGTTTTTCGAGGGCGCTCGCAAGCAGTGCGCGCTGCCTCAGGTTTAAGGCCGGGTATCTCACGGCAAAACGGTATGCGCTTTTTTTCTCTTTCTGTTTTCTTTCAATGTAAGCATTCAGCGTTTCCATCGCCTTATGTATCGCCCTGAGGTTATACAAAATGAAATAAGTTGCGTCGTTATCATCCATTTCAGAATATAGAAACGCCCTGTAATATTGTGTCCGGGCGCTCAGTATCGCGGTGGACACCGACATGTATTCAAACAGCCAGTAGCCGTGTTTAAGCATGTACCAATAAAAAAGAGCCCGCGCCGTGCGGCCGTTGCCGTCCATAAAAGGGTGTACATACGCAAGCCAGAAATGAATCAATATCCCTTTTACAACAGGATTGACAAACTCGTCTTCCCTATCGCTGTTTGCATAGATGCACAGCTTCTCCATTAATTCCGGTACAGCAATAGCTTTAGGAGGGACATGGAGAACATGCCCATCACTATCAAAAACATGGATGTCTTCGTCTTCAGGCGTCCTGAACCTCCCCACCCATAAGGGGTTCTCCAGTGTACTATCTGTCATAGAGGCATGAATTTTCAGTATCAACTCTATGGAGAGCGGCTCCTTCACGTGTTTCTTTATCATTTGCAGTGACTGGTAATTGTTATATATCATCTGCTCCGAGCGATCCTTTGGCCTTCTACCTGTTCTTAGCATTTCTTTTGCAACAACCCTTGTAGTGACTGCTCCTTCAATCTCGCTTGATGATATGGCCTCGTCAATCAATGACCTTACCATATATCTTCTCTTCTCTTCGGAATGCACTGAGGGGTCATCAACCAGAATAGACCCTCCTGCCTGCTGGTCAATGAAATGTATCTCCCTCAGGACACAATCAGGGAGCCAGTAAACAAAAGATCGGTTTTTTAAGTCAGCAAGAGATAAGAGTCTGCTTTGAGAAAGTCTAGAGATTTTTAACATCGGCCATGCATCCTCAGGCGTTATTCCCTCTGGCATCGGCTGATACTTAAATTCGTCCCAATACAGGTACTCGCTGTTGGCCTTTCTTACCACATCCATTGTCTTGCTAAGCATCTCATGGATAAGAGGTTCTTTTATTATTTTTCTAAAATCCGGCGCTTTTTCCGGTATTTTCAAGCAGTTGCCTCCAAATACTAATTTGACATCAATTAGTATAAATTAGTAGTTAGCTAATTTTCATTTAATTACTAATTGATTTTAGATTATTAATTGGGACTTGTCAATAACTACTAATTTTAGAGTAATTAGTATGAAATTAGTAATTGCTTTAAACACGAGTGGCAGATTTGCATTGTTAAATGCTAAAGATCACACAATCAAACACCCTGTGGTCATTTCTTAATAAAACACCTTCACCGTCGTCCCCTTGCCTTCTTCGCTCTCAATCTTCATCTCCCAGCCGTGGGCCTTTACCAGGTGTTTGACAATCGCCAGCCCAAGGCCTGTGCCGCCCAGCTCTCTTGAGCGTGAGGGGTCAACACGGAAAAATCGTTCACCGAGACGTGAAAGATATTTCTGAGGAACACCGGGGCCGGTGTCTCTTACATAAAAATAATGCCTGCCGTCTTCCCTGTCCAGACCTATCTCTATCTCCCCTTTGTCGGTAAATTTCACGGCATTGTCCGTGAGGTTCAGGAGTATCTGAGTGAGCCTGTCCCTGTCGGCATTGATAAGGGCCTCTCCCTGGTCCACAGATTTTTTTATAGATAGATTTTTTTCCGCTGCTCGCACGATCGATATCTGCATGACTTCGTCAATTATATCGGTTACATGAAATTCGGTTTTATTGACTGTCATCACCCCCAGCTCCAGCCGTGAAATGATCAGCAAGTCTTCCACCAGTCTGTTCAGCCGTTCGCTGTGGGTCTTTATAGTGGTGAGGAACCGTTCCGCATTTTCTTTATCATACAGGGCGCCGTCAAGGAGTGTTTCCGCAAAACCTTTTATTGACGTGATCGGGGTCTTTATCTCATGAGAGACATTTGCCACAAAGTCTTTTCTCATCTGCTCCAGTTTTTTCATCTGGGTCGTATCATGAAAGATGGCGACAAAGCCGGCCAGCTCTCCGACCTGGTAATATAGCGGAGACACCCGGACATAGAGGAACCTTTCCCCGGCAAGGTCGAATGTCAATTCAGCCGCTCCCGGCAACCGGTTTTTCTTCACCTCATCCATGAGCGCTATGAATACGGGACTTCTGACGACCTCCAGAAACGGCCTGCCGTCGAGTTTTTCGCTGCCGAAGAGGTCCCTGGCCGCGTTATTTGAAATTTCAATGATATTGTGGACATTGATCAGAAGGAGCGCATCGGGGATGCTTCTCAATATTACATTCAGTCTTTTTGCCTCTTCGTCACCCGTCTTTATGGTCTCTTCCAGCTCCATAGCCATGTTGTTGAGACTGTGTGCCAGTTCGGTAAATTCTCCGGCGCCTTCAAGATAGAGCCTCTTTTTAAAAAGACCGTGGGCCAGGGCGCCGGCATACTCCGAAATCTTCATTACGAACTTTCTTATTCTCTCCGTCTGATAGATGAGGACCAGGCCGAACAAAAGAAAAACGGTTATCGCAGCGAGATTTATTTTCAGCCTTAAAGTGTTGATCGATTCATTGACCTTTTTAAGCGGAACGGCAAGCCTCACAAAGCCCTTATGCTCTCCGCTTTGGACAATTTTTGTTACGACATACAGAAGATCATATTTCAGAGTATCACTGAACCTGATTGACCAGCCGGTCCCTGACACTATGGCTTGCTGTATTTCCGGCCGGTTGATATGGTTGTCCATTGTTGAGGGATCGTTGTCGGAATCACCCAGGACCCTCCCGGTTGCATCGAGAATAGTCATCCTTAGACCTGTGTCCTGTTTCGTCGTCCCTGTGAATTCGTTAAGGTCGGCCACTCCACCTGAAGATATGACGCCTGCAATCATTAATGCCTGGGTCGACATGCTACGGGTAAGCTCTTTTATGTAACTGCTCCTGATAACACTCGTTAAATAGAAATGCATGAAAACTGCGGACACAAGCAGCGCAACGAAATAAAGAATGAATACCCGTCTGAAAAGTCTCCGTTTCATAATTCTCCTTCCATATAATAACCAAGCCCCCTTCTCGTCTTTATATACACAGGCTGAGACGGGTCGTCCTCTATCCTTTCCCTCAGCCTTCTGATATGGACGTCTACGGTCCTGGGCTCGACAAATACCTCGTCTTTCCATACTGCGTCAAGGAGCATGTTGCGGTTGAAAACGCGTCCTTTTCTCTGCATTAAATAGATGAGGAGTTTAAATTCCGTTGCGCTTAATCTCAATTGCTCACCCCTCTTCACAACCTGGTAAGTGTCTGTGTTGATTTCGAGATCGCCGATTTTGACGGTTTTATCTATTAACGGCTTCTCATGCGTCCTTCTCAGAACGGCCTTTACGCGGGCAATGAGCTCGCGGGGGCTAAAGGGCTTCGTAATATAATCATCAGCGCCCATCTCCAGGCCGAGCACTTTATCGAGCTCCTCGTTTTTCGCTGTAAGCATGATTATAGGAACAAATGAAGTGTCCTCTGAAGACTTCAGCATCCTGCAAAGCTCCATCCCCTGGATCCCGGGCAGCATCAGATCAAGGATGATAAGATCATATTTTTCCTGTTTGACCCGGCGCAAGGCGTCTTCCCCGTCCGTCGAAACGGACATGCCGAACCCTTCCTTTTTCAGGTTATAGGAAACAAGCTCCAGGATGTCTTTTTCGTCGTCAACGACTAAAATATTCGCCTTCATCTTATGCCTTCACCGCCGGATGCGCGTCACGGATACAGAAGTATAACGCAATGATATTAAAAATATATTACAGCGATGTTACATTTCTACTTGGGAAGCTTGCATCAATAAATATATTCGTATTCCAGGACATCGTTTCCGGCATCTCCGTTATAATGGTTTTGCCGCCGTGCCTCCAAAAAGCGCAAGCATTAAGATAGTAATCATCAACTGGACAATCCAGCCGATAACACATACCCCAATGGCCCGCCAGGTGCTTTTATAATCCAGGGCCTGCCTGACGGCAATGATCATTGCAATAAGCATCCAGATTGCAGCAATGAAAAAAGCCGGCTTTGAGAGCCCCGGAATTATCCCCAACACACGGACCAGTCCGGGAGCGCTGGAAAAGCCAACCGTCCGCAGCAGTTCACCGGGATTAGAGCTGGTTTGTTGCTCGGGCAGGAGTTTTGTACCGATAACATAAGTCAGAAAGGCCCATGCGAACCATCCGACAAGGGCAATGACAATACCGATGATGATGCCTACGGCCCCTGCTCTCCCTATGTTTGCCATACCTGCCGCCGCACTGGAAAGTATAACTACTGCCAGGGCCTGGTTCAGCGATCCTTTATCAGCCTCGACCTCTTCATATAAAGTAACATCCAGCCTGGCGGCCCGGACAATGCGGCTGATAAAATTACCCATGCTTATCTCCTGTCGAAATAAATTCCCCCCCCCGGAGGAGGAGCGCCCGCCCTTTATACACCCTTTATAAACTGACGAGGTAATTCATTGTAGGTTAAATTGTATCACTTATCTATACGGTCCTGCTTTAAATCGACGATTCCGGCATTCAGTTTTTTACCTTTTATATTAAGCACTGCAACCGTCACGGGCAGCCTGGGCCTTCGGGGGCCGGCACTGCCGGGATTGATGTAAAGAACGCCGTCATGCTCCCGGATGTCAGGCCTGTGAGTATGTCCGTGGATTACTGCGCTTACATGAGAAGACGAAGGGCCTATGTCCAACCTGCTTACGTCGTGCAGGATATAAAAAGTGTGCCCGCCTAAGTCAACGACCTCGGTCTTCTTCAGATTATATGCACGGGTTTCATTGTCAATATTCCCCCGGACAGCGACAACAGGGGAAATAGCTTCCAGTTTATCAATTATCTGAAGGTCCCCGATGTCTCCCGCATGGATAATGAGGTCAGAACCCTGCAGGGCAGTGAATACCTCAGGCCGTAGAAGGCCGTGCGTGTCGGATATGATTCCGATCTTATAATTGTTTTTATTTTTTGGATCATTTAACATTTCGTTGGATTATTATCATAAAACATATGCCGGATAAATTTTTATTTCAGCATGTCATGCATATGGTAAAATAACATATTGCATAACTGCCTTTTAATTTTCTGATTAATAAAAGGAGGCCATCATTTTAGAATCAGTTCCTCAGTATAATGAAAAGAGGCTTTTTTGCCGGATGCCGATTGCTGCTGAAATCACTTATTCGATAAAGGGATCAAGTGCCGTCTTTAAGGGCCAATGCAAAAATCTGAGCCATTCAGGCATTCAGTTTGAGACGGAAAAGCTCCTGAAAGAAGGGACCTCCCTTGAAATAACAATTGACACCAAAAGCGATAAATTTAAACCGATGAATGCTGCCGTCGAGGTGCTCCGGATCGACCCTTCAGAAGATAGCGGGTATACGGTATCCGGCAAAATATCAGATTACAAATAGCTTGCCTGATTGCTTTTGGTCCGGACCAGGTTAAATGCCCTTTTCAATATGAACATCAAGATCAAAAAGGCATCAGGTATAATCGAGGATTTTAATCCCGATAAACTGCTGGAATCTTTAATCCGGGCCGGAGCAGACAGGGACCAGGCCGAGGAAGTGATTTCCCGGATAGTCGCTGATATACAACCATACACAAGCACAAAAAAAATCTTCCGGCTGGCCCATAAATACCTGAGACAATTCAACCGTGCCACCGTGCTCAGGTATTCGCTGAAGAAGTCATTATTACGATTGGGCCCGTCCGGATATCCATTTGAGAAATATGTTGGGGAGCTGTTTAAGCATTACGGTTACAGTGTGAGCACAGGTGTCATCCTGGCGGGAAGATGCGTAACACATGAAGTCGACGTATTTGCATTTAATAATAGCGAAATACGCCTGGTGGAATGCAAGTACCGGAACAGGGCGGAGAATGCGCCTGATGTCAAGGTGGCCATGTATTTCCATTCACGTTTCAGGGACCTTCGTGCCGGGATGAAAAATCAGTACGAGGGCAAATCGTTTTCAGGATGGCTGGTGACCAATACACGCTTCACCGAAGATGCGATCAAATATTCCGTGTGCGGCGGCATTAAATTGATGAGCTGGCGATATCCCGATAAGGACAGCCTGGAGCAGATGATCGAAAAAAAGAAATTGTATCCTGTTACGGTTATTTCAAGCTTAACTTCAGGACAAATAAGAACGCTCTTTGAGCAAAAAATAATCCTTATGCGAGACCTGGCCGATATGGCACCAGGCGACATCAAGGGGCTTCTCTCAATATCAGACAGAAAGGCCCTTGCACTGAAAGAGCAGGCGGACAAGCTCTGCTTCTGCTGAGGTACATTCCATTTTCTAAAAGGACAAAAGAGGGGTCCCGGCAATAAAGTATACTTAAGAAACTCCCGAATAAATTACGTATGGTCATCGAGGAATCCATAATCATCAACGCCCCTATTGAAAAGGTGTGGGATATTTTTACGGACCTCACATGCTGGAAAGACTGGTGCTCCGTAATCGAAGATGTCTCGACAGACGTAACGCGACTGGAGGAAGGGAATAGTTTTAAATGCTGTATCCGGCCTTTTGACATCCCCATGGACCTGGAGCCTTTTGTAGAAGAGATCATTCTGAGGGAAAGGATCGTCTGGTCCGGGAAAAAACATGGCATCTCAGCAAGGCATGAGTTCTCCTTTCAAGTAAACGCCGGACAGGTGAATTTGACAAGCCGGGAATCGTTCTCCGGTCTGTTTTTGGGCACTCTCCGTTTCATGTTCCCTGAAAAGAAATTACAGGAACTCTCAGGCAAGATGCTCAGGGAAATAAAAGCAGCAGCAGAGACAGCGCCCGGAAATCAGAAAATTGAATAGACCCGAACTGAAATTATAGATAAATGAACCAGGAAGCTTCTAAGAAAATTCCCCAGATAGTGCGATATGGCAGCAATGGTTTTGATGAGTTGATCAAGCGCTTCCGTACGAGCTCGAGAAACGCCTTTCCAATTCTTTTTACCGGCTCTTCGGATGAATGCAAGACCATAGCCGCAGACATAATCAGTGTTGAATTAAACCTCGATTTATACCGCGCAAGCCTGTCCTCGCTGGTAAGCAAATATATGGGAGAAACCGAGACGAACCTGGACCGCGTATTCAGGGAGGCCGCCAAAAGCAACTGTATTGTTTTGCTTGATGAGGCTGACGCTTTGTTCGGCAAACGCACAGAGATAAAAGACACCCACGACCGGTATGCAAACCTTGAAGTCACTTATCTTCTGCAAAGGATAGAGAATTACAGCGGGATCGTGATACTTTCCACCAGGCACAGCAATACCATAGATGAGGCCCTCATCCGCCGCATGAGGTATGTTGTAAAATTTCCCTCATCTTCATGCAGATAATATAAGCCTGCTTCAATTGTTAATGTTCATAACAGTTAAAAAAATAGGGCTGCATTGTTATGCAGCCCATCACAGCATCCAGTGTCCCCAAGGTCCTTAACCCACCTATTCCTTATCGTATATGCTCACTTCTTTCCTTTTTGAAACATTACCCATAAATTCCATGTCCTTTTTGCTTCGTTCCATCATCCTGTTTTCTACCTCTTCCCTGTTTAGCCCCATAAGAATCTTATATGCGTCATATTTGCTCTTGCAGAAATAGATGTCAAAGGGGTCTGCCTTGCCTTCTGTCCTGAATATCCTTATGCCCGGAATATCGTCTTTTTGCGTGTACTCAAATTCCATATTTATGAGCAGTGGCTCAATGTCATATTTGTTCTGCCAGGGGATGCACGCGCCTTCCATTGTAAGTTGCGTGTCCATTATGGACCGTACCTTTTCGGTCACCCCCCCCACGGCAAGAATGATCTCGCCTGTCAGAGAGCCCGTTATCCCATACTTTTGATTGACCGGCTGCTGGATATAATCCGATATCAGGCCTACATCCATCGCAACCGATGCGCTGTCGCCTTCGACACCGCCGTGGGCCTGAATGTATTCGATATGCATTTCATATCCGACATACGGCGCCTGGACCGTGCGCAGGAGTTTCTTGATCGACGCCCTGACGTTTTGAGCGGCGGCCTTTGCAATGTCCCCTATCTTCCCCGGCGCGGTGATGACATCAGAGCCGCCCGTGTTGATCTGGCAGTGGATCGGAAGGGGCTGACCGAACATCTGGCCGCTCGCACTTGAGTGTGTTACAGCGAGGCCGACTACATATCCGATGGAGTCCGTCATGGATGTTATGTACCTTTTCAGGTCTTTCCTGCTTTCGATTATCTCTCTGGATATCGCACCCTCGATACTCATGTGTTCTTTAAGCGCCTTTCTGATATGTTTCGGCTCCACAAATTCAGAATTGTCGATTATCGCATCAAGTTCGGCCGTCTTGATGATACCGTTGACCGGCCTTAACATGCAGCTCATTTTGCCGTCGGAGCTGCGGCATCGAAGTTCTTTTACGATCTCCGCTACTGCGCTCCTGGAAAATTCCCTGGCCTTAAGCTTGTAATCAAAGGGAAGTCTCTTCCCGTAGATCTGCTCGCTCCGTCTCCTGACGCCTGCATGGCCTTCTTTTGCCAGTACCTCGCCCCAGGTATTTTCAAAATCCTTATCAAGGTTTTGGATCTCCTGCTTGATATACTGGGCGACCTGCCTGATGTGTTCTGCTGTTTCAGGCACTGCGCTTTCCATTTGGATAATTTCTCCCTTGTCTTCGATCCTGCTTAGAAAGGCCCCGTCGCCTTCTTCCTGAAGGTGCTGCAGGGTATCGTGATTACAGCATGCGATGATGATATTGTCCGCCTTAAGATAGTTTTCCGACCTGTCCGCGGCCCCGCTCCCTGTATTTTTTCCACCCTCCAAGATATATTTCTTGTTCTGCATTATCTCAAGCAGACTTGACATATAGCGCGTTTTAACAAGCGTCTTTAATTCATCGATATAGATTATGGGTGACTTTGCGTGGGCGCCCAGATAAGTTCTCTTGTGGATTGGCGTATGCAGGTTGCCTGACTGATAAGGATCATGCCTGAAACCGCCTTTCATATTCTTAGCGTCAGGCTCTGATACATGCACCATAAGATTGGTGTCTTTTCTGGGGTCATACAAAACCTCCGGGACCATGTCCAGAATATGCTTCACGGAAACGGACTTGCCGCCCTGGGCCTCCTGCTGTATCTTTTCCTGCACCCTGATATTGTTTTCCTGGATGAACATGAAAACAGCGCCCATCCCGGCCAGTCCGGTCAGCACAAATGCGGCAGGGAAAAAGACACCCGTAATGCTGCT
Organism: Nitrospirota bacterium; assembly: GCA_016222915.1. Classification (GTDB taxonomy): domain Bacteria; phylum Nitrospirota; class Thermodesulfovibrionia; order UBA6902; family UBA6902; genus UBA6902. Next base: position 14,099 of record JACRQA010000057.1, on the reverse strand, counting down.
TATGGCCGCTAACCATAATAAGAACATTTTGACCTTGCTGACTGAGGCAATCTGGACGGCCAGGGAAAAATCGTCTATGCTGTTCTTCGCTGCCTCGATCTGGTCTCTTACCTGATTAATATACACATCCAGTTTGGCCGGATTTACATATGCAAAACGGACATGGTTGCTGTCTTTTCCGGGATACGCCGCAATCGATTCTTTCGGCCGGATGTAATCTCCCAGTGATTTATCAAGCACATGCTGAAACATACCAGCCAGCATGGATTTGCCTGTGCCGGGCTTGCCCACCATCAGCATATGGCCCTTGTTTTGCGCTATTTTTCTGATGGCTTTTTTTGCGTTGTCCTGGAATATTACCTTCTCAATAGGATCATCGGGGACCGTCACCTGAGAGGTGTCCTTCAGATAATCAAGATGCTTTTCAAGGTTTTGAGGATAAAGTGTCAGCTCCCTGATCCATTTATAATCATTGTCATTATATTCACTAGACATTCTGGTATCCTCTTATCGAGTCAAGCAGGTATAGCTTTCCGGCGTCAGAGACCTGGGCCTTCTTGTTTATTTCCGAGTAAACCTGCGGCAGATGGCTTTTTATGGGTTCAAGGGCCTTGAAGTCATGCATCACGGATATGTTTGTGCAGAGCTTGTGCCTTTCGGGGCCCGACAGCGGCACAAAATTAAAAGATACTATGCTCTGAAATTTATTCAGCGTTCCGGCAAGTGTGTCCTTTTCATTCTGGCTTATTTTATGCGCGCTGAACACTTCACGATATACTGTAGGGAGGTGTTTATCAGAATAATCCTGGCCTAATTGTTTCGCAAAAAACAGCTTTAAGGGCTTGGCTTCCCCTTTCATACAAAGCATAAGGGCCTCTCTCAGTTTAGGATCTGACTGGATGCACTGTTCAAAAAGGTGCATATAATTAATGAGTATGTTTTCGTTTATCCAGTACTCAAACTGGTATCCAGTACTCAAACTGGTAATTTCCATTCAATACACAATATCTCAACTGATTATTTTGAGAGAACTTTATCAGCCGGTAACTGTTGTCGGCAAAAAAACCCTTAAAGCTAAAACCCCTCATTTCAAATAAACCGTTCAACAGGTATGCCTTGTTGGCAACGACCTTGGTTTTTTTTGAGAGTGAATTGGACACAAAATTGACCTTGTCGCTTATGCTCCCCTGCAGGTTAAGCTGATAACGGTTCCGTCCGATGTCCTCACACAGGGCCTTAATATCTTCAACCTTTTCCCTGTCCAGAGCGGAAAGTTTTTTCTGGACCGGATCGTACGGCTTAAGCAGCTCATTGATTTTAATGAAGTGCGCATTAAGGCCCTCGTCCTTAAATGTCGGGGCGCCGATTTTTGAAGTTGTTATAATTTCTTCGACATGTGAATTATCGCTGTCAGGCTGGTTTTTGTGTCCGGGCAAGATTTTTTTGAATGACCTTTTTATTAATCCGGACGACGGCTTTCGGTAGTGCACTTTGCAGCCGACTACCTTTTCTTCCAGCGTGATCGGATTGGGATTCAGTAAGTAGCGGGCCAGCTCGGATATCCTGTATTCCGTAATCGGTCCGGAAATGGATTCCTTGCAGATATTGCTCAGATCCAGACTGACCGGCATTCCATCGGAAATTATCCATATTCCATGTTTATTAATTTTTTCTGAATGCATATTTAAAGCTCGAAGTATATTTGACAAGCTGGGGCCATTTTAATAAAGTCTATCTGATATCGGAAGTTATCAGATAACAATAATACAACGAAAGGAGAGAAGCAATGATAGAGAACAAAAGGGCGTATAAAAGATTCGATCTCCCTCTTATTGTGAAATTCAGACCGGTGCCGAGGTCTGCTTCATATTCACTGGGACTTGCAAAAAATCTGTCCTGTGAGGGGATCGGCCTGGAAGCCCGCAATTTTAATTTTATGCTTAAAGAAAATCTGGAATTAGAGCTTAAGCTTCCTCAGAATGCTGCGTCTGTTTCTCTCATCGGCAATGTTGTATGGAAGCGGCAGGATGGAAAAACAAGCTATGCCGGTATTGCATTTAAGATACAGGACAAAATAATACACAATGAAACAATGGAAAAAATAACATCATACACGAGCGTCCCCCTGGTCAGCGCGTTTCACGCCGGAGAAAGCGATAAAGAGATTGAAAAGTCGCTTGAGGCAAAGCCTTCCCCCAAACCACATGAAACACAATCCTTGCATTCATATGACGCCAGGACAGCCGAAGACGTTTCTTCAGAGAAGACAAGGGTATCAGGTCTTATAAAGCAGTACCTTGACGACGAAAAAAAATGTAAGGTCTCTTTTTTATTACCACAGGAAGCAGCCTATGATGCCGCAGGCATCACGATTGTCGGCGATTTCAACAACTGGAATATAAATGCGTCCCCGATGGTCAGGGACACAAACAACGATTTCCGCATAACATTAGAACTGTCCAGTGGAAGAGAATACAGATTTAGATATCTTATTGACGGCTCCCGATGGGAGAATGATTGGTCCGCAGATAAATATGTGCCTAACGCATTCGGATCTGATGATTCGGTAGTGGTTGTGTAAAAATAAATGAACGGGGCTGCTAAATGCAGCCCCTGAAAATATTGCTGGCGTCCCCACGGGGATTTGAACCCCGGTTACCGCCGTGAAAGGGCGATGTCCTAGGCCGGCCTAGACGATGGGGACACTTAATAAATGGTGAGCCGCGTTGGATTCGAACCAACGACCCACGCCTTAAAAGGGCGTTGCTCTACCAACTGAGCTAGCGGCCCTGATTTAGGGCATACTAGTATAACAAAATCGTACAATAAATCAACAGACCTGGGGAATCGCAAGCTCAACTCAAGTAATGCGGGTTGTTAATTGCAATTTGAACAATACCTACAGTTGAAATCTTGACCTCAGCCCTTAATACGCTTCTGTAGTCCACATCTCTTTTTCAAATTTCAGGACCCTGTTTCTTCCCGATTCCTTTGCCTTGTAAAGCGCTATATCGGCGTATTTAATGGCTTCCCAGAAATTCTGGGTGTCCCTGGGAAATTCACTGTATCCGATACTGATCGTCTTTTGGATTACCTGTCCGGATGTCTTGATTTTGGTTGCCGCAATCTTTGTCCTTATCCTTTCAGCGACTTCCTCGGCATCTCCGGGTTTTGCATCACTTACTATAACAAGGAACTCCTCTCCGCCAAATCTGATAACAAGGTCCGCCGACCGGGCGCTCCTTGAAATAACATGCGTCGTCTCTTTCAGCACGGCGTCCCCCGCATCATGTCCGTATTTATCGTTTACCTCTTTAAAATAGTCCAGGTCGCACATCAGTAATCCGAGCTGTCCGCCTTTTCTCGTGATGCCGGCAATCAATGTTTCAACATATTCTTCCAGGAACCTCCTGTTATATAGACCCGTCATCTGGTCTTTTATGGAGGATTCTTTCAGTACGCATGTGAGCCGTTTCGCCTCAATGACCGCTGATGATTCTTTTATATACTGTTCCGCCTTAAGGATCTGTCTTTCTATGCAATCTGCATGAAGGATCGGTGTCGGCCTGTCGTTTTCCTTTTTGCAGAATTTATCGAATTGAAATTGCACGACCCCGCCCGTGCTGCCGCCGACAATCATGGGAATGCATATGTGAAATTTCTCCGGCGCGAGCAGGAACTGTTTGCATATTTCCGGATATCTGAGCGATGAGACTGTATGGCCTGTCTTCTTGGCCCTGCATAAATTGCCGTCGATCAATATTTCTTTATTACAGCAGAGTTCTTCGCGGGAATACGGAGTATGGACGAGCTCCATGGTTTTTTTTCTGTCGGTTGCTTCATAAATCGAAAAATCATCAAGCCCCAGGTTATCATAAAAAACCTTTGCCAGTCGCGCATACACATCTTCAAGACTATCATCCTCTTCTATGACTTTCTTAAAGGTATTCATATCATGGATGGTTTGCATCAGCATATTAAAATTACTGGACAGCTCGGCTATCTCGTCTTTGGACCCTATGGTAATCTGCCTGGTGAGGTCGACTTCGCCTTCAGACAATACTTTGATCTGTTCAGTTATCGCCTTTAACGGCCTGGTCATTGAGGTCTTAAGAAAATAGCTGAACAGGGCCAGCAAGCAGACCGCCAGAAGTCCTGTAAGTATAAAAATGACTTTTGCCTGGTTAAGTGTAGTACCGATTTTCTCAGTATATTGTGACTGCACTGCAGAGATGCTTGAGGTAAGTTTGCCAAGCACCGTTACAGTCTGCACGGTAAGGGCGTCATACTCCTTGAGCTTTTGCATAAACAATAAATCTTTCTCATACCGGCCTGTCGCCTCTCTCTCCAGGCCCTGTAATTTTATCGAGATCAATTCATCCAGCAGTTTTATAAGATGCCTGGTCTTTGCAGTCACATCTTTCACATACTTTTCGCCTTGAGAATTCTTGATCGGGACAACATGGAATTCTGATATTAATTCTCCTGTCAGGTCGGAATAATCTTTAATCGTTCCGCCTTGTAATAGGGCTTCAAGAGCTGCCGACGCATTGCCCAGCAGGTCTCGGGCGCGTTGGGCATTGTCATTTACTATGTTCTTTTCACCATGAATCACGATATTGTGAACAGATACATTTGCGCCCCGGATCTTGATGATGAGTTTTTGACTCGCCTGTATGTGGGGGACTACCTCGTCGGTCAAAGCTTTTGATGTATTATTAACATAAGTCATGGCCACAAGACCTATCAAGGCGATAACAACAAACCAGGCAATCCCACCCCCTGCAAAAAGGAGCAATTTTTGCCAGATAGGAATATCTGTAAACGTCATGAAATTAAATAATCTCTTGCGTATTGACTTATTCATCTAAAATCCCCCTCAGCAAATGCTAACTAAATAAAAATTCATACGTATTTGCTTATAAGTTCGGCTTTAAACGATTTATTCTTTAGAACGAGGCAAGTGGACTGAAAAGTAATCCTTGACCAGAAAAAACCGCGGGACAAACCCGGAAAAATGTCATTATGTGCCTATATAAAAAAAGGACCGGAATTATCTTCCAGCCCCTTTAAGTTTTCTTGTAATAAGTTGTGTCTGCTTCTTAAACCGGCTATTTGCGTTTCATAGTTTCTTTGAAAGGATTTTTCACGGTGATGACTTCATCTCTTTTTTGTCCTGTTGAGATAAGGTCGATATTTACATTCAGCGTTTCACTTATATAATCAATATAGGCCCTGGCCTGTTTGGGAAGGTCTTTCAGCCTGGTTGCTCCCTTTGTGCTCTTTTTCCATCCGTCCAGTTCTTTATAAACAGGCTCACACCCTTCCAATACCGTGGACTGCTGCGGAAAGTCGGTAAACCTGCAGGCCTTGCCCTGCTTACTGCAGCTGCAGCTGTTGGTCGGGTCTTTGTATGTATACGCGACACATACCTTGATTTTGTCCAGGCCGTCAAGCACATCCATCTTGGTCAGCGCAAATCCTGTGAAACCGTTTATCCTGATGGAGTGTCTTAAGCTCACAAAATCCAGCCAGCCGCACCTTCTGGGCCGTCCGGTCGTGGCGCCGTATTCACCACCCTTCAACCGAAGGTCCTCTCCAAGCTTGTCATTCAACTCGGTGGGAAAAGGTCCACTGCCGACGCGTGTAGTATATGCCTTGACTATGCCTACTATACCATCCAGCTTTCGGGGACTTACCCCAAGGCCTGTACAAACACCACCTGCACACGGGCTTGAAGATGTAACATACGGATATGTGCCATGATCAATGTCCAACAGTGTACCCTGTGCTCCTTCAAATAATACGCTTTTGCCGCTCTCGATCAAATTGTTTGTAAGGACCACCGTGTCGGTAATGAACGGAGCAAGGTAGTCGGCATATTTCATATATTCGGAATACACTGCATCGGCGCTTATTTTTTTGCTGTTGTACTTCTTTTCGAGGAGAAAATTTATGTCCACCAGATTCTCCTTGAGCTTATCTTTAAAGCCCTTGCAGTCCAGCAAATCGATCATCCTGATACCGGACCTTGACATCTTGTCTACATATGCCGGTCCGATGCCCCTGCCGGTTGTTCCGATTTTCTTATCGCCTTTTGCCATTTCATGCTTGCCGTCCAGCATATTATGATATGGCATGATCACATGAGCGCGCCCGCTTATATAAAGGTTCTTCCCAATGCTTATTTTCCTCTGTTTCAGTTCTTCTATTTCTTCTATGAGCGCTTTCGGGTCAATGACCACGCCATTGCCGATAATACAGGTCTTACCCTTGTGAAGTATCCCGGAAGGAATGAGATGAAGTATGAATTGTTTGTCTTTTATTTTTACCGTGTGACCGGCGTTGTGTCCGCCCTGATAGCGCGCGACAACATCTGCGCTTTCCGTTAATAAATCGACAATCTTGCCTTTCCCCTCGTCACCCCACTGGGCGCCGACAACCACTATATTAGCCATTACTTGCTCCTCTTAATAAATTGAAAATCTGAAATAAGAGACAGGAAACACGTTATAAACGAAACACGGCCTTATCATCTGCTGTTTCTCACTTATCTTCCCTCATGTTACACCGGAAGATGTATATGATTTAATGAAAGGACATTAGGCAGTTTCTTGATCTTGGCAAGGATATCCTTGGAAACCGGCGCGTCAACCGTCACAACGGAGATGGCTTTGCCCCCGCGGGCAGCCCTTCCGAAATGCATCCTTGCAATATTTATGTCGTTCTTGCCAAGCAGCGTACCTATATTGCCGATTACTCCCGGCTTGTCATTATTTGACACGATCAGAAGCTCTCCTTCCGGGATAATTTCGACCGTAAAATCATCAACTGATATTATCCTCGGCTCTTTTTTACCATGCAGCACTCCGGACACCGTACATTCTTTTTTGCCGGACCTTACCTTCATTACCATCATGCTGTGATAATTGCCCGCATCGTCCGTTGTTATTTCTTTAACTTCAATACCCCTTTCCTTCGCAATCAACGGGGCGTTTATAAAATTGACGGTTTCTTCAAGGATGGGAGTAAGAATACCTTTAAGTGCGGCGATAGTGATGGGCCGCAGATCAAGCTCCTTTACCGAGCCTTTATATTCAATAATAATCTCTTCCATACTCCCTTCAAAATTCTGCGCAATAAATCCGCCAAGTCTTTCGGCAAGATTAATATACGGCTGAAGGACCGGCAATACGTCAGCAGACACGGAGGGGAAATTTACCGCGTTTCTGATTGTCCCGTATACCAGATAGTCGACTATCTGGTTTGATACGGCAATGGCGACATTTTCCTGGGCGTCTTCGGTTGATGCTCCTAAATGCGGGGTGCATATAAAATTATCCAGTTCTAAAAGGGGGGATTCTCCCGGCGGTTCTTTTTCAAAGACATCCAGCGCCGCTGCCGCAACTCTCCCGGATTTAAGTGCATCATAAAGGGCGCCTTCGTCAACCACCCCGCCCCTTGACGCATTTATGATCATTACCCCTTTTTTCATTTTTGCTATGCTCTTTTCGTTGATAAGGCCCTTTGTTTCATTCGTAAGCGGTATATGGTTGGTAATAAAATCCGCTTCTTTAAACAGTTCATTCAGATTGACTACCTCGACTCCCAAGGTCTTTGCCTTTTCCTCGCTGAGATACGGGTCATAAGTTATTACTTTCATTCCCATGCCCTGAGCCATTTTTGCGACATGGCTTCCGATGTTACCCAGCCCTATTATACCGAGTGTTTTATTGTAAAGCTCAACACCCATAAATTTCTTCTTTTCCCATTTGCCCTGCTTCATTGAGGCTGTAGCCTGTGGAATCTTTCTGGCCATGGAGAGGAGCAGTGCAACAGTGTGTTCTGCAGTCGTTATAGTGTTTCCTCCGGGTGTATTCATCACGACAATGCCCTGCTTCGTCGCTGCAATTTTATCAACATTGTCTAGCCCGGACCCGGCCCTGCCGATTACCTTCAATTTCTTGGCTGCACTGATTATATCTGCTGTGGCTTTAGTTGCGCTCCTAACTATGAGTGCGTCATATTTGCCTATATCTTTCTTAAGCTCTTCTGGTGTCCGGCCTGTTTTGACATCTACTTCAAGGCCGGCTTTTTCCAGGATCTTTACCCCTTTGTCTGATATGTTGTCACTTACAAGAACTTTCATTTTATGCTCTCTTTTTTTAGATAATTGTTTTACGAATTATTTTTTTCAAAATCTTTCATAAATGTTATAAGCGCATCAACACCCTCTTCCGGCATGGCGTTATAAATACTCGCGCGCATACCGCCGACACTACGGTGTCCTTTAAGTGTTACTAATCCGGCGGCCTTGGCCTGTTCAAGGAACTTGCTGTCCAGGTCCGGCTTTGCAAGCGTAAAAGGCACATTCATCCAGGAACGGGAATTCTTCTCAACAGGATTTTTGTAAAAGTCTGAATTATCAATAGCAGCATAAAGCTTGTCAGCCTTACGTTTATTGATTTCGGCCATTGCTTTTAGCCCGCCCTTCTTTTTTATCCATTCAAAAACGAGTCCGGCTATATACCAGCTGTATGTGGGCGGCGTGTTATACATGGAATCTGCCTTGCTATGCGTTTCATAATTCAGCATGGTCGGTGTGCCGGAAATAACTTGCCCTATAAGGTCTTCCCTTACTATTACAATCGTCAGTCCTGCCGGCCCGATATTCTTCTGGGCGCCTGCGTAAATGACGCCGTATTTTGATACATCGATGGGGCGCGACAATATAGTTGAAGACATGTCGGCTACCAGCGGAACTTTACCTACGTCCGGGATTGTATGAAATTCAACTCCGCCTATTGTTTCGTTAGGTGTATAATGAACATACGCAGCCTCCGGATTGAGAGACCATTCAGAGCGGGGTGGGATAGTGCTGAATTTCGTTGCCTCACTTGATGCAGCAATATTGACCTTACAAAAAAGCTTGGCCTCTGATATTGCCTTTTTTGACCATGCCCCTGTATTAATATAATCCGCGGTGTCCTTTCCCCTTAACAGGTTCATGGGTGCCATGGCAAACTGAATGGATGCCCCTCCCTGAAGGAACAGGACTTTGTAATTATCGGGAATCGACATTATTTTCCTGAGGTCTTTCTCGGATTTTTCCGCAATGGAAATATATTCCTTGCCTCTATGGCTCATTTCCATCACGGACATTCCACTGCCGTTCCAGTCTGTCATTTCCATCGCTGCTTGTTTCATTACTTCCTCTGGAAGCATGGCCGGCCCTGCACTGAAATTAAATACGCGCGACATTTATCTACCTCTCTTCATCAAATTGTCAATACATTATAAATTTGCCATAGCGGCTCTGACGTTTTCTCTATCTTCCCGGTACAAGTTACAATCTGTTAAGCAATCGTTTATAACTTATTGTGCTATTTAATCAGATGTCTCATAATAACTTAAGAAGTCTCTTGCTGATCAACATAATTATTAACATTTTTTAATGGTAAACAAATATAATAGACACAATCTTTAAGATGTACTTTTTTGATGTTATTAACAGAACATTTTGTTCAAGAATTACAGACTAAAATGCTTTCTTAACAACTTTGAAGGGTATCATGTAAACTAGGATTTGTCAAGTGAACGGCTGATAATCTCAACATATTATGATTATCGATTTTCCTTTTCGTTTCTTGATGATATACTTTCAATCAACATTCTCGGCAGGCTTATTACTCTTATTATCTTTAAAAAGAAATAAAGAAAGAAGAAGAGGGAAAATCTAATATAAATATTTAATATATTTTTATACGGATATTGACTCATGGAATATAAAAAAATAAAAGCCCTTGAAAATATATACAAAATAAATTTCGGAATAAAAAGAAATGAAAAAGCCCTGGTGTTCTCGGACAACTTTAACAGCAATACGAGAAAAATCGGGAAATTAGTTGCAGAGACAGGAAAAAAATTTACAGAAAGTATCACATATTATGTTTATCCAACTACCGGATGTCATGGAGTTGAACCTCCTGAAGATCTGTGGGCTGAGGCATTTGGAAAAGAGGTCTATGCGGAGCTGAAGGAAAAAAATTTGTTTCAGAATATTCTTTCAAAGAAGACGACAGAGAAACAGTTGGATGATATTGAGAGGACGATCAGAAAATATAAAGACAAGTCCGTAAACGTTGTGATAGCTCTTTCATATTATTCAACAAGCCATACGAAATTCAGAGATTTATTATGTAGAATATGCGGCGTAAGATATGCCAGTATGCCGCTCTTTGATGAGACAATGCTCACCGGGCCGATGACAGTAAATTGGGAAAAAATGAAGGACATAACAACACAAATAGCAAAACGGGTAAATAGATGCCAATGCATTAAAGTAGAGTCAGGAAACGGCACATCGATTTTATTATCCAAAGAGGGAAGAGAAGCCAAAATGGATACAGGAATCATAACAAGGCCGGGACAATTCAGTAATCTGCCGGCAGGAGAAGTCTACTTAGCTCCTCTTGAAGGCACAACGACCGGAAGGCTTGTGCTTGAATGGGCGCCAACAAGAAAATTAAAAAGTCCGGTCACGCTCCATCTAGAAAAAGGGGAAGTGAAAAAAATCGAAGGCAGTGAAAAATATATCTCGTATCTTGAGGAAAAGTTTGCAGAGAAAAGGGCAAACAGGAATATAGCAGAATTAGGGATAGGCACAAATGATAAGGCGTCAAGACCGGACAATATACTTGAATCGGAAAAAATCCTGGGGACCGTCCATGTTGCGCTGGGGGACAACAGTTCCTTCGGCGGGAAAGTAAAAACATCCTTTCATCAGGACTTTGTTCTATTTAAGCCGACAATAACCTTAATTTACAAAAAAGGCATTAAAAGAAAATTGATGGAACATGGCAAGCTTTTGGCAAAATAATAAATATAAGTCAATCTTGTTTCATGGGTGCATCAGGGCAGAAAGAGGAGAAAAGCATGAACAGTAAAGAATATGACCCGGCGTCTGTTCAGAAAAAACTGGAGGACCTGGACAGTGAAGTAAATACATTTATTCAGGTTGTAAAGGAAGTGAAAGAGATCAAGGCCTCTGCAGGAATGCTGCAGAAGAGACTTATGCAGCATGAAGGGGAAATAGAACACAAAAAAAATGAGCTGGAACAGCTGATATCAACAACACAGAGTTTAAGAATGAACATTGAAGAACAGTCAAAAGGGGTAATCTACGACCTTGAGATGATGACCGATACGTTAATTCGTGAGGTGAAATCGGGCATTTCCCAAATCGGCAACATATATGAAAAAGGCAGTACGCAATTACAAGAGCAACATAATGAAACCTCAGAAAGCCTTTCATTAAAATGCGATGAAATAAAAAAGGCATACGAGAAATTAAAAATAATAGTTGACTCTCACGAGCAAAGAATAAACAACCTGAATAATAGCGGTACAGGCCCGGTAAACGTTTATGATAAAATGGAGGCCTCTCTTAATGAATTGAAAAAAACTGTCAATGAACTCCAGAAGAGGCCTTATGAAAGCGACAATAAATTAATCAGGATGGAAGAAAAACTGGAATTATTGATAAATGAAAAATATTCAAAGCAAAAAAACTTTACGCTGGTTGTATTAATAATACTGATTGCGGCAATATTCCTTTCTTTAATTACTTTTTATATCAGCTGACAAAAAAAACATTAAAGATATCGCCTGTTTTTCCATTATCAACGGCGACTTAAGGACAGCGGCTTTTGTATGTATAAAAGGGTCTGCATTTTCTGCAGCGGCAGAGAAATAAATAACTTGCCTATGGCAAATAATATGATATATAATAGCTCCACTCTCCTATCCGGGAAAGTTATCAACAGCTTATAAACAAATGTTAGTAACCATATTTTGCCATCTCACAACACCCTGGTGTCAAATAAAAAGGACCGATGAATACCGAAGAAACCTGGACAAAAACCATTGAGGCTATAGGGGTCAAGGTCGGAGGGCAGGCCTTTGATCTGTGGTTCCGTCCGTTGAAACTCGTGCAGTTTCAGGACCAGAATGTAGTTCTGGAAGTCCCGAATAAGTTTTTTAAGGAATGGATCGAGGACCATTTCCCCGGAATAATATCCGAGACGATAAAAGAATTTGCAAATAAAGACGTCTCGGTGAAATTCAAGGTCTTTGATAAAAAAGAAGACCCTGTTATTAAAAAGATCGAAATAAAGCAGGAAAACAGAAGGGCCAAGCTTGCCAGCAGGGGGATCTTTCTGAATCCGAAATTTACATTTGATACTTATGTGGTCGGTGCAAGCAACCAGTTTGCACACGCGGCATCAAGGGCCATTGCAGACGCACCCGGCAAGGCATATAATCCTCTGTTTATATTCGGCGGCGTTGGTTTGGGCAAGACCCATCTTATGAATGCAATCGGCAATAAAATAATAGACAAGCAGGGCAATGTTAAGCTGCTGTATGCCCCGGCAGAACAGTTTACCAATGAGTTTGTTTATTCCATGAGAAACGATAAGATGGACGAGTTTAAAGCTAAATACAGGAATTTGGATATTCTCATCATAGACGATATTCAGTTCATTGCAGGCAAAAGCGGGACACAGGAAGAACTGTTTCACACATTTAACGCACTGTATGACACACAGAAACAGATAGTTTTTTCAAGTGACAGGCTGCCAAAGGACATTTCCCCGATTACTGAAAGACTCCGGTCCAGATTCAGTATGGGTCTTATCGCAGACATTCAGACCCCCGATGTAGAGACCAAAATGGCTATTCTGGGCAAGAAGTCTGAAATGGAAGGAATAGAGCTCTCGGAAGAAGTCAATTACTTTCTGGCAAGCAAGATAAAATCCAACATCAGGGACCTGGAGGCATGTATGATCCGGCTTGGGGCGCACTCCTCCCTGACGGGGAAGACGATATCCGTAGACATGGCCAAAGACGTCCTGAAAGACATAATTTATGACGAGGAAAAGGCCTTGACGGTTGAATACGTTCAGAAGACGGTGTGCGAGTACTTCGGACTAAAAGTGCAGGACATAAAGGCCAAAAAGAGGACACGGGAAATCGCCTTTCCGAGACAGGTTGCAATGTATCTGAGCAAATTTCTCACCGATTCATCCCTGAATGAAATCGGTAAGAACTTCGGTGGCAAGGACCATTCGACGGTCATTCATGCCTGCAAGCTTATTGAAGAACGCAGGAAAAGCGATGAAGAGTTCGAAAAAAAAATTGACTACTTGATTAAGAAAATAAAAAGTTATTAGAAATTAATAAACCAACGGTATAGTAACGGAAGGCCTTAATCTCAGGAGGACATGATGAAGCTGAAGATACAAAAAGAAGCGATACAAAATGCGTTGCAAAGCATACAGGGTATTGTGGACAAAAAAACTACCATGCCGATTCTCAGTCATTTTCTGCTGAAAGTCAGCAAGACTGCCTCCCTGATGGCTACGGACCTGGATATTGCGCTGAAAGGTCCTCTCAATGCAGATATTATGGAACAGGGGGGGCTATGTATCCCTGCCCGGAAACTTTTTGAAATAGCCAGAGAGGTCGATGGTGATTTGTTGCTTGAATCGCAGGACAATAACTGGCTTAAGGTGACATCGGGGAAAAGCACTTTTAAGTTAATGGGGCTTCCTGAAGAGGACTTTCCCGCCCTGCCCGAGGTAAGTAAATCAGAGGAGATTATTCTCAAAGCAGAGACCCTCAGAGATATGATTGAAAAGACGATTTATGCGACCGGGGAAAGCGATACAAGATATACCCTCAACGGCCTTCTCCTCCACTTCATCCCGAAGAAGAAGGACATTGAATTTAAAGTGGTGGGCACGGACGGGCACAGGCTGTCAGTTATTTCATCAGCCCTCGAAGGAACGATCTCTGAAGAGAAAAAGCTGATATTGCCCAAAAAGGCGGCCATAGAATTAAAGAAGCTTATCGAAGGAAGCTCCGACAAGATATCTGTCTATATCGATAAGAACCACATATTCTTTAGTATGGACCATATTGTTTTGACCCCACGTCTTATAGAAGGGACCTACCCGAATTACGAACAGGTTGTCCAAAAGAACAACGAAAAGAAGGTCGTCATCGATAAGATGGCTTTTCTAAAGGCGCTCAGGAGG
>JACRQA010000227.1 GCA_016222915.1 Nitrospirota bacterium | reverse complement strand
GTGTAGACAAGGTAGATTTCATTGACTATAACGATATCAAGGTCCTGAGAGGTTATGTTAACGACAGGGGCAAGATGCTTGCCGGCAGGATGACCGGAAACTGCGCCAAACATCAGAGAGAACTGACAAGGGCCATCAAAAGGGCCAGGAACATTGCCCTTCTGCCGCTCATAGAGCAATAATGAGAGTCCCTAAAGGCTGGGCGCCTGTTTTATCAAAAGAGATAATTGAAGAGCTCCTGAAGAGGGAGCAGATCAATCTTGTAGCTCCCAGAGAACAGGCTGTTGCGCTCCTTTCAGAGCTTATCCTTGAAGAGCTTATGGTTGAGGACAGGCTGAATGCGGAAGTGAGAGAGATGCTGAAGAAATATGACTCCGAGATAGAGAAGGGGCGACTTGACTACCGCAGGTTATTCGAGATGACCAAACAGAAACTCGTCAAGGAGCGGAACATCGTTTTATGAAACTTTCCGACGATAAGATAAGCCACCTTACACATATAATCCTCAAGGGACTGCTCGAAAAAGGTATCATCACCGCTGTTGCTGAAGAGGGGAGTATCAGGCGTGAGATCAAAAGGGTCATCATTAAAGAGCTGAAGATTGCGGAAGGCATTGAGGAGACGGTCAGAAAGAAACTGCAGTCGTACTCAAAGAAGATACATGAGGGCGGTTCAGAATGGGAAATCATGTTTAACAAGCTTTATGAGGAAGAATCCGCCAAGAAGGGAAAGGGCTGACCCTTCTTTTCAGAAACACAAATCTGAACGTATATGCCTCAACTGAGGCCGGAACCATTTTCTACACTCAACAGGGCTCTTATTAATGTCCGGCAATATTGAGACTGACTTGTTTACCGCTCAATAAACGATAGTCAGTCCCCCCGTGGTTTTGAGGCGGCAAAAAAGACAATGCCCGCAGAAAAATAATGAAAAACTGGAATGAGCTTTATAACACGGATTGGTTCCCCAGGGTAATTCCCTTTGCAGTGTTCATGCTGTTTGTCGTGCTGGAGTCATTGTTCGAGCCTGATGTCTACCTGATTTATATAGTTAAAAGTATCGCAGTCGGTCTCATTCTGCTGCACTTCCGGCGCAGGTATTCCGAGATCATATGGAATGTATCATTTAAAGATATCTTCATTGCCGCTGCCCTTGGAATTATTGTCTTTGTCCTATGGATAAATATGACGTGGGACTTTGCGGTACTGGGCGAGCCGAGGGCCAATAATCCATACTCCCTGCTCGGCAAGGGAAGCTTTTACCTTGCGATATTCTTCCGGATATTCGGCTCTGCTGTTGTGGTCCCTGTAATGGAAGAGTTGTTCTGGAGATCGTTTCTGATCAGGTGGATCGACAATCAGGATTTCCTGAAAACGCCTTTAGGTACCTTTACCCTGCGTTCTTTTATAATCAGCGTCCTTCTCTTCGGATCGGAGCACAGCCTGTGGCTTGCGGGCATTGCTGCCGGTATATTTTATAATCTGCTTCTTTATTACAGGAAGAATATTTTCTTGTGCATGATCTCGCACGGAGTCACGAATTTTGTCCTTGCGGTATATGTCCTTTCTACGCACAGGTGGATGTTCTGGTAAGAAGCCTGGGTCCCTGAAGGCTTCATAAATTTATTTGAAATAAACCCAGGTGTATGCTATTGTGTTTTTACCGGTAAAACACAATTTCAAGGAGGGGAATATGAAACGTATGTCGCTGATCATGTCTTTGTTTTTCCTTGCAGGTCTCTTTACCACATCACTTTTTGCAGCAGACAATCTTGAATTGAGCATCCCGCTGCCGCTGACCGGCAAGCAGGCGAAGTTCGGCGAGATAATGAAAAAGTCCTACGAGATTGCTGCAGAGGAGATCAATGCCAAGGGAGGAATCAAAAAGAAGAAGCTTGTTCTTTCCTTTGAAGATTCAGGGGCAAAACCCGAGACTGCGCGCGCGATTGTCGAAAAACTGATCGACACCAATAAACAGCCGATCATCGTGGGTGAATATACTTCTTCATGCGCAAAGGCGGTCGCCGCAGTGGCTGAAGAGCGCAAGACCCCGTATCTTATTGTTGCGAGCGCCGACGATGACATAACCCAGAAGAACTACAAGTACGTATTCCGCCAGAACCCGGTCAATGCCCATTATAGTGACGGCGTTATTGATTTTATCAAGACCGTGGTAAAACCTAAGACCATGATCATTCTGTTTGAAAGTTCCGCATTCGGCACCTCAGGGGCTGATGCCATGGAAAAGGACGCTGCAAAGGCTGGAGTGCAGGTACTGATGAAGGAAAAATATGAGGCGGGCTCCGTTGATTTCAAACCCCTCCTTTCAAAGATCAAGGCCGCCCAGCCGGACGTTATCTATATGGTCTCTTATGTTATGGATGCGTCGCTCCTCATGAAACAGATCAAGGAGCTGAGGATCGATGCTAAGCTGTTTGCTGGCGGCGCAGCCGGTTTTGCGATCCCGGAGTTTATCGACAATGCAAAGGACGCGGCGGAATATGTGATCACGGCGACACTCTGGACACCACAGCTTAAATTCCCAGGCGCCAAGGAATTTGCGGAGAAATACAAGCAGAAATACGGTGACTATCCTTCTTACCACGGGGCCTCCGCATATTCTGCATTATACGTAACAAAGGAAGCGCTTGAAAAGGCAAAGGACTGGACCCCTGACGGTATCCGCGATGCGCTCAAGGCAACGAACACCATGACTGCCTTCGGCCCTGTCAAATTCGAGGACAAGGAGGGATATCAGAACCAGAACTTCACTGATACCTTTGTTCTTCAGGTCATCAACGGTGTGCATGAGACTGTCTGGCCTGAGAAATATGCCAGCAAGAAGTACCTGTACCCCATCCCTGCATGGAGAGAGAGAAAATAATATATCTCCAAAGGGAGCGGTCAATACTGAATGACATCAGTCCAGCTTGAAGTCTTACTTCAGACCCTGATATCAGGCCTCCTCCTTGGAGGCCTGTACGCCCTTATCGGCATCGGAATGACCCTGATCATGGGCGTCATGAAGATCATCAACCTTGCCCACGGAGAACTGATGATGGTCGGCATGTATATCGCATATGTGCTCTTCTCATCATTCCATGTAGATCCGTATCTTTCCATTTTGATAGCTGCCCCGGCCCTTTTTGTCCTCGGGGTACTGCTTCAGAAGTACCTCATAAATCCGGTGCTGAAGGTCGAGGCGATCATCCCGGAAAACCAGGTCATCCTCACCGTAGGCATCGGCATGGTGCTTGCCAACATCGCGACGATCATCTTTTCTTCAGATTACAAAACAACACCGGTTGACTATGCAACGAAGGCATGGTACCTGTCGGATTACTGGAAGGCGTCTCCAATTGAACTGTCCCTTTCCCTGCCATGGTCGGTCTCGTTCTGCGTTGCCCTTATCATTACAGCCGCCCTCTGGTTCTTCCTTACAAAGACCGATACGGGCAAGTCCATCCGGGCGACTGCCCAGGACAAGGAGGCTGCACTTCTCATGGGCGTCAATGTCGAAAGGATGAGGGTCGTGACCTTTGGCCTCGGCTCCGCCCTTGTGGGCTCGGCAGGATGCCTCTTCATCCCGATCTACTACCTCTATCCGGACCTGGGGGGCCAGTTTACGCTTATCGCCTTTGTCATCACGATACTTGGCGGCCTCGGCTCAACAACCGGGGCAATAGTCGGTGGAATAGTCCTTGGGGTATTTGAATCCCTGACCGCCACTTATGTCGGCATGGGATGGGCGCCTGTGGGCAGATTCATGATCTTTGTAGCGGCCCTTGTCTTTGTGCCGGGAGGCATCATGTCGCTTTTCAGGAAAAGGGGGCATGGAAAATGAAGAAAACCCTTCCTCTCATAATTGCGGGACTTCTTG
>JACRQA010000226.1 GCA_016222915.1 Nitrospirota bacterium | reverse complement strand
ATGAGCGGGCCCGGCCCGGTCGTGCAGTACGTGACTGCTTTGTATCGCAGATTGATCAGATCGTATGGAAATATGTCCTGGCAACCCGAACAATTAATCTGCCGGCAAGAAAGCCCGTTGAAGAGATCGCCATTATTGAAATACACCTCAAGACTAAGGATATTAATGAAGAAGTTTTGCGGACCATCGACAAAGCAGTTTCGGTCCCGATTTTTTATACGCTCAGATTCAGACATAAGATCAGGAGTATTGCTGCATACAAACGCCCGAGCGAAGCCGATCACGGGAAATGGGTAGTCAGCGCATACTTCGGGACCCCATGGCAGTCAGTCAACATTGAGCGCCCGGAACTCCCTGTGGCGCTCGATATGGGCAGACTCTACGAGCAGATGCTGCGCAAGCATATTTCAATGCCGCAGCGTCCGGGTGAGTCCCTTAAAGACCATGTCGAACGAATGATGCAGATACGGAGTAAAGAACTGGAGTGCCGTAAGATCGAAAGCCGGATGAATAAGGAAAAACAGTTTAACCGCAAAGTGGAAATCAATTCCCAGCTTCGTACACTTAGAGGAGAATTGGAAAACCTGTCCGCCTAAGCTATATAATTGAGGTCATTATGGATAAATTAAAAATGCACACACCTGACTTTACTGATGAGAATATCAAGAAGCTCGCTGAACTGTTCCCAAACTGCGTCACCGAATCACTGGATGAAGACGGAAAGCTAAAGAAAGCCATAGCCTTTGACCAGCTCCGTCAGGAACTCTCCACATCAGTAGTGGACGGCCCGCGTGAGCGCTATCAGCTCAACTGGCCGGGCAAGCGGGAAGCCCTGCTTGCTGCCAATGCGCCTATTGCAAAGACACTCAGGCCCTGTCGCGAGGAGAGTGTGGATTTTGATACTACACAGAACCTCTTTATTGAAGGAGATAACCTTGACGCGCTTAAGCTACTTCAGGAGACTTATCTGAATAAGGTGAAGATGATCTATATTGATCCGCCTTATAACACTGGGAATGATTTTGTTTATGATGATGACTTCACGGAAGACACGGAGACATATTTTCAGCGGTCTAACCAGAAGGATGAGGTTGGAAATCGGATGGTAGCCAACACTGAGGCTAATGGGAGGTTTCATTCGGACTGGCTTAGTATGATGTATCCAAGGTTGAAGTTGGCGAGGAATTTATTGAGGGAAGATGGGGTTATATTTATTAGTATTGATGATGGGGAACAAGCGAATGTGAAAAGAATATGTGATGAAATTTTTGGTGAGACTAATTTTGTTGCTTCCATAGTTTGGCAGAAAAGGACAGCTCCGGATTCGCGTGCAAATTTAAGTCCTGGACATGATTACCTTTTAGTGTATGCCAGGTCTGTTGATTTTGCTAGACCAACACTTAATAAACTCCCTCTAAAGGAATCCCGAAAAGCCTCATACAAGAATCCCGATAATGATCCGCGTGGACCATGGTCATCAGAGAACCTTACTGGACAAACCGGTCATGCAACGCCAAGTCAATTTTATAAAATTAAAACACCTACAGGTACTGTATACGACCCCCCTGAAGGTCGCTGTTGGGCTCTGGCAGAGAGCACATTTTTAAAACTACAAACTGATGGCCGAATTTGGTTTGGGGCTTCTGGAAATAACCGTCCTCGACTTAAGAGATTCTTGTCTGAATCTGATGGAATGATGGCTTGGACTTGGTGGCCTAATGATGAAGTAGGTCATAATCAAGAAGCAACAAAAGAAGCAAAAGAACTTCTAGGTGCGGGAGATGTATTCAACAACCCTAAGCCTACTAGATTGATTAGTCGAATGTTGAACTTAGCGACAGGAAAGAGCGATATCATCCTCGACTTCTTCTCTGGCGCCTGTACAACCGCCCATGCAGTCATGCAACTAAATGCCAAAGACGGCGGCAAGCGCAAATTCATCATGGTACAGCTTGACGAACCATGCGATGAAAAGAGCGAAGCCTTTAAGGCTGGCTACAAGACTATCGCTGAGATCGGCAAAGAACGCATTCGCCGTGCGGGGAAGAAAATAAAGGATGAATTAGGAAGTATGAAGTATGAAGAACAGACAAAGATACTGGACGATAAAACTCATACTTCATCCCTCATACTTCATAATTTAGACACCGGCTTCCGCGTCCTAAAAGTCGATAGCTCTAACATGAAGGATGTTTATTACTCTCCTGATGCTGTTAAACAGGATGACCTTTTCGACTATGCCGGTAACATCCGCGAAGACCGCACATCCGAGGATCTACTCTTTCAGGTCCTGCTCGACTGGGGTGTTGATCTGTCCCTCTCTATTACGCAGGAAACCATTGGCGGAAAGGCCGTCTTCTTTGTCGATGAAAACGCCCTGGCCGCATGCTTTGAATCTGACATCAGCGAGGAGATGGTCAAAGAACTTGCCGCGCGAAAACCACTGCGCGCAGTATTCCGCGACTCTGGCTTTGTCAGCGACAGTGTGAAGATCAATGTTGAGCAGATATTCAAACTCATATCACCGGGGACTGAGGTTAAGGTGATTTAGAAGTATGAATTATGAAGGAAGAATTATAAAATCAGAGCACTCGTGGATTATTATTAAATGAAATATAAGATATTTGTCAGCGGGGTCCAGAAAGAATTAAAAGAAGAACGGGTTGCCGTAAAAGACTTAATCGCTGAAAATGTCCTGCTCAAGGAATACTTCAGGGTTTTCTTGTTTGAAGATGCTCCTGCAAAGAGTAAATCTGCCAAAACTGCATATACTGAAGAAGTACGCAAGTGTGATATCTATCTTGGAATATTTGGCAATGAATATGGCACGGTCTCCGGGGATGGCATGTCAGCAACAGAACTGGAATTCCGTGAAGCCCGCAAAGCAGACAAGGACATACTGGTTTACTTTAAGGGCGCGGACGACAGGAAGCGTGATAAGCAACTCAGACAGTTAATCACTGAGATTAAAGATGGGGAAGAGGGGTATACATATAAACGGTTTAATAATGTCCCTGAATTAAAGAATCGCATATATGAAAGTCTCATTGATTTTCTGCGTGAAAAAGGAATTGTGGGAAGACAGGCCTTTGACAGCTCTGTCTGTGAGGACGCCGGCATTAGTGATATAGATGCAGATAAGGTGAAGAGATTTCTCCGGACTGCAAGAAATCAGCGAAACTTCCCCCTTGAGACTGATACGCCGGTGAAAGACGTACTTGTTCACCTTAACCTGCTGAAATCCGGGAAGCCGACTAATTCCGCTATCCTTTTGTTCGGCAAGGACCCGCACAAGTTCTTCCTTCAGGCAGAGGTCAAGTGCATACAGCTGCCCGGCACTGAGGTGGAAAAGCCGTTCAGTTCGTATCATATTTACAACGGAGACATTTTTGAACAGATAGATAAATCAGTTGCATTCGTTCTTGATGCCATCAGGCTTCCTGTCGTACAGCAGGAGCATACGGCACAGGTGAAGAGACTTTATGAAGTCCCGGTGTTTGCGATCCACGAAGCGATTGTAAACGCGGTTGCTCACAGAGATTACAATACTACGGCAGGCGTACAGGTAATGGTCTTCACGGACCGCCTTGAGATATGGAACTCAGGCAGTCTGCCCAATCAGTTAAGCCTTGAAGACCTTAAAAAGCCGCATACATCATATCCCAATAATCCACTGCTGGCAGGTGTCCTTTATCTCGCGGATTATATCCAGAAAGCGGGATCAGGCATACTTGAGATGGTCAAACAGTGCAGAAAGCAGGGACTGCCGGAACCTGAGTTCAGATCAATCCGGGGGGTTGAGTTCAGGTCTATCCTTGCACGGGACATTTTTACTGAAAGTGTGCTTGAGAAAATCGGACTGAATGAGCGGCAGCTAAAGGCAGTGAAGCATGTCAAAGAAAGAGGGAAGATAACGAATAAGGAATATCAAGCTTTAAATGAATGCTTCAGAAATACAGCAACTAATGACTTGGCTAATTTGGTTCAAAAAGGCATTCTTATACCAAGCAATAAGAAGGGGAAAGGCTCTTATTATGTTATTGCACATTAATTGCACTAATTGCACATCTATTGCATATTATTTGCACAAGGCAAGGAAAATTGAAGTGTGCGGTAAAGGCATGAATGCCCATTATGTTCTTAAGCAACTTGGCGATTAGTTGGCATTAACTTGGCGATTCTGGCAGGAAATGCAATAAAAGGAAAAATTCACAGGGATATAATAATTACTAAAAGAGATCTGGAATGAAGCTTAAATTCAAAAAACAGCAATATCAGACAGATGCAGTAGAGGCGGTCATTGACTGCTTTGCCGGGCAGCCAAATAGCAGCGGCATCAAATACCGCATTGATCCCGGGCGGATCGAAGCCGGTGGACAGCAGACAATGCTGGATGAGTCTGGGTTCAAAAATAATGATATCGCCATCTCGCACACACAGGTGCTAAAAAACATTCAGACAGTTCAGCGCCGACAGAACCTGCCGATCTCCACCGCACTGGTCAGCAACAAGGTCTGTCCGATCAACCTTGATATCGAGATGGAAACCGGCACAGGGAAAACCTATTGTTACATCAAGACGATGTTTGAACTGTATCAGCGCTATGGCTGGAGCAAGTTCATTATAGTCGTGCCGAGCATTGCTATCCGCGAGGGTGTTCACAAGTCCCTTGAAATCACTGCTGAACATTTTCTGGAAGAGTATGGCAAGCGGACCCGCTTTTTTATCTATAACTCAAAGCAGCTGCACAACCTGGAGAGTTTTTCCTCTGACGCGGGGATTAACGTGATGATCATCAATGTACAGGCCTTCAATGCCAGGGGTAAAGATGCCAGACGCATCTACGAAGAGCTGGATGATTTTCAGTCACGCCGTCCTATTGATGTTATCAAGAGTAATCACCCTATTCTTATCCTCGATGAGCCGCAGAAGATGGAAGGCAAAAAGACACTGGAGTCTCTCAGGGAATTCAATCCTCTGACGATCCTGCGCTACTCCGCTACACACAGGACCGAATACAACAAGATCCACCGGCTTGACGCACTGGATGCCTATAATCAGAAGCTGGTCAAGAAAATCGCTGTTCGTGGAGTGTCCGTGAAGGGGTTGAGCGGCACGAATGCATATTTATATCTTGAATCAATTGAAGTCTCTACAAGCAAACCTCCGGTTGCCTGTATGGAGATGGAGATTAAACAGGCCAGCGGCATCAAGCGAGTGATGCGCAAGCTGGGCAAGAACGACAATCTCTTTGATAAATCAGATGGTCTTAACCAGTACAAAGGATTTGTCATTGCGGATATTAATGGCAACACAAACACCGTTAGTTTTACAAACGGCAAGGAAATAAAGGCAGGCGAGGCAACAGGGGATGTAAACGAATTGGCCCTGCGCCGCATTCAGATTAGGGAAGCCATTAGATCCCACTTTGAGAAAGAACAGGTCTTGTTCAATCAAGGGATTAAAGTTCTGTCGCTCTTTTTTATTGACGAAGTTGCTAAATATCGCCGCTATGATGACGATGGAGAAATCCCGGGAGAGTACGCTCAGATATTTGAAGAGGAGTACAACAATTACCTGAATGAATTTCCG
This sequence comes from Nitrospirota bacterium, assembly GCA_016222915.1. Classification (GTDB taxonomy): domain Bacteria; phylum Nitrospirota; class Thermodesulfovibrionia; order UBA6902; family UBA6902; genus UBA6902. The sequence goes on along the minus strand of JACRQA010000226.1, from coordinate 18,715 downwards.
CTATTGGAAGACACTCCCTACAATCGCTATCTCAAGGGCATATCAACGTCAAAGACACATAACGGTTATTTCTCAATTGACAAGAAAAGTAAGCGCCTTATTGATCCTGTAACCGGAGTAAAGTCCACTGAAGCTGATGATGTTGACGCATACGACTTGATCCTTAAAGACAAGGAAAGACTGCTGTCACTGGATGAGCCGGTCAGGTTTATATTCTCTCACTCTGCGCTTCGAGAAGGATGGGACAATCCCAATGTCTTCGTAATATGCACCCTGAAGCACAGTGACAATACTATCTCCCGCCGTCAGGAAGTCGGTCGTGGAATGCGTATATCAGTCAACCAGGCCGGGGACCGTATGGATAACCCGTCAACTGTGCATGAGGTAAATGTCCTAACGGTCGTTGCAAGTGAAAGTTATAAAGATTTTGTAACCGCACTTCAACGTGACATCAGCGAATCTCTCTCCGCTCGACCACGTATCGCTGATGAGGCGTATTTTACCGGTAAAGTTCTCAAGACAGCAGAAGGTGATGTAGAGGTAGACGCAAAGATGGCAAAGCAGATATATAAATATCTTCTGAGAAATGAATACACTGACGATGACGACAGAATCACTCAGGAGTATCACGATGCAAAGAAGGAAGGTCAGCTTGCAGAACTTCCCCCGGAGCTAGTACCCCATGCTAAAGAGGTATTTCAACTTATCGACAGTGTCTTTAGCGATGCACAGATGCCTGAGATCGGAGATGACCGAAAAGCCAAAACAAACCCGTTGAGTGCAAACTTTGAAAAGAAAGAATTTCAGGAACTCTGGAACCGCATCAATCGTAAGGCCGCCTATACGGTACATTTTGAGACAGAGGAGCTGATCAATAAATGTGTATCAGCAATTGATAAGGAACTAAAAGTCAGCCCCCTTCAATACAGGATTGAGAGGGGCGAACAATCCGACCAAACTACGTATGAATCATTAAAGCAGGGCGAAGCCTTTGAGGTGAAGGAAAGCGAAACTGCCTATCACTCAAACTCGATTCATTCAGCGGTTATGTACGACCTCATCGGAAAACTGGCTGAGGAAACACATCTGACCCGAAGCACAATCGCTAACATTATCAAGGGCATCAACCTGGCTGTTTTCAACCAGTACAAAACCAATCCCGAAGACTTTATTCTGAAGGCCGCGCGAATAATGAACGAGCAAAAGGCCACCGTGATCGTCGAGCACCTGACCTACGACCCTCTTGATGATACACACCATATTGATATCTTCACCCAGGAAAAGCAAAGAGAAGACTTCAGTAAAGCCTTCAAAGCCGACCGACATATCTATGACTACGTATTTACAGATTCCAAGAACGAGCGCACTTTCGTCACAGAACTCGATAAGAGCACTGAAGTCGTTGTATACGCCAAGCTCCCTAAAAGTTTCTTTATCCCAACCCCTGTCGGCAACTACAATCCGGACTGGGCCATTGCTTTCGAGGCGGGCAAGGTAAAACACATCTACTTCATCGCCGAAACCAAAGGCTCTATGTCAACCATGGATCTCCGTGAAGTTGAAAAATCAAAAATAAATTGCGCCAGAAAATTCTTTGCCAAGATCACTTCTGACCAGGTCAAATATGACGTTGTTGATAGCTATGGAAAGCTGATGGAGTTGGTGCAGTGATATAGCCATCAGATAATTGCGAAATATAAATATGTTTACAGGCATCAGGGTCAGGTATTGTCACTAGTAAAAGGTTGAGGAACTGGAGACTATAGCAGCGAGCTGACCGTCGTAAAAACGCCGGATGTGCCGTGAAATAGTATTAACTTTTTCACCACAAACCCTCTCAATTCAGGTATTATATTTCATCTCACCTGGTCCCCTCTTTAAATGAGGAGATTGAAAACACTCTCTTTATAAAAAGGGGGTTGCAACTAAGATTAAAAATCAAATGAAAGACCTGCTCGGAAGAGACAATGCTATAACGGTAGAAGACGCACTGATGCTTCTAAACAAACAGAAGCTCGGCATCACCGGTATTGAACTCATACCTATTGAGAATGCATTCGGGAGGGTCCTTGCCCAGGACGTTGCCTCTCCTGAAAACCTCCCCGGATTCAACCGCTCCACCATGGACGGCTATGCGGTCAATTCCGCTGACACCTTCGGCGCGTCCGACACGATGCCGGTTTACCTTCAGATAAAAGGCCAGGTGCTGATGGGTCAGAGACCTGAAATCAAATTGCGGCGCGGCGAGACATGTCAGATCCCTACAGGCGGGATGCTCCCTGAAGGTGCGGACGCGATTGTGATGTTTGAGAACACCAGCCGTCTTGACAATGAAATGGTCGAGGTCATGAAGACCGTCTCACCGGGTGAAAACGTCATCATGTTCGATGAAGACGTAAAAAAGGGCGAGGTCATTTTAAAGGCAGGACACAGGCTGAGACCCCAGGACATCGGGGCACTTGCGGGACTCGGCATTCTTGAAATTGAAGCGTACGTAAAGCCCGTGGTTGCGATTATTTCTACAGGCGATGAGGTTGTGCCTGCTGATAAGCCGATATCCATCGGCGAGGTGCGGGACATTAATTCATATAATCTTGCCGGCATGATCTCTGCATGCCAGGCTGTTCCCCTTAAAAAAGGGATCATCAAAGATGATCTCGATGTATTGAGAGAAGCCGTGAAGCAGGCCCTGAACGAGTCAGACATGCTTCTTATTACAGGCGGCAGCTCTGTCGGTGTCGCGGATTATACGGCAAGGGTCATAAATGAACTCGGCTCCCCGGGTGTGCTTTTTCACGGGGTAGCGATGAAGCCCGGCAAACCGGTGATCGGGGGGATAGTCGATGGCAAGCCTGTATTCGGTCTTCCCGGGCATCCGGCTGCGATAACAGTCAGTTTTGAGACTTTCATCGAACCATTGTTGATAAGATTATCAGGCGAAATACAGAAGCCGGCCCTCCCCTCCCGCCGTATAGTCAGGGCATTGTTCAGCAGGAACCTTTCATCTGCAATCGGCAGGGAAGAACATTTGCGGGTATATGTTGAGAGGCGTAACGGTGCGTTGTGGGCAATCCCTGTTTTGGGAAAGTCAGGCCTTATACGCACGCTCGTGCAGGCGGACGGAATCGTTATTGTCCCGATGAAGAAGTCGGGAATTTACGAAGGCGAAGAGGTTGAGGTAAGGTTGTTTAATACATAGGGACCGGGTCACCCACCCTTACGGAAAGAGAGGGAGCCAATTGATTTTCACCAGACGAATTTATCAGACAAACATATCACTTGAGGAAGCATTCAAAATCTGGCTTGAGTTCATCAGCGCCTTCAAACCGCTGGGTCCTGAGGAAATCCCGGTCGTCGATTCGCTCGGCAGGGTGACCGCGGAAGCGGTACAGGCGAAGATATCATCTCCCTTTTGTCATGCCTCCGCAATGGACGGATACGCGGTACGCTTCATTGAGACCTTCGGCGCGTCCGAGACAAATCCGGTCCGTCTGAAACTCCATGAACAGGCAGTCGCGGTCAACACCGGAGACCCTATTCCCACCGGGTTCAACGCGGTCATTATGATCGAAGAGATCAATCTCGTTGATAACTGCATTGAGATAACAGAGGCGGTCACGCCCTATAAACACATCCGGCCTGTCGGCGAAGACATAGTGCAGACAGAACTGATACTCCCTGAAAATCATGTCATCCGCCCCGTTGATATCGGCGCGATGCTTTCAGGCGGAAACCATAAAATCATGGTCAGGCGCAAACCCGTTGTGACCGTCATTCCCACAGGCAATGAAATTGTGGAGCCGGGCGCACCGCTTAAGACCGGCAATATCATCGATTCAAACAGCTACATGATAGGCAATCTCGTCATTCAATGGGGAGGGGAATTCAGGAGGACTGAAGTTGTTCAGGATAACAAGGAACTTCTTAAGCAAAAGATTCTTGACGCCTCCGTCAGCAGCGACCTGGTTGTGGTCCTGGCAGGCGCATCAGCCGGCACCAAAGACTTTACCCCCAATGCAGTGGAAGACCTCGGGACAGTGCTGGTCCATGGGATAAATATCAAGCCCGGCAAACCTGTTTTACTCGGAAGCATAAGCAACAAGCCTGTTATCGGACTGCCCGGATATCCGGTTGCTGCGCACATGACATTTGAATTTTTCGGGAGGCCTCTAATATGCCGTCTGCTTGGAATTGAGCCCGCAGAAGCTGAAACCATGAAGGCAATGCTTTCAAGACACGTGGCCTCTTCTATCGGGCATGAGGAGTTCCTCCGTGTTAAAGTCGGGAAGGTCGGCGAAAATTTCATCGCAACACCAGTTGGAAGAGGCGCGGGCGCCCTTATGACGCTTCAGCGCGCAGATGGCATCGTGCAGGTCCCAGCAATGAGCGAGGGCATTGCAGCAGGGACCGAAATTGACGTAAAGCTGCTCCGCTCAAAGGGCGAGATAGAGAACACTGTTGTCTGCATCGGCAGCCATGACAACGCGCTCGATGTGCTCGCAAATTACCTGAAAAAGAAATTCCCGTCATACAGCATGTCCTCCGCGCATGTAGGCTCGATGGGGGGCATCATGGCGATAAAGAAATCCGAGGCGCATGTTGCAGGCACACACCTGCTTGACGAACAAAGCGGCGAGTACAATATCGCATACATCAATAAATTCCTCAAAGACGTCCCGCTTAAACTCATCAATCTCGCCTACAGGGAGCAGGGGCTGATTGTCAGGAAAGGGAACCCGAAAAATATAAAAAGCATTGAGGACCTCATGAGAGACGACGTTGTCTTCATCAACAGACAGCCCGGCTCAGGCACCCGGCTTCTGACCGATAAATGCCTGCGCGACAAAAACATGGCCCGCGAGAATATCAATGGCTACGACAAGGAAGAATTCACCCACATGGGCATCGCTTCCGCTGTCATGTCAGGAGCCACCGACACGGGGATGGGCATACTTACCGCTGCCATCGCACTGGGCCTTGAGTTCATCCCCATTGCCAATGAGAGATATGACCTCCTGATAAAGAAAGAGCACCTCGGCATGCCGATGCTTCAGGCCCTGCTTCAGATAATCACATCCGATAACGAATTCAGGTCATCTGTCCTCTCCCTTGGCGGATATGGCGTTAGCGATATGGGGAAGGCGGTGTATGAGCAGTAATGCAGAGCCATAGAAAAAGAAACATCATTAAAATCACAGAGACCCACAACTCACAGACCGAAGACATCATCGCTGAAGAAAAGAGACTTCGCATCTCGGTCAACGGTAAAGAAGCGCTGAAACTCTACTGCAGCCCGATCATGGTCAGGGAACTCGTCGTGGGTTTTATGATGACCGAAGGGATCATCCAGGGCAACTGGTGCGCTGAGAGGATGACAATCCAGTACGCGGATGAGATCCTTGTTGATATACCGGCAGAAGGCGAGGTCTCCCTGGAGGGCGCAACGATAACCTCAGGGTGTGTCGGGGGAGTCACCTTTGACAGGCCGGCCGCGGAAAGGATTTCAGGCAACGGGGTCGTTATCGGCATTGATAAGCTGAGGGAGCTCTTTCACGAGTTCCAGAAGAAATCCAGCCTCTATGATCAGACCGGCTGCATACACAGCGCCGCAGTATCAGACGGCGAATATATTCTCGTGGTCGCGGAAGATATCGGGAGGCACAATGCAGTGGACAAGGCCATCGGCTTTTGCTTTCTCGAACAGGTACCTCTTACCGACAAAATCCTCTTTGTAAGCGGCAGGCTGTCTTCGGAAATGGCTTCAAAATGCTCCAGATGGGGAATCCCGATTGTAGTAAGCCGGGCAGCCGCGACTGCACTGTCGGTTGATATTGCAGATAAATGCGGAATCACAATGGTCGGCTTTATGCGGGGAAAGAGATGCAACATCTACACACATCCTGAGCGGATTATTCGCCCGCCTCATCCAAAAGCCTCTGCCTGACTGAAATAAGATATTGCAGATACTCCACAAAGGTCCTGTACAATTTGGCGTTGTCGTTTTCCAGGCTCTTCAGTAAAGGATTGCAAAAGAATTGAGTACAGCGGAACGGCCTTTCCCATCTTGCTAATGAACAGCCCTTTTCATTCAGAAACCTGCATGGGTCCGTCTCTTCACGGTCCGGCAGGTCATGGTGCGTCTTTGCCCCAAGGGCGTTCAGGAAGGCAAGGTCATTTTCATCGTAGCGGCCATGCTTGTCAATACAGCACACCTTCTCACAATCAGGGCAGACTATTGATGTATGCTTCTCGATAAAGGGAGAGACCAAGTCAAATGCCGCCTTAAACTCTTGGGCTATCTCTGCCTTTGTTTCAGGTTGAGCGCTGTCTTGTGTGGTTTTATTCATGTCTTTTAATATGCAGGGCGAGGCGACCTCGCCCCTACGTCTCTCGTTCAAACCTCCGGCAGCATTATGATTATCTGGGCGCCAGGGAAATAAGTCAGGTTCTTCTCCCTCTCTTTTCCCCACGCCCAGTCCGGGATGATTGAGAACATTGCGGTCCCGGACCGGATAGTAATTTTACCATTCCACTGTCCGATAAATCTTCTGACAGCTGCAAGCCCGTGTCCCCTGCCTTCATCCCTGTGCCTCGAAAAACCGAACATCAGCGCCTTTTCAATGGCCTCAAGATCATTTGCCGCAGAGAACCTTTCGGACAGGGATTCCCTGAACCCTATTCCAAGGTCCATCACCGCGATCTTTACGACATTCTTCTCGCGTTTTTGAAAACGGTACTTCTGTATCCCGACAAAGCCCGTATTTTCGCTGTGCTCGATGATGTTCTGGCATACTTCGGAAAGGGCGACGATAAAACCTCCAATGGCGCGCTCATTGTAATGGAGATGCTTTTCAAGGATCGCATGTGCCCGCTTTTTGACCTTGCCCACGATAAAATGGATATCGTCCGATTTCTCAATAGGAGTGATTTCAAGCAGGACGTCAGACTGCGGATTCCTCAGGAATTTATCAGACAGTTCCGGCGGCCCGGAGGCGATATTATAAAAGCGTCCGGCGTATCTGAAAAAATCCATCCTCTCAAGATATCTCAGCACGTCATCGGATTCCGGGAGCAGCAGCGTTTTCCGCATACCCTCCGCATCAAGGTATCTGCCCGCCTCTAGTATCCCCACCATGCCAAAGGGGTCAATGAACGTGATATTGCGCAAGTCAATTTCATTCTGCTTGTGTAAATTGGAAAGGAATACTTCAAACGTGTCATCGGAAAGATGGTTCATTATTCAATCTAAATAATGTCTTATTCGCTTCTAAACAAGCATACCGTCTTTCATCCTGATAATCCTTCCGCACTGGGATGCAAGGGTCTCATTGTGGGTGACAATGATGAAGGTAATTCCCTTTGCGTTCAATCCCCTCATCAGACTGAACAGGTCATCGCCTGTCTGGGTATCAAGGTTCCCTGTGGGCTCATCAGCCAGCACAACCTTTGGATCGAGCATGAGCGCCCTTGCAACAGCCACCCTCTGCTGCTCCCCGCCTGACAGTTCCCCTGGCCGGTGATACAGTCTTTCTGAAAGCCCGACCTCAGTCAGCAGGTGTGCGGCTTTTTTCTCCGCCTCATTAAAACTTACGCCTGCTATGAGGGCCGGCATTACGACGTTTTCGATAGTATTGAACTCCGGGAGGAGATGATGAAACTGAAAGATAAAACCGATTGACTTGCTCCTGAAACCGGCCAACGCGTCATGTCTGAGTTTAAACACGTCACTGCCTTCATACAATACGGTCCCTGACGTCGGCCTGTCCAGCGTCCCCAGTATATGAAGCAATGTGCTCTTGCCTACACCGGAAGGACCCATAAGCGCGGCCAGTTCTCCTCTTTGAATATCAAAAGATATGTCTTTTAATATATGAAGGCTCCGCCCTGGAATGGAATAGGTTTTATTCAGGTCCCTTACACTTATCAACGGCCCCATCTATTTTTCTTTCCTGGCCTTTGGCCCTTCGTCATCGTTTTTAATAATGTCTTTGACCTTATCGTATTTCTTGCGATATTTATTGTTTCCCGATTTAAACTCATCAACAAAATCCCCGAACCCTATGATTGATTTCCCCACTACGGTGACCCCTTCTCCAAAATATCTGAAAGGCTCCCCGCCCTTCCATAAGCCCAAAGCAACCGTCACAAAAATCAGAAATACCACGATGATGACTGTCCTGAATATTAATTTGAACATTTCTTCACCGCCATATCGGTCTTTTGTCTTTCATGTTTTTTCTACTCATATCTCAGCGGCTCCACAGGGTCCAGCTTTGCGGCCTGCCAGGACGGATACAGGGTGGCCATAAATGTTATGAGAATGGCCGCTGCCGGTACAACAGTAAAATCGAACAGGCTCATCTTCACCGGAAGATAACTGAGATAATACACATCCGCCGGGAGGTTTATGAACTTATATGTCTTTAAAAGACGGCAAAGCCCGTACCCGCCGGCCACGCCGATGACTGTGCCTGTAATGCCTATGATAAGTCCGTGGACCATAAAGATCGTCATGATTCCCCTGTTCGTCGCTCCCATGGCCTTCATGATCGCTATCTCCCTGCCCTTTTCAATTACTATCATGATGAGGTTGCTGATGATATTAAATGAGGCCACAAGGATTATCAGCGTGAGTATGACAAACATTACTATCTTTTCAAGCTTAAGAGCGGAAAAAAGATTTCTGTTCATCTGCATCCAGTCCCTCGTATAATAAGGCGGACCGAGTGATTGCTCGATTTTTTCGGCCATCTCCTTTGAATTATAAAGATCGGTTATTTTAACTTCGATGCCGGTAACGGTATCATCAAAGCTGAAAAACTTCTGGGCCTGTTTGATATTTATAAAAGCGAGATTTGAGTCATACTCATACATCCCTGCCTCGAAATAGCCCGTCACCTTGAATTTTTTCATCTTGGGCATCATGCCGAGAGGTCCCATCTCGCCTATGGGGGAGATCATTTCAAGCTCGTCCCCGACGAATAAACCGAGGTTTCTCAACAGCTCCCTGCCGATTATTATTCCCGGTACTGCGGTATCGTCTCCCAGGTCCTTAATGCTGCCTTCCTTGAGGTTTTCAAGTATGCCTGTCGTCACTGTCCCGACAACAGGGTCGATCCCCCTGACAATGATGCCCTGGGCCCTGTTTCCGGACCTGAGCATGACCTGGCCGTAGATAAAGGGCGCGGAATCAACCACGCCGTTGACGCCGCTGATTTTCTGCCTGATTGCTTCATAGTCCCTGACCTTCCCCTCAAAGCTAAGCGTTACGATATGGGAATTAACTCCGAGGATCTTTGTCTGAAGGTCTTCATGGAACCCGCTCATCACGGCCAGCACTGTAATCAATGTCATAACGCCGAGCGCGACACCGGCAATGGAAATCACCGTGTTGATCGATATGCCGCTGTGTTTCTTTTTTGACTTGAAGTACCGGAGGGCTGTAAAGAACTGGTAAGGTAAGTTCATCTTATGTTCATTTTTCTGGTCTCAGGTGCGGAAACAATATGACGTCCCTTATTGAATGGGTATTGGTCAGAAGCATAAACAACCTGTCAATGCCTATGCCTTCTCCGGCAGCCGGGGGCATGCCGTATTCAAGCGCCCTTACAAAGTCTTCGTCCATAAAGCCGGCCTCTTCATCCCCCTGGTCCCGGGCCTCCACCTGTTCCTGGAATCTTCCCCTCTGGTCTATGGGATCATTGAGTTCTGAAAATGCATTGGCGATTTCCCTGCCGCCTACAAACAGCTCAAATCTCTCCACAAATCCCGGAGCGTCTTTTATCCTCTTTGCAAGAGGGGAAAGCTCCACAGGGTAGTCCGTAATAAAAGTCGGTTGGATAAGATAGGGCTCGACCTTTTTCTTGAATATTTCATCCAGTATCTTTCCGAGACCCGCATTCTTGCCCACATCGATGTCCTTCTTTGCGGCAAACTCAAGGGCGTTTTCCCGGCTCTGAAAGACAGCCGGATTAACACCATGCTGCTCCATGGCGTCAACCATCCTCAGCCGTGTCCAGGGCGGAGTAAAATCGATTATCTCAGCTTTATCAGGTCCCGAATCATCGCCAAAGGGCACGTGAAGGTCCCCGTTTATCTCCTGGCATAAATAGGTAATAAGGTCCTCGGTAAATCCCATTAAATACTTGTAGTCCTTAAAGGATATATAGAATTCAAGCATCGTAAACTCAGGATTATGTTTTGCCGATATCCCTTCATTTCTGAAATTCTTGTTAATCTCATAGACCTTCTCATAACCGCCGACCAGGAGTTTTTTCAGATAAAGCTCAGGCGCTATCCTCAGGTAGAGATCGAGGCCCAGGGCATTGTGGTGTGTCTTGAATGGACGGGCGGTCGCGCCTCCCGGTATCTGGTGCATCATCGGGGTTTCCACTTCCAGAAAACCTTTGTTATCAAAAAATTTACGGACCGAATGGACCAGTCTGCTGCGCTTTGTAAAAAGCTCCTTAACATGCGGGTTGACGATCAGGTCCACGTAGCGCTGCCTGCAGCGGGTCTCGATGTCTTTTAAACCGTGCCATTTTTCCGGCAATGGCCTCAACGACTTGGAGAGCATCTGAAATTCGGTCACCTGGGCGGTAAGCTCCCCTGTCCTGGTCCTGAACAGCAGGCCTCTGACCCCGATTATGTCTCCGATATCGAGGTTTTTGAAAACGTCCGCGCTGTCGTTAATAATCTCCTTGCTGAAATAAACCTGGAGCCTGCCTGAGGCGTCCTGGATGTGAGAAAAAGCCGTCTTGCCGAACTTGCGGAACGAAATGATACGGCCCGCTATGGCGCATGTCTCATTTCTTGCCTCAAGCTCCTCCTTGCTCAATTCTCCAAAACGGCTGATAATTTCCGCGGCCCTGTCCTTTACGGCAAATGACGTACCGTAAGGGTCAATGCCGGAATCCCTGAGCTTGTTGAGTTTATTTATTCTTTCCTGAATGAGCTCGTTGATCTCTTCCACTTATTCTTACCTTTCTGAAAATGCCTGGGAATTTGAATCCGAATAATCATGAATAACATTAGACCGTATGTATTTAATTTCTCACTTCTTACTTCCCGCTTGTCTTATCAATCGAGCAGGCCTGAAAGGATCTTTGTCTTTTCCTCTATGATCCTGTCCATGTCTTCGTGTTCAATCCTGAGCTTGAATAACTCATCAGCTATTCCAAAGGCCGCCATGACGGTCGCCTTTGTCTGGCTGATATTGGGAGCGACACTGTATATTTCTTTTAATTTTTCATCAACATACCGGGCAAGGGACTTAATATATGCTTCATCATCATCGGTCTTGATAGCATAACTCTGCCCCAGTATCTGTACTTCAATTGATCGCATCGTCTTCACCTGATTACGCCGCGGACCTTGCAAAGACCGCGGACATTGATTAAAGCTCTACAGACTCAAGTTCCTTGATAAGTGTCTCGACCTGAGACTTGACCTTCTCACGCTCGCTGTGGAGCTTGTCAATATCGGTCTTCAGGACATCTACATTCCTTAACTCCTGTTTGACAGCCGTCAACTCCGCGTCTTTGATGTCAAGTTCTTCCTGAAGACTGGAAACTTTTTCGTTCAAAACTGAATTTTCATCAGTCAATGCCCTGATCTTATCAATGACCTTCGTTATCTTCTCTTCCAGCATCTGTATCTTGTCCACAGATGATCCCTCCTTGAAAAAATTAAAAGTGCCCTGTTGCATTAGCTTGTAACTTATCAAAACCAATCTGAAAAGTAAACCCTGTTCGAGAGTGGATATTCAGACCTTTCACTGGGAAAACATAATCACACGGCGCTCTATTATTACATATCAGGAGCACATTTTAACAAGACAAAATCTTTCCCCGGCAAAAATATGTTACCTCTCTGCGATTAGCCCGCTATTGCTGACCGGCAGTCCGTTTACCGCGCGGTACTGCCAATAACTCTTTAATACCCTTTGCACATATTTTCTTGTTTCCTTGTACGGGATGTTTTCCGTAAATTCTGCAAGGTCCTCACTATTAAACCGGGACATCCATTGCCTCAATTTGTATTTGCCGGCGTTGTATGCGGCAATTGCAAGGGGAAGCTCCTTAAATTCGCTTATAAGCTGCGACAAATAATATGATCCCAATAAAATGTTCTTTTGGGGGTCCTTCAGTTGTGAACGGTCTTTGAGGGATATTTTTATTTCCTTCTTCAGACTGTTGGCAGTAGAAGGCATAAGCTGCATAAGGCCTACTGCGCCGGCCCACGAAACCACGTCCGGATCAAATCGGCTTTCCTCCCGGATCAGAGCGGCTATGAGAAATGCATCCAGGTTATTGGAATCTGCCGCCCGCCTGACTGTGTCCCAATATGCAGGGGGATATGAATAGGGGAGCAATTCCCGGTCATTCTTCGGCTCGGCAAATGCGATGACTTCCTTATATGCTTCCAGCTTCAACGCCATATGACTCAAATACAAGGACTCCTGGAGTGTCTGTGCCTTGTTGAAAGAATCGAGTATCTCCGCCAGCGCCTCGCTTTTCATCCCGAGAAATGACAACACCGCAATCCTTTCATAGACATCTCCTTCGGGTTGTACAGGCCCATTAAGTTCGATCTTCTCAGGCGCATGATCAGATGACCTCAGTTTAATCAGATATCCGTAATAGCTCTCATTCGAGGGGAGCCCCCGGAAAAAATCCCGGTCCTTCAGCTTGCATATATCGTCATCACTCTCCGCTGCCCGGTCCGCAGATGCAGTGCTGCATTTCTCTGCAAGCTTCTCCTGGCTCCTAGCCCTCCAGAACAGATATTTATAGTAGTCTTTGCTGTTGGCATACGAAGACAGCCGTGAAAAGTAGTCATTCGCATTTTTATAATTGCCGGAAATATAACTAAGCCAGCCCAGTCCCCATAGCGCGTCTTCAGCTCTTTCAGGGAACCTGTCAAGCACGCTTCTGTAATTACTTTCAGCTTCACCGGACCGGCCTTTCCTTCTCAACTCATCCGCATCCATCAGGAATAAAAGCGCGAGCAGATGGTTTTCGGGATATGCCAGTTCAAATTCTTTTTTGACACGTTCAAAGCCCCCTTCATCATTGCGCCGGTAAAACACCTGCGCCAGCCAGTACATGCCCTCAGGTGTTTTAATCCTCTCAAAAGTCTTTGCAGCCTCACCATAATGCTTCTGCATAAACTGGCACCTGCCGATCAATAACATGGTCTCATCCCTCTCGATATCAGCCACTATGCCGAGGGCTTCTTTGTATGTAGATTCCGCCCTTTTATAATTGTTGTTTTTATAGAGATTGGCCGCCCTTTCCAGAAGATCTTTCCCCGTAAACCTGTCAGCCTTCAACTGCCTCAGCTCCCCTAACGCCTCTTGCGATAAGGGAGTAGCATTCAGATAGATATTTTTCAGGAGACCGACCGCCCCGGCAGTTTCACCTTTTTTCTTCAGAAGCCTCGCAAGGGACAACTTCCTGTCCCAGTCTCTCGGATATCTTTCTATATAGTTGACAAGCGCCGCTCCTGCTTCATCTTCCCTGTTTAATGCCATTAAGGCAGTAATTTCCGACTGTCCGGCATATGGCAGCAGCAGTGAATTGTTAATCTGCCGCGCGGTCCGGACCGCTTCCTCATATTTTTTGGAATCAAGGTATATATCCGTCAGTAATTTCAGCGCATAATCCTTCAGCACCGGGTAAGCCTCTGCGGCTTTAATTAAATAGTCCCCGGCCTTCTCGGTATTGCCGGATTCCTTGTATAGTCTGCCCAGTATAAATAATGCCTGGTCCTTACCCGGCAGATCATTTTGTATCTCATCAAGTAATATTTTCTCTGTTTCTTTGTTTAAAGGAGCAGAAGATGCCCGGACTGCCTTTTCAACCTGCTCTGCAGGTCCGGCAACCTCTTCTGATTTGATATCAGAAGCATCGCTTCCCAGCGGGAAAAGGCAAATATACATTAATAACAATATGATCAAAGTCGTTATATGTCTGCTCATAATTGATAGTCAAAACCTTTAGTTTCTGTCGTATCCATGTGTATAGAACATTGCCTGTCACGTTCTTTTTTTAGTATAAGCATAACCGGAAAATATTTCTAAACCCTGTGCCAGGCCGCTAAAGATATCCTTTGAGTATACCGAGAAAAAATGTAGAAACCGGAAGTTTAAAATAGTAAACTTATATCCAATAGCAAGTTGTGAGGGGCAAGACCAGATGAAGGGAAACGGGTCCCTGAGTTCAATCGCAAGCACTACAAGTCAATTTATAACAGGAAGTTGTTAATAAAATAAGGGATTACTATCATGAATCGTTTGATAATGGTTTTGTCGCAACTCGTAATCATTTTAATATTACTTATTAACACATCCACATCAGGCAAGGAAGTTAAATCCACGTCTTGCCTGAAATGCCATGAAGATACTTATATGAAAACTATTGCATACAAATATCAGCATGGCGCAGTCAGAGACCAATGTCCTTTATGTCATATTAATCCTGAGTTAAATGACGAGATAATCGCCCATCTGAATTTCCCGTCCCTGCAAAAGGAAAGTATCATTTATATAGACCGGCTTTCCGAAAAACAGGATTATGAGGCTGAAATACTTGTGACAGATAACAATGGCAAGAGCTGTGCCCCTGAACAGATCGATATTGCTCAAAAAAATTCATGGGAGCCGGACGGACAGCGTTCATCTTTCAAGTTAAAAAAACTCTCGGTAGTTACAGTAGAGGAAATAAAGAGGCGTGGATTTGTCAGTGTCGTCATCTCGTGGGAGACTGATGTCTTCTCCACGTCGGAGATCGAGTACAGGTTGCCGGGTGGCCGGCCAGATACATTTGAAATAAAGGACCTGTATACAAAAACCCACAAAATAACTCTGGACGGGTTAAAACACAAAAACAAGTACTATTTCAGGGCTGTCTCCAGGGACATATACGACAACACTCTAAAATCTGAAGAATATGATTTCAATACCGCCGAAGAATTTTCCCGGCCTTCATTAAAAGATGCTGATGCAGCCGCTCCGGTTATAACCAATATGCAAGTGTTCAGGGGACAGGACAACAAGGGTCTGTATTTAAAAGTGTCTGCAAATAAACCTGCCTCAGTATCGGTAACAATCAAAGAAGTAAAAAAAATAGATGAAAAACACGGTTTCGGTTTATTGCCGGCAAGGTACTCGAGAATAGATGTTTGTTATAAATGCCATCCACATGATTCGTCTCACCCGGTCGGGATTAAGGCCGAAAGTTCAAAGACCAGGACCCCGGAAGGGCTACCGACAATTGAAGATGGGATAATAACCTGCGTAACCTGTCATACACCCCATGGAGGGGACAGGGTGCACTTTAACAGATTTGATTTCAGAAAAGATCTCTGTATGAGATGCCATTTACAAAAATATGACAATATGTAAACCGCCTCATATTTCATGACGTGTCCAGCAAGGAGGAATTAAATGGGCGATAAGAACAGGCGCAGCATAATAAATTATTCAATTAAAAGACAGATGCAGATAAGACTGTTTATCAAAATCCTCGGCATCATACTGATCGGTGTCGGGCTTATGGCTGTTGTATTTTATTTCTTCAGCAACCGGGAGATAAATTCAAGTTACCGGCAATTTCACATCCATGCTGATAATTTTTTAGACCTCCTCAGGCCGACCGTGTTTATGTCTATCGGCCTGGCCCTTCTGGCGTCCATAGCCATCACCGTTTTCCTCCCCATCAAGATAGCCGGGCCGTTGTTCAGGATTGAAAGGGACATCAAGGAAAAAGTGGCCAACGGGGACTTTTCTGTGAGGTTTTATTTGAGAAAAGGGGATGAAGTAGGCGAGCTGGCAAACGCGGTCAACATCTGTTTGGAAAGTCTGGGACAGAAGATTGAAACTACCCAGAAAATGGCTGATGACCTTGAAGCCCGTCTTGCCGGCGTAAATGACAACGACATCAAAGCGCTAGTTGCAAAGATAAATAATAACCTGAAACAATTTAAGGTGAAATAGTAGATTACTTTTGCCTGCCCTTGATAATTACCGGCATTAAAAGGATGGAGGCGACGAGCGGATTCGAACCGCTGAATAAAGGTTTTGCAGACCTCCCCCTTAGCCACTTGGGTACGTCGCCGCTTAAGTCCTGAATTTAGAGTTTCGAGTTCTAAGTGAAATTATATCAGGCTTCCCTGTCGCACACTCAGAACTCAAAAAAATGGAGCGGGAGACGGGATTTGAACCCGCGACAACCACGTTGGCAACGTGGGGCTCTACCACTGAGCTACTCCCGCAAGATACGCTGATATTTCAAAGTCCGGAACGAAACGTCAGGAATTAAAACCCTAAACTATTAACTTCTAAGACTCAATAGTCTATAATAGGTAACTAAAATATTAATGAATGAAAACCGGTTTTGTCAAATGTTGTCCCCTGATTATAAAGAGTTTAAGAAAAAAGCTGAAGAAAGCAATCTAATCCCCGTCTACAGGGAGATACTTGCCGATCTCGAAACCCCTTTGTCCGCTTTTCTCAAGCTGAAGGGGAAAAACTGCTTTTTGCTTGAGAGTGTTGAAGGCGGTGAAAAATGGGCGAGGTATTCCTTTATCGGAAGCAATCCCTCTGTAATAATCGAAGGCAAAGGGAAAATCCTTACGATAAGCAGGGGGAAGCACAGGGAAAAGATAGAGGCAGTCCATGACCCCCTTGAGATTATTTCAGCGGAATTAAAAAAATATAAACCTGTTGTCATGCCCGGTCTGCCGAGATTTTTCGGCGGCTTTGTCGGATACATCGGGTATGATACCGTGCGCTGTTTTGAGAGGCTGCCGGACCAGAAGCATCCAGGCCTGGATCTGCCCGACATATTTCTCATGCTGACCGACACCCTTGTGGTCTTTGACAACCTGACTCATAAGATCAAGGTGATATCAAATGCCCACATAGAAGGCAGCCCCCAAAAAGCATATTTAAAGGCCCAGGCAAAGATTGACGGCATAGTTAAAAAACTTACATCAAAGGCCGTGCTTCTCAAAAAGACGGCATCGACTAAACGCAAAGCGGTTTCCAAAGGGGAGGCCTTTGCGTCTAACTTTTCTAAAAAAGATTTTATGAGCGCAGTCGAAAAGACAAAGGAATACATTGAGGCAGGCGATGTGATCCAGACAGTGATCTCACAAAACTTCCAGAGGGACACCGATGTAGAGCCGATAAACGCATACCGCGCCCTTCGCGTAATTAATCCGTCGCCTTACATGTATTATCTAGAGACCGGTAAGAGCACGATAGTAGGCTCATCACCTGAGATACTGGTGCGGGTCGAAGGGGAGACGATAGAACTCAGGCCAATCGCAGGTACCAGGAGAAGGGGGAAGACGCCTGAGGAAGACCTGTTCTTTGAAGAAGAGCTCAAGGCCGATCCAAAGGAGATCGCGGAGCATATCATGCTTGTTGATCTGGGCCGAAATGACACCGGTCGCGTAGCTCAAACAGGCACCGTCGAAGTTACTGAACTGATGACGGTTGAGAGATATTCCCATGTCATGCATTTAGTGTCAAATGTGACCGGGAAGCTCAAAAAGAAACATGACGCCTTCGACGTCCTCAGGGCTTCATTCCCCGCAGGGACTGTCACAGGGGCGCCTAAGATAAGGGCCATGGAGATTATTGAAGAAGTGGAGCCGACAAGGCGCGGCCCCTATGCAGGCTCAGTGGGATATTTTGATTTTTCAGGGAACATGGATATGTGTATCACAATAAGAACAATAATCTTCAAAAACAAAAAGGCATACATCCAGGCAGGCGCAGGGATCGTCGCCGACTCTGACCCTGAAAAAGAATATAAAGAAACAGTCAACAAGGCAAAAGCCATGTTCAAGGCCATTGAACTGGCGGAGGAAGGACTGTAGGGGCGGGGTCGTCCCGCCCACAACGGAGTTTAAAATATGCTTTTAATGATCGACAACTATGATTCCTTCACCTACAACCTGGTCCAGTACCTGGGGGAGTTGGGAGAAGACATAAGGGTCTACAGAAACGACAAGATAACGCTCCAGAAAATTGAGAAGCTCCACCCTGATAAAATCGTGATATCCCCCGGCCCGTGCACGCCGAAAGAGGCCGGCATATCCGTCGCTGCCATTCAGCATTTCGCGGGGAAAGTCCCGATACTCGGCGTATGCCTCGGCCATCAATCAATAGGCGCGGCATACGGGGCCAAGATAGTCAATGCGCCGAGGCTGATGCACGGCAAGACCTCCATGATACACCATGATGGGAAGACAATTTATAAAGGCCTCCCAAACCCCTTTGAGGCCACGAGATATCATTCCCTGATAATCAAGAAGGACACCCTGTCGGATGACTTTGTAATGACCGCATGGACAGACAGCGATGAGATCATGGGGATAAGGCATAAAAAAATGCTTATCGAAGGCGTCCAGTTCCACCCTGAGTCGATACTCACCCGGTCAGGGAAAGCCTTGTTGAGAAATTTTCTCAATCTGAAAATTACCTGATAACTGATTTATAGGATATGAGACTTCCACAGCATACGGCCTTATCATTGACGATTGCCGGGGTCCTTTATATGATTTTTAAGTCATGGGGCCTGTCTCTGGCCTGCTTTATTTCAGGGGTTTTCATTGACATGGACCATTTTATCGATGTTATTCGCGAGCATGGCTGGTCAATCAAGGTGAAAGATTTTTTCAGGATCTGCCATCATGGCCAGTT
>JACRQA010000224.1 GCA_016222915.1 Nitrospirota bacterium | reverse complement strand
TGCCGCTGTAGTTCGCCGTAGATGATGCCGTCAGGGTTTATCGTATCCAGCCCCCTGCCTGAAAGCATCTCTGATATCCTGTCCTTTGCAATCGAATAAGAAGAGTCAAAAGGCGTCAGATGGTCTACCATCCGGGCCTGATGGAACTGCGCCCTCCGGGTAAGGATAGTTGTAATAAAGGCAACACCGAAGCTTCCACCTATGTTTCTAAGGAAATTGTATATCGCGGTCGCCTCCCCCATCTTCTCCCTTGGAATGTGGGAAAGCGTCAACGTGGTAAGCGGAATGAATATGCATCCCATTGCCACGCCCAGCACGACCCTTGGCCATACCAGAGTCCAAAAGTCGGACTGAAGCGTAAAGAGCGACATGAGATATGTTGATAACGCGCCCATGATCATGCCGAACATAAGGACCCCTTTGGGATTTGATTTCTGCACAAGTCTCCCCACAAGCGGCATGGCAAACATTGATGCAAAGCCTCCGGGTCCGAGCACGAGACCTGCCAGATACGCAGTATATCCCATGAGCATCTGGAGATATATCGGGAGCAGGACGATGCTGCCGAAGAGATTGAAGAAGACAAAAAACATCAGCACATTTCCCGTGGTAAAGGTCCTGTCTTTAAATAATCGCAGGTTCACTATCGGCCGCGCGGAATATATTTCCTGGATGATAAAAAGAATTATTGCCACTGCCGCGATTATGGAAAAGGTCACAATGACGGGTGATGAGAACCAGTCCTCCCTTTCCCCCTTATCAAGTACAAACTGCAGCGACCCGAAGCCTATGGCAAGGAGAGCCAGCCCCCAGTAATCGATCTTCATCTTTATCTTTTTCATGTACGGCGGGTCCTGTATAACAACTGACGTAAGGAACACGGACATGATCCCTATCGGCACATTAACGTAGAATATCCACCGCCACGACCAGTTGTCAGTTATCCATCCCCCGAGGAGCGGACCGACAATGGGGCCGAACATTATGCCGATCCCGAAGATGGCCATTGCCATGCCATGCTGCTTCCGTGGAAAGGTCTCAAGCAGGATCGAATGGCTGAGAGGCTGCAGACCGCCGCCGCCGATGCCCTGCACCACCCTGAAGAATATGAGGCTCTGAAGGCTCCATGCTGAGCCGCAGAGAAATGAACTGATCGTAAATACGATAATGGAGCCCAGCATATATTTCTTTCTGCCGAACAGCCTGCTGAGCCAGCCGGACATGGGGATGACAATGGCATTTGATACAAGGTATGCCGTTATTGCCGATGTCGATTCGTCAATACCTGCTGAAAGTGACCCCCGTATGTGGTCGAGCGAGACATTTACGATAGAGGTGTCGATGATCTCTATCAGCGTGGGGATCATTACGGTTAATGCTACAAGCCATTTGTTCATAGTGACCTTCGGATAAAAAGACCTTCAAATTTTATCATTAATGTATATCAGAAATATATGATATCCCGGTTGATCTATGATATTGTAAAAATATTAAGGGGAGCATTTGCCAGGCCCCAAATACGATAAACGAAGGGAGAGCAATTATGTCATTAACCAGGAAAATATTCATGATCGTGGTCGCGCTGTCTTTGACCTTTGGGGTCTATGGCTGCAAGAAGGAAGGACCGGCAGAACGCGCGGGTAAAGCAATAGACAAGGCCTTTGAAAAAGCGAAAGACAAAGTTGATGAGGCTACTAAAAACGAATAAGTGATGATTATTATTTCCCGGGAACCAATACGAGATCAAAGGTATCGCCGGTTTTGCCTTTTTCAGGATAGTGCTGTGTCACAAGGACGTTAAACCCATCGGCGGAGACCCGGATATGGATGTGGGGCGGACGACCTGCATAAGCCTTCGGATAATTACTCTCAAATTTGTATCCTCCATCGCCACCTGAAATGACAGTGGCCCGGTGGTCGTCATCGTAATACCCGTCAGGACCCGCAAGCCAGAACTCTATCCGCGCAGCCTTTAGAGGTTTGCAATCAGCGGCTGACCTGACCACCCCGCTGAGGATGTATCCTTTTCCTACACTTGCCCGCACAGGGGCATCAGGTTCATAGAACGGGCCGAGCATGTCGGGAGCGGTAGGTGTGCAGGTTTCTGCCTTGCCCTGGACCGGAGATACTGATAAAAACATTGCCGTCACCCCAATCATTATTAACTGTCTGAAAGTCTAAAGGCTCATATGATTCGATTCCTGATTAAACCTTATCACCGGAGGGGGGGCGTGTCAATCATCAATCGATGTTTTCTAATCAATGTGCATTTCATCAGCTCACACAAGGAACAGAGCTGGTTGAACATTTTATCTTATTCAACAATCTTATTCAGTTCTTTTACAGACAATGTAACAGTATTTTTCCCTGAAGGGTATGTTTCCTCTCCCGGATATACTATGAACGACTTCCTGCACGACAGGTCTTCAAGGGCGTTCCAGAAACCCCTTTCAGCCTTCGGACTTGCCGAATATTTAATTTCTACCGCTATGGGTTTGTTCTTTTTGTCCACGAGTAATACATCTATCTCCGCGCCTGCGCTTGTCCTGTAGAAAAAGTACGACCAGCCTTCAGGCAGTAAACCGATTATCTGCTCAACAACAAAGCCCTCCCACGATCTGCCGACTGATGGATTTCCCATGAGATCATCAAGGTCCCCGATCCGCAATAGTGAGTGCAGTATCCCTGAATCCCGGATGTAAACCTTCGGCGCTTTGATCAGCCTTTTTTTAACGTTGGGATAATACGGATGCAGCCGCCTTACAATAAAAGTTTCCTCAAGGATATCGAGATAACTTCTCACTGTCGGGGCCGATACTCCAAGACTGCCCGCTATCTGGCTCGCGTTCCATAGATGTCCGTGGGAATGTGCCAGCATAGTCCAGAACCTTCTGAGCTGAGCGGAAGGCACTCGTATGCCAAGCTGAGGAATATCCATTTCAAGGTAGGTCTTTATAAACGCCTCCCTCCACGAAAAACTGTCTTCAGCGCTTTCAGCAAGGTAGCTTAAAGGGTAACCGCCCCGCAGCCATAACCTCCGGATGGTCTTATGTCCTGTCTCGTCGACTGTAAAAGGAGAAAGCTCATGATAGATTATCCTGCCCGCGAGGCTCTCCGAAGAATGCTTTATCAGTTCCGGCGACGCGGAACCGAGGATCAAAAACCTTCCACCGGTCCTTTTCCTGTCAACAAGAGGCCGGAGAAGTGGAAACAGTGACGGCATCCGCTGTATCTCATCGATGATCACAAGGGAATCGGTAAATTGTCCCAGATACAGTTCGGGGTCATGCAGTTTATTCAGATCAGACGGCAGTTCCAGATCAAGGTATATCACCTTTTTTGAAATCCCTTTCCGGACCATCTTTGCAAGAGTCGTCTTGCCTGTCTGACGCGAGCCGATGATCCCTACCACAGGGTATTTCCTGAGAGATGCTTCAATGGTGCCCTGGATACTTCTCTTTATCATGCGTGTATTATGAAAGATTAGCTTTCAATTTGCAAGGTTAATTAATCCGGGAGGGGGAGGTAAAGAGCGGAGCGGGAAAGACGTCTCTGCCCGGCACGGATGTACGGCAAGCTGTCGATTGGTCCTTAAAAACAATCCAATATCATTCCACCACTATCGTCGGCACAACCGACATCCCGACCCTTAAAACATGCTCCCTGTCCGTATCCTTATCAAGCAATATCTTCACCGGTATCCTCTGCACGACCTTAACATAATTCCCCGTCGCGTTCTCCGGCGGGAATAAAGAAAATGCCGATCCGGTGCCTGCCATGATGCTGTCAACTCTTCCCGTAAATTTCCTGCTGGGATAAGTATCGACTTCTATCTCAACCCTCTGTCCCGGTTTCACCCTCTCAAGCTCGGTCTCCTTGTAGTTGGCGGTGACATATACACCATCAAGAGATACGATTGCCATGATCGGTTGTCCTGCCTTTATCTGGTTGCCGACCTCTACTGACTTTTTCGTAACATACCCGTCTGCAGGGGCATTAATTTTGGTGTATCCGGCATTAAGCTGCGCAGTTTCAAGGACAGCTTCCTTCTGTTTAATAATGGACAACTGAGAAATCTTTGAAGCTTCAGCCTGTTTGATCGCGGCCTTTTGTGTCTCCACGGCAAGCGTGACAGCTTTCATGTCCTCGGTCGATGCCCTGACCTGAGCAAGGGCAACTTTATATGCAGTCAGGGCACGTTCATATTTCTCCTTGGATATCGCCTGTTTTTTATAAAGGTTCTCTGCCCTGTCCCTGTCCTTTTCTGCCTGTTCAAGATTGGCATTCTGAAGCTCGTTGACAGCCTTCACGGACTCTACCCTTGCAACTGCTTCTGCCAGCTGCTTTTTAGCCGTTAGTATCTTTGATTCAATCTCAGCGGCCTTCGCTTTCTCAGCCTCTAAAGCCGAGGCCGCCTCAGATACCTTCACACTATAATCCGCTTCATCCAGTTCGACAAGGGTGTCCCCTTTTTTCACCAGTTGGTTTGAGCGGACATAAACATTCCTGACCGTGCCGGAGACCTTTGGCGCGATAGTATAAATGTCGCCGTCTATGAAGGCGTCATCCGTTGTTATGTGTGTCTTTATGTGCCGCGTATAAAAAAAGAGGGCCGTCAGCCCCGCGATTACTATAAGGGCAAATATACTTAACACGATCTTCTTCTTGCTGCCGCCTGCTGCTTCCTTTGTCTCTTCCATCTATTTATACACCTCCGACAATTCCTGTCCTGTTGAGTATATGACCCCGGCCTCTGCCTTTCTCAGTTCATAGACAGCCCTGTAATAGTTGGTTTCAGCCGTTGTTAAGAGGGTGACGGCATCAAGCACATCCGTTGCCGTGCCCACGCCTTCTTCGTACCGTATCCTGTTTATCCTCAGGTTTTCCTCTGCCTGCTGAACGGCATTCTCCGTGACCCCTATCTTCTCCCTCGCGGTCTTTGCATCAAGGACATATCTCTCCACTTCAAGCCTGATCTCCTCAAGGAGCTTATTTTTCTGTTCGATCAGCTTCTCCCTCTTATGACCGAGTTTTAAAATCTCCGCGCTTGTGGCCCTGCCGTTAAAGAGGTTGACATGCATACCAAGAACAAGCGACCAGTTCCCTTCGTGGAGCTGAAACTCATTCTCTGTGTAGTCATAGCCCCCCCTCGCGAAAAACTCCGGGAAGTACTCTGATCTTCTGGATGTTTTTTCAAGCTCAAGGGCGTTTACCGTCTCATCAACTATCCCTATCTCCGGCCTCAGTCTCTCTGATGTCTGCCACGCGTCTTCCAGTTCCATCACGGAAATATCGTATGAAGGACCGTTCACGTCAGCAACCTGTATGTCCGTCTTTAACGGCCGGGAGACAATGTTATTAAGCCTGGACGCAGTCAATGCCCTCATGTTCCCGGCGCTCAATAGTCGCTGTTTAGCATCGGAAATCCTCACCTGGGCCTGGAGGAGTTCATTCTTTGTTATCACGCCCCCATCGTACAGGGTCTCCGCATTTCGGTGATGTAATTCAAGCTGCTCTACCTCCTTCTGCGCAACAATGACCATCTTGTCCGCTTCGAGGAGGTCAAAATAACCGGACACAAAATCGAGCGCTACAAGATTCCGTACCATAACTGTATCAAGTCTTCTGGTATTAAGAACGGTCCTGCTAGCCTCGTAGCGGGCCGCGTTCTTCCTGAAGTCATAGAGAGTCTGCTGGACACTAAGGCTGTAGGAAAGGAAATCCTTCTCTGCTGTGAAAACTTCCTGGTTGCCGAATATTGCGCCGGGCTGCTCTGAAAGAAATGTCCGGCTCAATGAGGCATTGACCCTGGGGAGCATGTATGATTTGGCAATGAGAGTATCGGCTTCCGAGATCAGCTCTTCCTGCCCGCTTATCTTTATCGACCTGTTATTTTCTGTGGCGAGCCTGAGCCCCTCCGGTAAAGTCAGGACCTCGGCATATGAAAAATATGCGAATGTGTAAGTTATGAATGAAACTGCAAACAGGACAAGAGGTATCTTTTTCATCGGCCTTTATAACAGATTGCTTCCGTAATAATTTATTTCAATCAGGGTTTATTGTCAATTAGTTGTCCCGGATTATGTTGTACACAATAGAGCAGGTGTTGTCTAAAAAACGAATTGGGAGCGTGCATTCGGTACAAGTGATAGTAATCTTTCTATATCAATTATCAACACAGACCATTGATTAATGAATGTCTCATACCGCATTCAATTCGTTTTTTAGACAACACCTGCTCAACCGATGCGGACCGAATAAGCTCTTCTTAAGTTTGCCGATGCAGAGGCCGAAATAATAACCAGAGGGACATAAAAGGAGGTCGGATTTATGCTGAATGGAACAGGTATCGAGAAAAGCCATCCTTTAAGAATACTCTTCAGAAATGCCCTCGCCTTCGGTCTTCAACATAACCCCATAGACAAAGTCGAAGTCGCGGACTATATCGAGGAACAAATCCTCTGCGAATTCATTCATACCGACAGCCTGTACAGGATTCGGAACGAGGAAGGGAAGGGCCTCGAAGACATGGCCGATATGCTCGCTGAAGGGAATGTGCTCCTTAACGCACAGAGTTACGACCGGGAATTTCAAGTGCATAAACATATCGGGGACTACACCCTGTTCATGCTCGGCATGTTTCCCATGGTCCTTGCACGGAGAAGGGGCAGGGAGTTCATTCTTGGGCACCTGGTTGTTCCGGGAGCTAGTCTTTCCGAACACTACATACTTCAGGGCAGGCGCTCGTACAGGATCGCCTCTGAGCTGACACACGGAGACATCTTTGAGGAACTCTCATTGAATTTCTCTCTGTACAAAAATATTCTGGAGCTTGTAAGGATATACATTGAATCTAATAATAACAAAGGCCTGCTCGGCGAAAATTAATAACCGGCGGCGTGGACATACAACAGCCTGGCCAAATATCTTCTGATGACACTATATGAATTGAGCGATTCCCCGTTACGGATAAACTTCAGAGTTTTATTAGGTGGGTGTTCTTCGATGACGCGGCCTGCTTCCTCCGGACTTCAGAGGTTGCTGCAGCGTCCCTCGCCCACCACCTGACTCAATTTAGTGGTCCTCCGGTTTATACCGCACCGAGGTATCGCAACTCGTATCCTTGATTTCAATTATAACCTGATTTGATTGCCTGTCAATCCCCTGTATAATTTTGCGAGTGTCTCTGCTGTATTGGGGAAGTCGAAGCGACTCTAACGGCATCTTTCGATCCCATCGAGCCGCAACGACTTGAGGGGGCTTATGATTGAAGAATATTTATAAATGAATTTTAATATCTGCTGTCCCTGCCGCCTATGATATAAATCATAAGAGGTGCAATCTGATGTTGATAAAATATTCGGTTTAAAAAACATCGGTGAGATTGAAAACTGATAATGCCTTCTTCAGTTCCCGGCAATGGCGAGGCGCGCAATCCTACATCAATTCCCTGAAGTCGTGAATGGTGAGAAATTCTTCCGTTATTTTCGGCTCGGCCTTTGAGCTTGCCCGTGCCTTAAAAAGCAGGTGTTTGATTCCGAATTCCCTGGCGGTCTTAAGAACGTCCTCAGTATCGTCAATAAAAAGGGAGTGTTCTTTATCGAACTTGAGCTTCTTCTGCGCCTTCTGCCAGAATTCGATGTCCTCTTTCGGATGACCTACATTAAAGGAACACAGCACATCGTCAAAGTAATGCCCGATCTGTGTCTTGGCAAATTTTATTTTGACTGTCTTGAAATGTGCGTTTGTCAGAAGGAAGACCTTCTTCCTGTGCCTTCGCAGCATCTTTAGAAAATCTATTACATGGGGATGCACCTCGATCAGATGTTTTATCTGTTCCTTGAGAGCGGGGATATCGAGATGCAGCTCAGCCGACCAGAAATCTATATCGCACCAGTTCAGCGTCCTTTCGTGCGCCTTGTAGGTCTTGTATAAATACTCCTTTGCATGTCCGAAGGTCATATCGTGTTTTTCAGCGTATTTCTCCGGAACAAGATGCCCCCAGAAGTAATCGTCAAAGTACAGGTCAAGCAGGGTCCCGTCCATGTCGAGCAGTACATATTTGATTTCTGTCAGAGGTATTTGTTTAAGCATGTTTAATATTTTATATATTTTATTCCGGGGAAGTATTGTAACATTTTTAATTTATTCCATTTTGCATTCTAATAGTAATATAGCTTCCTTGAATTCTTTGAACGGGATTACATATATTAACAATATCGTAGTTCGGTCTTACTGCCTGATATTGCAGGCCTGGGAGGAGGAAGAATGAAAAAGATTGTTATCCTCGGGGGAGGGACAGGGGGCACCGCCATAGCCAATAAGTTGAGAAAGGCGCTGTCATCCGGCGAATGGGAAATTACCGTCATTGACAGGGACGATAAACACGTATATCAACCGGGCCTGCTGTTTGTGCCTTTCGGCATTTGCACGGTTGACAGTATTATAAAATCCAGGAAGAAATTCATATCAAACGGGATCAATTTTGTCATCGACCCGATCACGCGCGTAAACCATGAAAAGAACAGGGTCGAGACAAAGGGCGGGAGCTTTGATTATGACTGGCTGATAATCGGCACCGGCTGCCGCCTCGCGCCTGAGGAAAACGAAGGCCTGATGGATGAATGGGGCAAGAACGCCTTTTCATTTTATACGCCTGAAACAGCGGAGGCGCTCAGACATGCAATCGCGGGTTTCAAAGGCGGCAAATTGGTCGTGAACGTTGCGGAGCTGCCGTTTAAATGTCCTGTGGCCCCGATAGAGTTTATCTTTCTTGCGGACTGGTATTTCAGACAGAAAGGGATGCGCGACAAGGTCCAGCTCCATCTGGCCACACCGTTTCCTCAATGCATGCCGAACTGGCCGAAGGGTCGGGTAGTTATGCTGGATGCGGCCAAGAGCAAAGGCATATCAATATCAACCGGCTTCGCCCTGCAGGAGGTCAACAAGTCAGGAAAGTATATTCAATCTTTCGCAGGGGAAAAAATCAATTATGATCTCCTGGTTATCGTCCCGACAAACCAGGGCGATCAGGTCATCTCTGAATCAGGCCTCGATGACGGCAGCACTTATGTGCCGACCGACAAGCATACATTAAAGGCATTAAATCATAAAAATATCTATGTAATCGGAGACGCGACAAACATCCCGACCTCAAAGGCGGGCTCTGTGGCCCATTATGAAGCGGAGGTAATCACGCATAACCTGCTGAGTGAAATCAAAGGGAAAGAACCTGAGCCTATTTATGACGGCCACTCGACCTGTTTCATCGTCTCTGAAAAGGGGAAATCCTACCTGGTGGATTTCAACTACAACACGGAACCGTTATTCGGCAAGTTCCCGCTCCCGGTCATCGGGCCGTTCTCTCTGTTAAAGGAGACGAGGATGAACTGGAAGGGGAAACTCGGTTTTGAGTGGATGTACTGGAACATGCTGCTGCCGGGCAAGAGCACCATGCTTCCTCCTACATTGACAATGGCGGGAAAAAAGCAGGAGCCGGTATAAAAAAAGCAGAAGTTAAGAAGCTGAGAGGTTGAGAAAACAATAGAAAGCTACAATTCTGTCTTATCAGAACTTCTTGTCTGCTCATCTGCCTGAGTCAAGCATCAGTCATCTCTTCTACCCAATCCATTCCCATGCTGATACAATTGTTCTAAGCCGGATGTAAATCAGTATATTTTGAGGAGGGCCGTTGGACGTTCTTACAGGCATAAGGCTGTTGTCCCTTTTAAGACGACTTAGAAAAAGGGACAAATGGACCCGGCAAAGGCTTCATGAGCATCAGAACGAAATGTTACGCAAGCTGCGGGAGTACGCCTGCGCAACCTCGCCCTTCTACAAAGAGTTTCACAAGGGGCTTGCGAATAAGCCGCTCCATGAACTCCCTGTTTTAACAAAGGCCGTGTTGATGGAGAACTTCGATGAGCTTGTGACCGACCGTTCAGTTCATTTGAGAGATGTTGAGGCCCATCTGTCAAACCTGAAGGGTGACGAGCTTTTCCTTGACCGTTACAGGGTCGCAGCTACAAGCGGCAGCACCGGGCTCCGGGGATTTTTCCTTTTCAACCAATCTGAATGGCTGACGGTCCTTGCCTCTTTTGCGCGTGCTTATGAATGGGCTGGCGGGAGACCGGGCGTGACCCGGCGCATTAAGACTGCAAGCATCTTCTCGCCTGTCCATTGGCATGTTTCCCGGAGAGTTACTGAATCATTCAAAACACCCTGGCTGCCTTCGCTTTATTTGCCGGCGGATGACCCCCTTGAGAAGATTGTGCGGGACCTCAATGCCTTTCAGCCGGAAATGCTTGCCTGCTACACTTCTATTGCGCGTATTTTGGCAAAGGAACAGATCGCGGGCAGTCTTAACATTTCTCCTCATCACGTACTGACCGGCGCTGAAGCGCTCACGCCCGACACGCGTAAACGTATTGAAAAGGCCTGGGGCGACGGAAGGCTGTTCGACCAGTACGGCGCTACGGAGGGCGGCAATATGGCCGCGGAATGCACACGTCATGAAGGCCTGCACCTGATGGAGGACCTCGTGATCTTTGAGGTAGTGGACAGGGAAAACAGACCTGTGCCGGCCGGCGCATATGGAGACAAGCTGCTGATCACCGTGCTGTTCAGCCGGACACAGCCGCTTATACGTTATGAGCTCAGTGACAGTATCAGATTGGCCGCGGGTGACTGCCCTTGCGGACGGCCCTTTAGGCGGATCAGGGACATCCAGGGACGGATGGAGGAGATGCTCTGCTTTCCGGCAGTGGCCGGTGGTGAAGTAACTGTGAATCCGGTTGTATTTGACCAGGTCATGGACACTGCGCCTGTCGGGGAATGGCAGGTAGTGCACGATGCAGAGGGGTTGAACGTCTTTCTGAGCGGGGTGCAGGAAGGGCATGATGACGAAATGCTGAGGAAGGCGCTGCATGAAGCCTTATCTGATAAAAGGGCCGTTGTCCCGCCGATAAGGATACGGCGTGTGCCTGTCATCCGACGCGGGGCCACAGGCAAGGCGCCTTTGATAAAGAGCAAGCTGCGTTGCGTATCAGCATTTTGACATCCCGGCTACTCACGCCTTTCAGACCTTTTTAATAATTCCACTAGATGGTCCTTCCAAAGCTCCGGAAAGGAGTGCGTGCCGTGGCCCCTTGTCTCTTCACTGACGGGGATTAATACAAAGCTGCCTTGCCTGACGCGCCTGATTTCTTTCTCGATAATGCCAAGCTCAGGAGGATTGATTTCATCATCAGCGGAATTGACGGCCAAGAGGTGCGCGGTTATCTTTTCAAGTCCGGGAGAGGGATTATAATTGCGTGACGCATTATATTGATACAAAAGATCATTGGCGTCAGTCCTTGCCAGGCGTGCCTGTACAAGCTCATCAAGCAGAGTGTCCGCTGCCTCGCGTGTGGGCGCAAGCTTCTGAAACCTCAGTGGGCTGCTGCCCTCGATGATCTCTATATAAACCGCTGACACAAGCCCACGAGGTTGCGTCTCATATTCTCCATTGCTCCACAACGGATCGTTTCGGATAGAGTCCATGATCATGCGCCTCTGCATACGGTTCCTCCCGGCAATCTCAACAGGCAGGCATGCCAGCGGCATAAGGGCGTCCATAAAATCAGGATATCGCTCCCCCCACATCCACGCGTGCATCCCTCCCATTGAAGTGCCGAGAACAAGCCGCAGATGATTGATGCCGAGATGCTCTGTGAGAAGTCTGTGCTGGACAGAGACCATATCATCATAAGTGTACTGCGGGAAGCGCGCGTGCAGGCCGTTGCTCGGCTTACTTGATTGACCGTGCCCTATTCCATCGGGGAGTATGATGAAGAACCGGTTTGTATCAAGGGCCTGCCCCGGACCGAACAGGACGCCTGCAAAGTGATCAGTGATAAATTGTTCTCCGCTCCCTCCAGTGCCGTGAAGCAGTAGCACGGCATTGCGGACTTCTCCGTGCTTGTCGCGGACCGGCGCACCGATAGTCCTGTAATGTATTTTTAGTTCCTGCAGGACCTCACTTCTTGTGAAATGAAAATCCCTGATGAAGAAGTCCCCTGATACGGGTTCGGGATAGCCGGACGTATGGGGCCCTGTTATTGACATAATTGTCCTTTCAAGAGTCCTTTCATCAAACTATAGCACAGTATTTCCCATGTCTGTAGGGGCACGGCGCGCCGTGCCCCTACGAGCGGAATTGTTATATAATATTTGCATGTTGAAAGACGGTTATCTGTTAAACCGTTTAGCTTCCAATCTATAAAAATGGTCATATTGTTACTATGGAATTCCCGAAGAGCTACAATGAATTGACGCAGGTTTTCAGGTCGGCAAGTGCTCCTGATATTGATAAGCTATCAGGGGAATATCTTGTGGATATGCTGTCGGTCTGGCCGAGCTTTAAAAGATTCTCCCACAGGAAGGTCATATACAGAGTCAATAATCAAACGCAGGGGCACAACACAATCCTCAATATGGCGTGGGGGCATTTCTTTATTGAGGAAGGGAT
The DNA here is from genome assembly GCA_016222915.1 of Nitrospirota bacterium. Classification (GTDB taxonomy): domain Bacteria; phylum Nitrospirota; class Thermodesulfovibrionia; order UBA6902; family UBA6902; genus UBA6902. The sequence goes on along the minus strand of JACRQA010000224.1, from coordinate 13,860 downwards.
TTGCAGGGAGGTCGATTCCCTGCGGGTTGCGGTGATCAATTACAACAGGGCTGATAACTCATTCCCTGTGCGCGGTGTCAGGGACCATATCAGATGTGTTGAGAAAGACGTCCTTTACATAGGGAGATTTAATTATCAGTTGCCGGAGAGGCTTCTATTTTTGGGATATTTTTCGCTGGAGAAAATATTGGATATTCCGCTATTGCTTAAAGCGCCGGCCGTTGGTTGCTAATTAAATGGGTCTGGGAGATTGTTTAAATGAGGGCGGGTTTGAACCCGCCCCTATGAATAAATGATATGAAGAAATTATTACTGACAGGTGCAAGCGGCTTCCTTGGATGGAACATCTGCCGGGAGGCTTATAAGAGCTGGGAGATTTTCGGGACGGTTTTCACCCATCCTATCAAGATCAAAGGCGTCAAGATTGTCCGGGCCGACCTGACGGATTTTAGAGAATTCAGGAAACTGTTCAAGGAGATCAATCCCGATGCTGTAATCCATACCGCGGCATTAAGCAGCCCTGATTATTGCCAGCAGAATAAGGCAGCGACACGGAAGATAAATGTCGATGCCCCGGTCTATATTGCGGGACTTTGCGCCGACAGAGGTATCCCTTATGCGTTTACCTCCTCCGATCTTGTATTTGACGGCTTGAAAGCCCCATACAAAGAAGACGACCCTGTTGGTCCCGTCAATATATACGGGGAACAAAAAGTCCGCGCCGAGATAGGGACCTTGAAAAAATATCCCGATGCTTCAGTCTGCCGTATGCCGCTGATGTTCGGCGACCCCGGGCCGGCAGCCTCGAGTTTCTTTAAGACTATGCTAACGGCCTTCAGGGAAGGCAGAGAGCTGCGATTGTTTGAGGATGAATTCAGGACCCCGGTCTGCGGAAAGACCGCGGCCCAGGGTATATTCATTGCTATGCAAAAGTGTAAGGGACTTGTCCATCTGGGCGGGACCGAGCGTATTTCCCGGTACAATTTCGGATTGCTGATGATGGGAGTGCTTGGGACCAGGGACGCGAGGTTGCTCAGGTACAGTCAAAAAGATGCGACCTCTATTGCCTCAAGACCCCCGGACATCTCCCTTGATAGTTCAAGGGCGCATTCAGCAGGTTATAGGCCACTGCCTTTAAAGGACCAATTGGAAAGACTCTTGGTCAAAAAATAACGGCCAAAACGCGGCCATAGGCCAGAAGGGCCTATTCTATATTGGGACGGCTTGTCCCTCTTGATACTTCAGCTATCCCCCAACCTCTTGATATTCAAATATTCTTCCGCCTGGCACTTGCCTTGCAAAGTAGAGGGTGATCTTGCAGAAGAGATTGACGGTGAATAACATTTCAACAGGAGGTTGCGGTATGGCAAGTTTATCTTGCGAATATATGATCATCGACAACGACAGTAACAACGATAAGAAAAAGGCCGGCTCGGTCGCATTTAACGCGCTTATTCATAGCACGGCAATAGACCTGACGGCCATGTTGATTGCTACAAGGACCAAAATAGACAGGCTCCCGATTTTTTACCTTTCGGAAGCCAAGGCATAAAGATTAATTAATAGAAGGAGGAATTATCATGGCAAAAACAATAGGCATAGACCTCGGAACAACAAACTCGGCTGTAGCTGTAGTCCAGCAGGGGGAAAGGATTGTAATACCAAACCAGGAGGGCACAAGGACGACCCCTTCTGTTGTTGCATTTACCGACAAGGGTGAAAGGCTTGTCGGACAGGTTGCCAAGAGACAGGCGATTACGAACCCGGAGCATACGGTCTTTTCGATCAAGAGACTGATGGGCCGGAAGTTCAAATCAAGGGAGGTCCAGGACGCGATAAAGAAGCTCCCGTACAAGATCGTTGAGGCCCCAAACGGTGACGCCCATGTGGAGATAAGGGGCAAGAGATATTCCCCGCCGGAAATTTCCGCAATGATACTGCAGAAGATGAAACAGGCTGCCGAAGACTATCTCGGCGAGACGATAACCGACGCCGTAATAACGGTGCCCGCATATTTCGATGACAGCCAGAGACAGGCCACAAAGGACGCAGGCAAGATTGCAGGCCTTAATGTCCTGAGGATCATCAATGAACCGACCGCGGCGTCGCTTGCTTACGGAGCGGATTCCAAGAAAGATGAGAAGATCGCGGTCTATGATCTTGGGGGCGGTACTTTTGATATATCGGTGCTGGAAATCGGGGAAGGCATTACCGAGGTAAAGTCTACAAACGGTGATACTTTCCTTGGTGGAGACGACTTTGACCTGAAGATAATAGATTGGATGGTCAGTGAGTTTAAAAAAGACAATGGGATCGATCTCAGAAAAGACAAGATGGCCCTGCAGAGATTGAAGGAGTCGGCGGAAAAGGCCAAGACAGAGCTTTCCACGGCAGTTGAAACTGAAATCAACCTGCCCTTTATCACAGCAGATGCCACGGGGCCGAAGCATTTTGTGCTCAAGCTGACGAGATCAAAATTCGAGCAGCTTACCGAAGACCTCATTCAGCGTTCACTGGAGCCGTGCAGGCTTGCCTTGAAGGACGCAGGGCTTACGGTCAAGGACATTGACGAGGTCCTGCTTGTCGGAGGCCAGACCAGAAGCCCAAGGGTGGCTGAGGCGGTAAAGGGGTTCTTCAATAAAGAGCCGAACAAGGGCATTAACCCGGATGAGGCGGTTGCATTAGGCGCGGCCATCCAGGCAGCGGTCCTGACAGGTGAAGTAAAAGACGTCCTGCTTCTGGACGTGACCCCGCTTTCACTCGGTATTGAGACCCTTGGCGGCGTATTCACTAAGCTGATCGAGCGGAACACGACAATACCTGTAAAGAAGAGCCAGGTCTTCTCAACAGCCGCGGACGACCAGCCGGCTGTGAGTGTACGGGTATTCCAGGGAGAAAGGGAGATGGCAGGAGACAACAAGCTCCTCGGCAATTTCGAGCTGCTTGGAATTCCCCCGGCGCCCAGAGGGATGCCACAGATTGAAGTCACATTCGACATCGACGCAAACGGTATCCTTCATGTATCGGCAAAGGACAAGGGAACGGGAAAGGAGCAGTCTATCCGTATCACTGCATCGAGCGGATTATCAGAGAGCGAGATCGACAAAATGGTCAGAGATGCCGAGTCCCATTCTGATGAAGACAGGAAGAAGAAACAACTCATCGAGGCCCGTAACGAAGCTGACAATCTCGTCTATTCGACTGAAAAGACCTTAAACGAACATGGAGACAAACTTCCCGCGTCTGACCGGAGTGATATTGAAAAGGCGCTTGAGAAATGCAGAAAGGTAAAAGACACTTCGGACAACCAGGATGAAATACGTGAGGCGGCTTCCGCGCTTTCAACCGCAGCTCACAAGATGGCTGAACATATGTACAAGTCTGCCTCAGCGGAACAGGGGGCCTCGTCATGCGGCAGCGGAAACTGCGGCGGCAGGACAGCCCACAATGAGCACGATAATACAGTTGAAGCTGAGTTCGAGGAAGAGACAGCCGGCAAAGGCGCGTGATTTAAAGTAGATGAATGTTTGCAAGGGCAATAGGTTGCCCCTGCAATAAATATATCTTCAAAAGAGCGGTAGAGGCAGGTTTTAAACCTGCCTCTACATTAGTCAAAAGTCCCACTTAATACTGTATAATAATCCTTGACTTAAAACTTTAAAATCAATTCCCAGGAGAGGTGCCGGAGCGGTTGAACGGGGCGGTCTCGAAAACCGTTGTGGAGGCAACTTCACCCAGGGTTCGAATCCCTGCCTCTCCGCCATGTACCATACGGCACATGGCTCCGCCAGTTATAGACAGCAGACGGCAGTCAGCGTAGGGGCATGGCGCGCCATGCCCCTACATAATTGCTGATTGAGTTGAAAGTTAGAGGACTAAAATTATAAAGTAGAAGTCCGGGTAAAGGTTTTATTTACTTAACTCTTGACTCTAAGATTGGAGAGGTGTCCGAGTGGCCGAAGGAGCACGACTGGAAATCGTGTAGGCGCTAACACGTCTCGAGGGTTCGACTCCCTCCCTCTCCGCCATGTACCGTATGGTACATGGCTCCGCCAGCTAAATCTGCTGAGCAGATTCAGCAGTTAACAGTCGAGAGTTAAGGGGCTTAAAAGGAAAATACCGGCGGAGTTTGAAAGTCAGGCGAGTAAAGTTATAAAGTAATAGCTCGGAGTTCAGCTTAATAATTCTTAACTTCTAACTCTGAACGAATAACTCTAAGTTTGGTCGGGTCTTCGGGCCCTGTGCAACGGCATGCTGTGAATCCCGCCAGGTCCGGAAGGGAGCAACGGTAAGCAGTTATTCCGGGTGCCGCAGGATTACCTGAAGGCCCGGCCATTAAAAAAAGAGTTGTGGAGTTTATAGAGTTATGAGTTTAGGAGTTCTTTATGTCATAACTCTTGACTCTTTTAACTCCTGATCCTATTTAATTATGAGCTACATCGTACTTGCAAGAAAATGGCGGCCCCAGAGATTTGACGACCTTGTCGGACAGGAATCCGTAGTCAAGACATTCAAGAATGCACTGTCCAGCGGCAAGATTGTCCATGCCTATTTATTTTCAGGACCCCGTGGTGTGGGTAAGACAACCTCGGCAAGACTTCTGGCCAAGGCGCTCAACTGTACGCAATTGACCGACAATGAGCCTTGCGGAGAATGCCCGAGCTGCAAGTCAATAACAGCGGGCTCTTCCGTTGACGTCATTGAAATCGACGGCGCCTCAAACACCGGCGTTGATGCGGTAAGGGAGTTGAGGGAGACCGTTAAGTATGCGCCATCCAGCAGCAAATACAAGATTTATATAATCGACGAGGTGCATATGCTGAGCACCCCGGCATTCAATGCACTTTTAAAAACGCTTGAAGAGCCGCCGCCCCATGTGATCTTTATCTTTGCGACGACCGAGCCGAAGAAGATATTGCCGACCATACTCTCCAGATGCCAGCATCATGCCTTCCGGCGGATGACCAAAATCAGAATTAAGGAACAGCTGATTAAGATTACGAGCGCTGAGAAGATCAATATCAGTGAACCCGCGGTTGAGATGATCGCAAAGGCAGCGGACGGTAGCATGAGAGACGCCCTTACCCTTCTGGACCAGGCCTATTCCTTCAGCAATGATATAACGGAAGAAGAGCTGCAGGGTCTTTTAGGTCTGCCTGAGACGGAAATTGTCGCAAACCTCTGCGAAACTATTTTATCCGGCGATATATCGAAGACCCTATCAACAATAAAGGAATTGACAGACAGGGGGAGTGACCTGAGGCAGTTGACCAGGGAGCTCGTCGAGAATTTCAGAAATATAGCCATAGTGAAGGTCACCGATGATGCTGAAGGGTTATTGGAGTTTACTCAGGAAGAAGTGCAGAAGCTGAAGCAGCATGCGGCAGCAGTAAGCATAGAGCAATTGACACTATTGCTGGCAGAGCTTCTCCGGTTGGAAGGCGAGGTCAGAAATGCCGTCCATCCGAGATATACACTTGAGCTGGGTCTCTTGAGGACTTCCTTTGTAAAAGGGATGACTTCTATCGATGATGTTTTAAAGATGCTTGGTAATTCAAAGACGACTGACAGTGTCCCGGTGGTCAAATCCGCGCCTATAGAGAGGCCCGCTGCCCCGGAGGAAAAAAAAACCAACATTATAAATCAACCCGCGCCTGTCAGCAGCCCGGCGGATAGCACCCCCGAACCTGTAAGTAGTGTTGAGAATCTATCCAAGGATGAAGTCTGGCAGAAGCTGATTGAAAGGGTAGATGCCGAAGACCACCTGCTCGCCTGCAAACTCTCAGAGGCCAGGGTCATAAGCCTTAATTCAACAGAGCTGTCCATAGGATTTAATGGCGGGATGTCAGTGCTTGCAGACTCCATAAAGAGCAAGGCCTCTGTTATAAAACCGATTCTGAAGGGTGTCACCGGGCATAGTCTGAAGTTAAAGATACTGTCACTTCCAAAAGAGGAAGCTAAAATAGACAAAAAAAAGATGAAGGAAGATATCTATTCTGAACCGCTGGTCAAGGACGCGCTGAGAATTTTCGACGGTTCCCTGATCAAGGTGAACCCGATAGAGGATGAAGAATTGCAGGAAGATGAATAAAAGATGCATACAAAATATTAAATTCCAATAGTCAAATTACAAATGGCAAATAAATCCCAAATCACAATGTCCAAACATATCGGGCGCGCCTTTAGTTTTGGAATTTGGTAATTGTAATTTATTTGATAATTGGTGATTGTAGTTTGGGATTTTTACATTTATTGTCAGTAAAAATCTTTGGCTAAAATAAAAGGAGGACATGATGTCTAAGAAAATGCTTGGAGACCTGATGAAACAGGCCCAGAAGATGCAGCAGGAAATGGGCAAGATCCAGGAAGAGTCAAAGAAGAAAACCGTGGAAGCGTCATCCGGCGGCGGTATGGTTGTCGTTACCGCAAGCGGCGCCATGGAGATCGTCTCAATCAAGATCGAGAAGGATGTTGTAAATCCTGAGGACATAGAGATGCTCCAGGACCTGATAGTCGCTGCTGCAAATGAAGCCCTGCGCAGGGCCCAGCAGATGGTAAGTGAAGACATGGGCAAGCTCACCGGAGGCATGAATATACCGGGGCTGGGGAACATGTTCGGTTAATGGCAGGCAACGTTGTTGAAAATCTGATCACCGAACTGATGCGCCTTCCCGGGATCGGCAGAAAGTCCGCGCAGAGACTGGCATTCTTTATAATGGGCATGCCAGGTCATGAGGCTGTTTCAATCGCCGAGGCAATTACCAGGCTGAAGGAAAAGGCCCGCTTCTGCAAACACTGCTTCAATATCTCGGAAGAAGAAGTATGTTCAATCTGCAGTGATCCCCGGAGGAACCGGGAAAAGATTTGTGTCGTGGAAGAGCCGAGCAATCTCATTGTTATCGAAAACACGAAGATCTATAACGGCCTTTATCACGTCCTGCTCGGGGCGCTTTCCCCTATCGACGGCATAACACCGGACAGGCTCAAGATAAATGAACTGGCACAGAGAGTAAGAGCAGGCGGCATATCGGAAGTTATTATTGCCACAAACCCGAACACAAAAGGGGAAACCACCGCCCAGTATATTGCCCAGCTGCTCAGGCCCCTTGGAGTAAAAATCACCCGCATCGCTTACGGGTTGCCGATAGGCGGAGACATTGAATTCGCCGATGAAGTGACCCTGTCAAAATCCCTGGAGGGCAGAAAAGAGATGTAGGAGCGGCTAATGATGCCCGTGCTCTTCCATTGTCCCGCTTTTATTTTTATCTCCCCGGACCGGCGCCTTTATCCTCTGTGAGTGGCCGTTGCTGAATTTCAACAGCAGATCAACCTCTTCCCCCTCTTTGGGCGCAGACTTCGGGCCTATCAGCATAAGATGGGACCCGCCTGGTTCAAGGGTGACCTCTCCGCCTGCGGGAATGGACAGACTGTCCTGGGGTATCATCTTCATCATACCCTCGTGCATCTCGGTCTTGTGGATCTCGACCCTTTCAAACATGTTGCTCGACACCTTCGTAAGCACCCTCGCTTCATCAGACTCGTTCTTAAGGACCATGTACGCCGCAAGCACGTCAGCCCCCGGCGGCGCAGAGCGGACCCATGAATTAGCTACGGAAACCTGCTCATGAGCATAAGCTGATGAAAACAGATTCAGCAGAATAAGGATCAGGCAAACGTTTAAGGTCTTCTTCATTTCTTCTCCTTTCTATAGTCGAATATGATTGTCTCGGTTTTTTCATCCCCTGATATGCAGCACTCCTCCGTGTATTTTTCACGGATATTTCTGAAATCCGCTGCAATTGTTTTCGGCGCGTGGGGAGGTGAAAAAACAGCGCGCATTCTCCCAAGAGGGTCTATAAGCAGGATAGATGCACTGTGATCAACCAGGTAATCCCTGGACGTGTTTTTACCAGGCACGCGCCTGTACGCTATTCCAAGAGGACGGGCGATTGACTCTATCGTCTCCGCATCCCCTGTCAGCCCGACAAAGCGTTCATTAAAGAATGGCACATACTCTTTTAACTCATTGACCGTGTCCCTCTCCGGGTCAACGGTTATAAAAATAAACTGGGTGCTAATCCCGAACTTTTTCTCGGTCAGCTCATTTTTGTCAGCAAGGTCATGATAAATGTTGTTCATATCTACAAGGGTCGTAGGGCATACATCCGGACAGTGAGTATATCCGAAAAACATAAACGTCCATTTTCCGGTGAAATTATTGGGCGTGAATAGATTCCCATTGTGATCGCTCAGGGAAAACTGCAGCAGGGGGACGGGTACCTCCAGGACAGTAGCACTGGGGAATTCATCCGCCTTGTTCACCGAAGGACTGTTATGAGCTTTTCCAAACCAGACACCCAGACCGAGCAGCAGCGCGCCTGCTATGGCGATGAGGAATATGTTTGATGGCTTCATGGAGCTATTATACAGGAATCAAATCAGCAGATTGCATAGTAGTCTTTGAGTCGTCATCCGGAATTGTAATTATCTATATCTCCCGATTTTTTATCAGCAACCTGCCGCTTCTTCACATTTCTTTCATACTCTCAATATAATATAAAACCTGAAAAGACGAAAGCAGTCTTGATGAGACAATGAATTGCTTTTGATAAATTAGAACAAACAAAAATGTACGGAGGAAGAAAGATGAAAAAATTGATCGTAAGCGTAGTGTGCCTGATTTTCATTGTTGCAGGGGTCGCCTTTGCAAAAGACTACGAGGTAAAGAAGAAGGCCGGAGACCTCGACGTTGTGGTCACGATTGATAAAAACCCGCCTGTAGTCGGAGAGAATAACCTGGCAATTGAGGTGAAAGACGCTGCCGGAAAATATGTGACGGACGCAAAGGTCAAGGTTGAATATGGCATGTCCGCCATGCCCGGTATGCCTGCGATGGATTACAAGACAGATGCAAAGATTGAAGGCGACAAGTATAAGGCCGTGATGGAGCTGTCAATGTCGGGCCCCTGGAATGTAACTATAAAAATAACCCGTGGAGAAAAGACATCAAAGGTCAAATTCAGCGTAGACGCGCAGTAGAATCTCCCTGATGGAGAGCGCAGCTAATCAGAATTATCAAAATAATCCCTCTTCTTACTTACGGGAAGGGGGATTATTTTTTAAATGCAAAATAGAAGGGCCTAAAGTATAATGTCATACAACAGTAATAGAGCAAAAAATAACATGAGACCCTTTATGGCTTATGCGCTGCTAATAATTGTTATTTTGGTCATCAGTCCTGCATTTGCAGGAGGGCCGACCCTGCCGGAGCTTATCCGGGAGGCGCTCAGCAACAATCACGGGATCCTGATGCTGGAGGCAAGGGAATCCGTATCAAGATTCAAAATCCCCCAGGCCGAAAGCCTCCCCGATCCGATGTTCATGTTCGGCTATCTGAATGACGGCGTCCGCGATCCGTACACCTTTGACGAGGAAATGGCTGCGGACTCTCAGTACATGTTCTCCGTCTCCCAGATGTTTCCGTATCCCGGGAAGCTGTCCCTGAAAAGCGAAATGGCCGCGCGGGAGGCGGAAAGCCTTCATGCGTCGCTGGATTCAGCAAAGTTAAAGGTGGCGGCCAGAGTGAAGGAGCTTTATTACGAACTGTATTACACATATAAAAACATTGATCTTATCAAAGACATGTCCGGACTTTTTACGAAGGTCGAAGATGCGGCGCTTGCAAGGTATTCAGCCGGGATGGCCCCGCAGCAGGAAGTATTGATGGCCCAGACCGAAAAATACATGCTGCTCGAAAAAGAGGAAATGCTCAAACAAAAGGTCCAGTCCATAGAGGCCATGCTCAATTCCACAATCGGCAGAGACGGGTACACAGGTATCGGAAGGCCAGACGAGTTAAAGCCCAGTGAATATCCTTACAGTGTCGAAGAACTGATACGCGCGGCATATGAAAGTTCTCCGGACATTAAGTCCAGACAGCGAATGATCGCGGGCGCTGAGACAAGAGTCAAAATGATGGGGAAAGAATACTATCCGGACTTCACAATAACTGCAAACTACAACGCAAAAAATAAATACTTCGAGGACATGTGGGGGATGACCGCCACGATTAATATCCCGATATTTTACAAGTCCAAGCAGAGACAGGCGGTCCTTGAAGCAGAGGCCTCTCTGTCAGAGACGACACATGACCTTGACGATGTCAGATTCATGCTGTCATCAAACATAAGAGACAACTATTCCATGCTCAGGTCTTCGGAGAGATTAATGGATTTATACAAAGGCGGATTGGTCCCAAAGACCTATCAGGGTTTTGAATCAGCGCTTGCCGGATATATTTCAGGAAAGACTGAGGCGATAACCGTCATAACAACTCTGAAATCGTTGATTGATTATGACCTGTTATACTGGAAACAATTTGCGGAAAGAGAAAAGGCCATAGCAAGACTGGAGGCGTTAACAACCGTAGGGGCGCAGCGGTAGGGACACGGCGCGCCGTGCCCCTGCAACGCAAGGAGAATAAGGACAATGAAAACACATATCATTACATTTTTTATGTCTGCAATATTTTTATTGGTCACTTCAAACACATACCTCTATGCCCAAGTTCACCAGCATGGGGTGCCTGCCGGAGAAACAGCTAAGCCACAATCGCAGGAAGCAGTGTCTGAAGAAGCTGCTGATGAAGATGAAAACACGGTTGAAATCGAGGTCGAGAAGCAGCAATTGATCGGAGTCAAGACAACCGGGGCCGCTGTTAAACCCATGCAAAAGATCATCAGGACAGTGGGCCGTGTTGAATATAATGAAAGGCTGCTTGCGACGGTCAATACCAAGTTTGAAGGCTGGATAGAAAAGCTCCACATTGATTACACCGGCAAGTATGTGAAAAAGGGGGAACCGCTTGCTGAGATTTACAGCCCTGAGCTTGTGGCGACCCAGCAGGAGTTCTTAAATGTATTGAAGTGGGCAGGGCAGGGCACAGAACACAGAACACAGAACACAGACAAGCAAAATGAAATCGAGACCATGCTTTCAAGAGACGCAGGAAAGCTGGTTGACGCGGCAAGAGAGAGATTGAAGCTGTGGGACATAACCGATGAGCAGATTAAAAGCATAGAGGAGAGCGGCAAGCCGATCAGGACGTTAGCAATATACAGTCCGGTCAACGGCTATGTGGTACAGAAAACGGCAGTCCAGGGGATGCGCGTAATGCCCGGGGAAAAGCTGTTCGACCTTGCCGGCCTGGCCACGGTCTGGGTCATCTCCGATATTTATGAATACGAATTGCCTCTTATAAAGGTCGGCCAGAATGCGAACATCAGTCTCAGCAGTTTTCCCGATAAAGTCTTCCCCTCAACGATTGATTATGTATACCCGGCCCTTTCAGGCGACACCAGGACGGCGAAGGTAAGATTTACGATCGACAACCCGTCCGGCCAGCTTAAGCCGCAGATGTTTACCAACGTCGAGATCAGGATTGATATGGGCAAAAGGCTTGTCATCCCGGACAGCGCAGTTATCGACACAGGCGCCCGGCAGATAATTTACGTGGACATGGGGGAAGGCTATTTTGAACCGAGAGTGGTGCATACCGGATTAAAGGCTGATGGAATGACAGAGGTGCTTCACGGACTGGAGGCAGGCGAAAAAGTGGCAGCCTCCGGCACGTTCCTCATTGACTCCGAGGCGCAGTTAAAGGGCGTGAGGCCCGTTAATAAATGATAGCCAGGATCATCGAATACAGCGCAAGGAACAAGTTCGTCATATTTCTGATGATGTTTTTTCTTTGCGCATGGGGATACTGGGCTTTAAAGAATACACCCCTTGACGCCATCCCCGATTTAAGCGACACGCAGGTCATCATATTCACGGAATGGGCAGGCAGGAGCCCTGACCTGATCGAAGACCAGATAACTTATCCGATTACATCATCCCTGCTTTCAGCGCCGAAGGTGCAGGCGGTGCGGGGGTTTTCCTTTTTGGGCAGCTCATTCATTTATGTAATATTCAATGAAGGGACCGATATATATTGGGCGAGGAGCCGCCTGCTTGAATATTTACAGACGGTCAAAAATAAATTGCCTGCCGGGGTAAACCCGGTTCTCGGTCCTGACGCCACCAGTCTCGGATGGGGCTTTAGCTATGCCCTTGTAGATGAGTCCGGCAGTCACGATCTTTCACAGCTCCGCACCATGCAGGACTACAATATCAAGCTCGCGCTTGAAAGTGTGCCCGGCGTGTCGCAGGTGGCAAGCGTGGGAGGTTTTGTCAAACAGTACCAGGTGACTACAGACCCTAACCGGCTTTCTGCTTACAATCTTTCGATGATGAATGTCATCGAGGCGGTCAGGAGGAGCAACAAGGACGTTGAGGGAAGGGTGATCGATTTCTCAGGCGCTGAATATATGGTAAGGGGACGGGGTTATATCAAGAGCGTCGCAGACATTGAGAATATTTCTGTGGGAACAAACGGCGCAGGCACCCCGGTCTTTCTCCGTGATATAGCAAGCGTACAATTAGGCCCGGAAATAAGGCGGGGAATTGCAGAGCTTGACGGCAAAGGGGAGATAGCAGGAGGCATCGTCGTGGTGCGTTTTGGAGAGAATGTCCTTAACGTTATAGAACGTGTGAAGCAGAGGATCGAAAAGGACATCCAGCCGAGCCTCCCCAAAGGGGTGAAGATCGTAACTACTTATGACAGGACCGACCTGATCCATCGCTCGATTGACACGCTTAAAGAGGAGATAATCAAACTCTCGGTTGCAGTAAGCGCAGTCTGCATCGTGTTTCTTTTCCATCTGCCGAGCGCGCTTGTAGTTATTTTAACTTTGCCTGTAGCAATCATCATCTCATTCATCTGCATGTATTATCTCGGCGTTACATCAAATATAATGAGTCTTGGCGGAATTGCTATCGCAATCGGCGCTATGGTTGATGCATCTATCATTATGGTGGAGAACGCGCATAAGAAGTTAGAGGAATGGGAGTCAGGAGTAGGGGCACAGCGTGCTGTGCCCCTGCAAAGCCGAACAGACGTTATCATCGAAGCCGCCAAAGAGGTCGGTCCTTCGCTGTTCTTTTCGCTTCTCGTCATCACTGTCGGCTTTCTGCCGGTGTTCACTTTACAGGCGCAGGCCGGAAGGCTGTTCAAGCCGCTTGCATACACAAAGACCTTTGCGATGTTGTTCGCGTCCTTCCTGGCAATCACCCTCACGCCGGTGCTGATGACACTTTTTATAAGAGGCAAGATTAAACCTGAAGAGCATAATCCTATCGTTCATTTCCTCGGTAAGCTCTATAAGCCGAGGGTCGCGTTTTCCCTGAAATACAGCAAGACCATCATAGCGATATCGCTTATCATCGTTCTCATTACAGGTGTAATATTCATACTTCCGATGTTCAACATTACCGTCTTCCCCTCCCTGAAGTTAGGTACGGAATTCATGCCCCCGCTAAATGAAGGCGCGCTCTTTTACATGCCTGTCACGGTGCCGGGCTTGTCGGTGTCAGAAGCGTCTAATCTCCTTCAGGTGCAGGACAAGTTATTGATGAGCGTCCCGGAAGTGGCACAGGTATTCGGCAAGGCAGGAAGGGCGGAGACAGCGACGGACCCTGCGCCGCTAGAGATGTTTGAGACCGTGGTCAACCTCAAACCCGAATCGGAGTGGAGGGAAGGGATGGACATGGTCAAGCTCAAGAACGAGATAAATGACGCGCTGAGCATACCGGGGGTCTCCAATTCCATAACCATGCCCATCAAGGCCAGGATAGACATGAACGCTACCGGAATAAAAACAAATGTCGGAGTCAAGGTCATCGGCCCGCATATTGAAGAGATAGAAAGGATTTCAAGGGAAGTTGAAGATGCTATCAAAAAAATACCAGGGACCGGAAGCG
>JACRQA010000223.1 GCA_016222915.1 Nitrospirota bacterium | reverse complement strand
TTCCTTACATGTATTTGATGATAGACGAGCATTCCGCTCAGGCCGGTGTTGATACGAGGATAGAGGCCTTTATAGATTCACTTGGGTGGCGGCAATGACGTATATGGCGATCCCCAACATAGGCAACTATACGATAGCGCTTGCCACTGCCGTAGAGTCTCTCGGGATCAAGGCATGGGCCTCGACTGCTACCACACCCGAAGCGCTTAAGCTGGGAATAAGCGCCGCGCCTGAATCGGTCTGTTTGCCCATGAAGGCGCACCTTGGCCACTTCATCGAGGCTGACAGGGCCGGTGTTGAGTATGCGTTTATGGTCAACAGCGTAGGGACCTGCAGGCTCAGATACTACCGCCACATGATAGGCCAGATACTGAAGGACATGGGCCTGAAGATAAAGATCTTCGGTCTCGGCTTTGACGGCTTCAAGCCGCCTATTGTCCGGTATTTTGATCCGGGGCCTGTGACTTTTCTCAAACCGATATTCCATACCGCGCTGAAGATAAAAGTCATTGATGAACTTGAGGTGGCGGCCTGGCGGACAAGGCCTGTTGAGCTTACCCAGGGAGACACGACCAGGGTAATGAACAGGCTCCTTGTGGAGCTTAGCGAGTCCGGCACAATGGCGGGCACAAGGGCCATACGTAGGAAAGCCGCGCGATGCTTTGCTGAAATTCCAATAGATACAGAGAAGCAGCCGCTCAAGGTCGGGCTTGTCGGGGAGATATCCTTTCTGCGGGACAAGTGCCTGAACAAAAATATTGAATACATCCTCGGGAGCCAGGGGATTGAATTGAGAAACTTCTTCTTGCTGGGGGAGGAGTTAAATAATATATCGAGGATTGTGCTGCTGAACCAGAACAGGAGAAAGTACCTGTCCCGGATCGCGGACCGCTATTTACAATGTACAGTCGGCGGACACGCCCTGGATTCCGTGGCCCATTCAATACGCTGCGCTGATGAGGGTTATGACGGGATGGTCCATCTTTGTCCCTCAGGATGCATGCCTGAAGTCAGTGTGCGGCCCATCCTCAAGCGTGTCAGCAAGGACAAGAATATACCCATACTGGAAATGTCTTATGACGAGCATACCTGCGGTGTCGGGATGGCGACGCGGCTGGAGGCGTTTGCCGATGTGCTGAGGGAAAGAAGAAAAAAGGTAAACAAATGAACGACTCATGTTATCTGGGTATTGATGTAGGATCAATCAGCACAAATTGCGTTATCATCGCTCCAGACGGCGAGGTACTTTTTGAAATATACAAGCGGGGGGAGGGCAGCCCTATTTCATCTGTGCAGCAGTGTCTTGCACAGCTTACGGAACAGATGCCGGAGAGGTTGAGCATTAAAGGTGTCTGCACTACGGGAAGCGGCAGGATACTTGCCGGCGCGATGGTCGGCGCTGATGTGATCAAAAACGAAATTTCCGCGCATGCGCGGGCGGCATTACATCTCTATCCGGATGCGCGGACCATATTTGAAATCGGCGGCCAGGACAGTAAGGTAACCATTCTCAGGGACGGAGCGGTTGTGGACTTCGCGATGAACCTCGTGTGCGCGGCGGGAACGGGGAGCTTCCTTGATTCACAGGCAAGGCGTATGAACATTACGATTGAAGAACTGAGCAGCAGGGCGATGCTATCGGACAATCCCACTAACATAGCCGGACGCTGCACGGTATTCGCTGAATCCGACATGATCCATAAACAACAGGTCGGGCATGAGCAGAAAGACATTATGATGGGGCTGTGTCACGCCCTTGTGAGAAACTACCTGTCGAACGTCTGCAACGGCAAGGAGATCAAACCTCCCGTTGTCTTCCAGGGCGGAGTGAGCGCCAACGCGGGAATATGCCGCGCCTTCAGAGAGGCCCTTCAATGCGATATTATTATCCCGCCTTACAATATGGTCATGGGGGCATACGGGGCCGCTCTTATCGCAGCACAGTCATCTATAGTGGAGACGAGATTCCGGGGGACAGAAGTGGCCGCGCGTCCTATTGCCACAAGGGGTTTTGAATGCGGCGATTGCCCGAATTGCTGCGAGATAATCGAGGTCATGGATGATGATGAAGTAATCGGCAGGACCGGGGGACGGTGCGGCAAATGGGAAGGAAAGACCGGGCCGAGAGAGTCGCTAAGGGGAAATGGTCCTTCGGGAGCTGTCTCAGCAGCTTCAATAGACTGTGAAAAATGCGGTCTGGTGGATGATGTGCCTGACCTTATTCAGATGGGGGTCCGGAAAAAGTAGGCCGGTTGATTATTAGACACGTCCATCTGGTTGTTAGAAGCCGATTCTATTTTTCCAATAGCCTGGTCTTCTTCTCAGGTGAGCTACTGCTACAATAATAATCTCTTTTGATTCGATATAGTACAAAATGCCAAAAGGGAATCTCCGAACAAGACGTCTCCTCAGTTCACCTACAAGTTTCGGCCATAATTCGGGAGACTCAGAGATTGATGTAACAGCCCGTTCAACTTCTGAGAGATAATCAACTCCCAATCCCGATGCCTGAGCTTCATAATATCTTGCCGCTTCATTCATCTCCTCCTTCGCTTCGGGGAGAAATATGAGAGATTTCATTGAAGTTTTGAACGAGCCTCGTTAAATACGACCTCTGCCGGTATCCCTTTAACTTTTCCTTCCCTGTATTCTCTATAGCGGCGTTCGGCTTCTTCAATCCATAATTTTTCTGCTTCCGAGTCTTCTATTTCATCGAGACTCTGGATAAGATGTTTTGCTAATTCTGCTCGGTCATGGGGCGAAAGTTGGAGAGCATTTTCTTCGATTTCTTTCAGCTTTGATGCCATTTATCTCCTCCAATTAATTGATGATACTATATCTTAACCAACCCCTTACCGTACTGCAAGCAATATTTATTAGCTTCTAACGTAGAATTGAGCGACGAGTGCCACTGAATGATAACAACAAGCCTCCAAGCCTATGAGTTTGTGGTGTAAGACTCTACCGGAATGAAATGGAATCACAATGCGTTTAGTCCCCTTCATATAGATCCGATGGCTGCCCTTGCTTCTGACAAATTCATATCCAGCTTTTAATATCATTGATTCAGCCTCCTGAGGTGTTATACGCGGAAGCTTAGGCAACTTTGACCTCCAAAGACGTAGTTAATATTTCTTGGCTTATTGCCTCTTTAATTTCCTCTTCTGATAAAGTCTCCAGATAGAGTTCAATGGCTTCTTTAATATTCACCATAACTTCTTCTATCGAATCACCTTGCGTTTGACAGCCTTCGAGTTCTGGACAATAGGCATAATACCCATATCCATCCTTTTCTATTACAACACTAACTTTCTGTGACATTTTATTGCCTCCAATATTTTTCCAATATGATAACAAATAAAATGGTATTTGTAATATTTTTCTTTTTTCAGTATAGAGTGTAATAACATCCTATCATTCAACACTTTTTTACTGCCCTGCGTGCAGATAACGTAAAAGTCAGTGAATCGAGCCACTGAA
>JACRQA010000220.1 GCA_016222915.1 Nitrospirota bacterium | reverse complement strand
CATATGGTCTGCGGCTTTCTGCATCCTCTCGATATAATCCTTGCCCTGGGCTTCAAGCGATGAGGCGTATCTGTCTTTGAGCATGTCCCCAAATACCAATAACTTGCGTAAAGGTTCCTGAAGGTCATGAGAGGATATCTTTAAAAATCCCTCTATCTCTCCTATATGGTAGTTCCTAATCATCGGAACAATATTCTATGGTTCAGATGTAATAGGTGCGGCAATCTGACGAGCTTCAATATCCAATATATATGCCCCACTTATCAATGCACAGGAAAGCTTAATCCCTGTAATCCGGAAGAAGAATTGAAAAATAACCATTACAGAAAACTATATCATGAACTTAATCCAATACCCATGGTTTGCAAAGAACACACAGCCCAACTGACAGGTAAGAAAGCATCAGAGCTTCAAACAGAATTTATGAAGGGCAAAACCAATATTATCAGTTGCTCGACAACATTTGAAATGGGGGTTGACGTTGGGTCATTAGAGGCCGTGATGATGCGGAACATGCCCCCCACTCCTGCCAATTATATTCAACGGGCAGGACGCGCAGGCAGGCGCACCGATTCAGTGGCATTCTCTTTGACATACTGCCAACGCAGACCGCATGATTTATCTTTTTTTGCCGAACCATTAAAAATCATCAAAGGGGAAATCAAGCCACCGGTGTTTGAGGTAAGAAACGAAAAGATCATTCGACGTCATATGCACTCAGCGGTATTCTCAGAATTTTGGAAAGCCAATAGATCGCTATTCGGCACTGTAAAAGATTTCTTCTTTGAAGTGAATGGGGCAGAAGTAAAATCGCTTGATGATTTTAAAAGACATCATCCTATCTTCCCATTTTTACAGCATAAGCCGAATGGGTTGAAGCTTGCACTACTTAACATAGTGCCGGACGAACTTCATAATACCTTGCAACTGGACTTATGGGGTTGGTTGTCTGATTTACTTGATGATAAAGATGGCAGTTTAATCAAGGCTGCGGATATGGTCTACTCGGAGGTTGCCTTTCTTGAACAGGAAAGACATCGACTTGTAAGCGAAAAAAGACGCTCTGATTTCATACTCGGAACCATCAAGACTATTAAAGATCGTCCTATCATAGAATATCTATCTTCAAAAAACGTGCTGCCTAAATATGGCTTCCCTGTTGACGTTGTGGAGCTTGAGCTAAATCATCATGGAATAGAGGCAACAGGACTGGACCTGCAAAGAGATTTGAGAATCGCCCTCTCTGAATATGCTCCTTCCAGTCAAGTGGTTGCCGGAGGACGACTTTGGACAAGCTATGGACTCAAGCGCCTCCCCAAAAGAGAATGGAAAAAGTATATTTATGCCGTTTGTGGAAATAAAAAGTGCAATACATATCAACGTCGACTTCTTGGAGCCGAGACGGATGATGATGAAAATGATTTCAGAAAGCAGCTATGTACTAACTGTTCCCGTCCATTATCAGACAGCAATATCAGTAAGTTTATTGTGCCGGAATTCGGGTTTATTACAAAAAGAGAAGCTCCCAAGAATCCCGGTGGTAGCAGACCTGCGAGAACATACACGTCGAGAATATATTATTCAGGGGAAGTGCAAGGTAGCAAAAAAGCAGGTCCTATATTAACGTTTGATAAGATTTCATTGTGCACAGAAATCATATCGTCCGGTCTTTTGGCTGTAATTAATAGAGCAGGCTTCAAGGTATGCAATACTTGTGGATATGCTGCAAAACTTTCGGAAAATACTAACTCCCATAGAAATTATATTGGTAATCAATGCAATGGACGCTTGGGGCGTTACGATTTGGGCCATGAATTCAGTTCAGACATCTTGAGAATTGATTTCGAAGGACTCACTCAATATTCAGAAGAATTTTGGCTGTCGCTATTATATGCTTTGTTGGAAGGAGCAAGCGATTCTCTTTCTATAATTCGCTCTGATCTTGATGGTTGTCTATATCCCCACAGGGCAAGCCCTAATCCAGCAATTATTTTGTTCGACAATGTACCGGGCGGCGCTGGGCATGTAAAACGAATAGCCGAGACCGACAAATCACTAAAAGCCATGTTTCAATCAGCGCTAAATAAAGTCAGCGGCAAATGCGGTTGCGGAGGAGGAGTTGAAGGGGAAGGCGAGACAAGTTGTTACGGATGCCTCCAGAACTATCAAAATCAGACCTTCCATGATAAATTGAAGCGAAAGTACGTTAAAGAGTTTTTAGAGAGTATTTTAAATTAAGAGTCGTAGTGGATGGCCGCGGGCCGTTTAATGAGTTTCAGTTATTCTCTTTGTTTCATATACTCCAGAATACCTTTAACAAGGCTGGCAGGATTTATTTTATCGAAGCGATTGACGAATTGAATGGCTTTTACACATGTAAACCCACAATTGACCTTGTTATGATTATATTTCGGAGAAATTAATTCATAGTCAGCGTCATTCCGTTTTTCTCTGAGATTATTTAAAGTATCAGCCAGATCTTCGGCTTCCTCAATCCCGCTGTTGGAAAGGTATAGATGAGCACTCTCATGCGCCTGAGCCGTACGTGGCAGCTTTATGTTGTGGATGTTAAGAAAACTTTTAACGTGATTAAACAGCGCATAATACGCCCTGCTTACAGACGTCCTTCTTTCTGCTTCATCTTCAGAATTCTGCAATCTCTTTGCTAATTCTAAAAATTCTTTACCTTCCATTTCAAATTAAATTATAGTTATAAACAAAATGCAGTCGCTTTTCTTTGTCAACAAAATTTCTGAGTTTCTTATTAAAATTGTTTTCATACTGAAGAATATTTTCGATGCTGTCAGAAATTGTGAGCAAGAAAGACACATGCCTATAGTCGGGAATTTCTGGGTCTTCGCTTACAAAAACATCAATTTTTTGTATATTCCTAAACGTCTCCAGAAACAGACTATGATACTTACAACACTCATGGAATACATTCTCTTTTGAACAGAAATCCAGCACCTCTCCAGAAAAAAGCAACGAGCAGTTTTCATTTAGGACGTTTGTAAATGAGGTAATAGACATTGATTCTGTTGGATAAATCCGGCTCATATCATTCTCAAACTGGGTCCAATTATTTGCCAAAATTAAAATCAGAGGCTCTTGAATAGGAGTTGTCAAATATCTTTCAGTGTTAGCCTTATGCATATTTCGGAATAAGCCGAGCTTTACTTTATTTTTTGCGCCTAATACATCCTGGACTGTTTGACCTGTCAGCATTATTCAACCTCCGGGAAGGTATCTGAAATAACTTTCGAAAAATGATTAAATTGAGTTTGCCAATTATTTATAAATGATACAATTTCTTCGAGGCTTGTTGAATCAATATGGTAGTTGGCGTTAATCCCAAGTATAGGTAAAGACGGTTCATTTGGTCTTAATAACTCTGCTGTTTCCAAGCTGATGGTACACTTTATATTTTTTAGGGAATAAGTAAATTTAAGATTTGTTGAAGGTGTTTCATCTCCGTAAGTGCTCCAACTTCCCTCCTTGAGGAACTTCCGAGGTAAAAGCGATAAAGCAAATTCTTTATCTTTGCATAGATAATGTCCTATAAAATTCAACCCAGCTGCTTTATAACGCACATGCGGAAGAACATTAATGTATTTGTTTGCAATTTCCGGTATTGGTGATTCAAACGGTATCCTTTTAGGTTCCGTATCTATAAATTGCAACTTCTCAAATTCAGCTATTATGGAAAGCCCTTCAATATATGATATCTGAGCAACCGGAGGCGTACAGATTACATTGTTAGGTGTAAAAGAAGGGTCTATAATTTTATTGTTCTTTAAAAAATCCGGATTTAAAACAGTCGGATTATGAGCTTGCGCAAGAACAACAATAGAAAAGTTATCTAAATTGAATTTCATTTGATTAAATTATATCAGAAATGTGTAACACACTATATGTAATTGTGACTCATTTAGTCAAGCAGGTTTAACCGCTGATGGGTAAAGATTTATTAATAGATGAAGTCTGATCTCTGCATATCAAAATTTTAACCACTAAATATTCTCGGCCATCTCCCAAACGCCGCAGGGACAGATGCCGGCGCAGAAGCTGCAGCCTATGCAGAGGTTTTCATCTACCACGTATTCGTATGAGCCGTCAGGAGTGTCTTTTCTGCTGATCGCGCCATAGTAACATGTAGCTTCGCACATATGGCAGTCCCTGCACACTGCGCAGGACATGCAGCGGGTCGCCTCTGTTTCGGGTTTGAAGGGCTCGCCTTTGCAGATGTCGTAATATGAGGTTTTTATCTTGTCGTATGAGACCATTGGTTTTGGGGCCGGCATATAATAAGACCTTCCTGAAAGCAGGGCATGGATGGCGTCTGCTGACTTTCTACCATGACCGATGGCGTGTGTTACAAGGCCGAGCTTTGTGGCGTCGCCGATTGCGAAAACCTTCGGATCGGAAGTGTGTCCGACCTCGTCGGCCTCGATCCAGCCCTGTTTGTTTGTATGCACTGAGGGTGGGAGGAATTCCGTCAGTGGAGTATCGCCGATGGAGACGACGACAACGTCAGCATCGAGCGATGAGCCGTCGGTGAAGTAAATTCGCTTTTCCTTCTTTACAAATTTCTCCGTAAATTTTGGCCAGACAATCTTAGTTCCAAGCGCCTCAGCGATCTCCAACTCCTTGCCGAAGGCCGCAGGTCTTTGAATATCAACCGCGGTCACTTCCTTTGCGCCGCAGTGGTATGCCTGGGCTGCAACATCCATTCCGACATTGCCCGCCCCAATGACGACCACTTTCTTGTCTTTCAAATTCGGGACATCGCCTATATTTATTCCCTTTAAAAAATCATATGCGGAAACTATATCATCCGAACCTGGGACGTTCATCATCCTTGGCTTGTGCGCCCCGCATGCGATTACAACCGAATCGTGTTTTTTGTATATGTCTTCAAATTGTTTCTTGTTCACCATCGCGCCAAGATGGACCTTGACGCCTATCTCTTCAAAACGTGCAAGCTCTTTTTGCAAAATCTCCTGGGGCATTCTTTCACGCGGGATGCAGAGCTCAAGCTTGCCGCCCAGTTTTTCCGCCGCCTCATAGAGGTCAACGTTGTGTCCTTTTAACGCAAGCTGCCATGCAGCGGATAGGCCG
Source organism: Nitrospirota bacterium (assembly GCA_016222915.1). Classification (GTDB taxonomy): domain Bacteria; phylum Nitrospirota; class Thermodesulfovibrionia; order UBA6902; family UBA6902; genus UBA6902. Next base: position 3,057 of record JACRQA010000220.1, on the reverse strand, counting down.
CCGGGGCCGCCGCCGATAACGGCGACTTTCTTGCCGGTCTTTTTCCCGCGCTTGGGAAGCTTGAGATCTACGCTTGCCTTTCCAAGCTCCTTAATATTTAAAGGTGCATCGACCTGCGCCCTTGTACATGACTGCATGCAGAGGTTGGGACATATCTCACCGCACACGGATGCGGGAAGTGGACTGTACTGGAGCATGAGCTGAAGCGCCTCCTTCAGTTTTCCTTCCCTTATCAGTTGCGCGCGTTTCTGTGTCGGTATCCCGCTTGGACATGCGGATTCGCACGGCGGGGCATACTTGAAGTTGTTCCACACAGGCTTGTATCTCCTGTGTTCTCCGGTTGTGACATACGGGAGGACCGTGGACGGATGGGTCATATACTCTGCAAAAATCCCGCCCTTGCCGATGCCGGACTCCCAGATGTTTGAGCGGAATTCCGCTATGGACATCTTGAAGACCTTTTTCCTTGCGCGTTCCTGGGCGGTAAAGGGAATAAGTTTTTTCCAGGTGTCTTTTGAACTGGTGAGATCATCATAATATTCAGTGCGCTCTATTGCCTCAAGGTACGGCTCCATGTTTTCGGTCAGCCACTGCCAGTCCTGGTCCGTTAAATCAAGGAGCTGGACATCGCCTGCGCTGTATCCCTGTATCGGTCCGCGGAAATATACCACGCCTCCCACCATTCCGACGCACGGACGGTAGCCGAGGATGTTTTCGGGATTCCGCGGATTCACTCCGCAGACCACTGCGATACCCCCTGCCTTGAACTCGGCAAAGGTGTCACCGATGTCGCGGAAATACCAGGACTGCGGAGGGTCGAATCTCGGATTGTGCTTTGTCATAGTATCGCAGCGTGCCCCGCCGCCTCCCTGCACATAGAGTATTCCCTGGCCCGCTGCATTGTGGGCGCCGTTTGTGACATCGCCGAGCACGGTAATCTTAGCGCCGCAGTTTATCCAACCTGCATCATCAGAAACGCTTCCATTAATGACGATCTCGGTGCCGAACATACCCATGCTGCCGAGACGCTGCCCGACAGGGCCTTCAACGGTTATCTTTATCCCTTCGCCTCGTGGCCAGATCCTTCCGCCTATACCATGCTGTCCGTCAGCAATGACCTGAAGGTCCCTTGCGCCGTTACGGACTGCGTCCTGGATCTGTTCTTCCAGTATCCTCGAAGGGGTCCGGTTGCCTTTGATGTTTCCTTTTATTGTTATTTTTTTCATATCTTAATGATTGGTTCCATCTGCTTGAACCGCTCGAACCGCTCGAACAGTTCAAGCGGTTAATCAACACACATAATTAATCTGCAGCTTCTCCGCAATTGCACGGTCGTCCGTGCTTATGCCGTCGGACATTCCTATCGGCAATTCCATGCTCCTGCCCATTGGGGCGAATATCTTCTTCAATTCAATGTCCAGTGATTTATAGACTTCCACAACTCTTTCCGCGACCTTCTCGGGGTCGAGCCTTCTATAGAGTTTCGGGTCCTGTGTCGTGATACCTCTGGGGCATTTTCCAAGATTACAGACATTACAGCGATTCATCTCGTCCCCGTAACACCACGCCGCTGACTGCATAATGTATTTCCCGATTGAAACGGCGGACGCGCCGAGCATAAATAACGCCGCAGCATTTGCCGCGAGGTTGCCTTTTTTACCGATACCACCTGCGGCGATCAATGGGAGCTCGTTCTGCTTTCCCTGGGCAACCAGGTCGAGATAACACTCCCTTATATTTGAAGCAATGGGATGTCCCATCGTGTCCATTGATACGTTGTACGCAGCACCCGTGCCGCCGTCTTCTCCGTCGATCGACAGTCCAGCGGCATACGGATTTCTTACGAGATTGTTCAATACCGCCTTTGCTGTCTTTGATCCTGATATCTTCGGATAAACAGGCACCCTGAAGCCCCACGCCATTGACATGGACTGGATCATCTTTGCTACGGACTCTTCAATCGAATACTGGGTCTGGTGAGTCGGAGGTGATGGAAGGTCTACCCCCATCGGCACTCCCCTGATCTCGGAGATCAATTTCAATACCTTGTGGGCCATAAGCAGTCCGCCGTCGCCCGGTTTTGCGCCCTGACCGTATTTGATCTCTATAGCGCAGGGGTCTTCGACCATATGCGGTAAGGCCCTGACAATTTCATCCCAGCCGAAATAACCGGATGCGATCTGCGGAATAAAGTATTTCATGAATCGCGATTTCAAAAGTCGATGCGGCATTCCGCCTTCGCCTGAGCACATGACAACCGGCATTCCCTCAACCTCATTCAGATAAGTGATACCCATTGCAAGACCTTCCCACATGGTCGGTGACAGCGCGCCGATGGACATGCTGCCTATCATTACAGGATAAATCTCGCGGACAGGCGGGATGAATTTCCCAGATGTCTTGTCCACTGAAAGCTTGCCGTCTACCATTTTTAAGGGCAGCTCATCTGCCGGAAGTATTCTCCCTAAATAGGTGCGAAGTCTGAATTCATGCCTTCCCGCATCGAGAGCAGGGTCGGTGAGCATCGATATTCTGGTGAACCTCAGGCGGTCGAGCGTGGAAGGGTTCGGATCATTTCTCCTGCCACCTCTTCTGTACGGGTGCCCGCCCTTGTTTTTGTGGAAATTAAATTTGTGCTGCGGATTATATTCCGGCTCTATCGCCTCGTTCGGACAGACAAGCGTGCATGTGCCGCAACCGATACAGTAGCGTTCAATATTGGTTGTCTGTTTGACCATGGTGGTCGTGTACCTGACCGCCTTTTGTTCGGGAGTCAAGCCTTCGGACTGAACAACGCGTTTCACGACAACCACAGGCTCTATTGAAAGCATGGGACAGACGGCGGTGCACCTGCGGCAGCGTTTGCACCTGTCGTCGCGCCATCTGACGATATATGGAAGGTCCTTTATCGCCAATTCATGATTATGGTCTAACCGTGAAGCTGGTTCCATACCGTCACCTCCTCAGCCCCGGGTCTGATAATAACCATATCGTATTTCATCGGGAAAATGTCCTGCGCTTTGTCCCTCATGGGGACCACGCTGTCAAGGCCGCATT
>JACRQA010000219.1 GCA_016222915.1 Nitrospirota bacterium | reverse complement strand
GTTTTATATTTCTGGCATTATTTAGGCAATAAATTATTAACGTTCTTTTCAAATATATTCACTAATCTCAACCTTACCGATATGGAGGTATGTTATAAAGTTTTCAGAAGGGAAATATTGAAGCAGATGGAACTGAAGGAAAACCGTTTCGGTTTCGAACCTGAATTCACCGCAAAAATAAGCAGAATAAATTGCAGGATTTATGAGGTTGGAATATCATATTCCGGAAGGACATATTCCGAAGGGAAAAAGATCAATTGGAAGGACGGGATAAGGGCCCTGTACGTAATTATTAAATACGGCATCTTCAAATAAAAAGTGCTTTGTCGAGCAAAGCGGCCCATGTTTATTCAATTAACTTGTATATATAAAAATCTGTATTCCCAAGTCGTTTCCAAGCTTCCGACAAATCAGCATCATCCGACGGTTGAAAGATTACTATGCCCTTGGCCCCCGTTTTTAAAAATGCGGCGAGCGCCTGAGATTTAACTGAACTGTCAGAATCTAAAAATGTATTCTTTTCTTCAAGGGGAATATCAGCGACAATTTGGACACCAGCCAATCGGGCCCAATGAATATTGATAGTCCACCCGATTACCGCAATCTTGTCTCCTCTCCCGACCCCCATCCGGTCCAGAGCGTTAACAACTTCCAGTAATTCAGAAGATGGAGTGATAATCTTGTTCGTCTTTATTAAGTTATACGCTCCTGACAATGGAGAATAAACTGCTCCAATCATCATTGCCATTGCCATGAAAACGACAATATAGGATGAAAAAGATTTTGATATATTGGATCTTGGGATCTTGGCTCCCGAAAATATGCCTATCCACAAAAGAACATTAAAGGCGCCTAGAAATCTTCTTTCAACATGCACAAGAGCATATATAGCCATTAGTGTAAAAGCCGGCATATATAAAAGCCACTGTTCTGCGAAGTCCTTTATACACAGCCATTTTCTGCCACTCATATAATAAAGGATGAGACAGCCGATCAGCAAAACATATTGCTCTTTGAACAATACATCGGAATACTCTTTTATATGAGTATTCAAAACGCTTAATTGCTTCCGGAGGTCAAAGTGTACCTGTATCCCTTCATGCCAATATGAAGGATCATACCATGCAGGATATGTGCCGCCTCTCGGCGTTCCAAATTCATAGGTGTCCGGCTTACTGAATATCTTCCTGACGGGATGTTCAGGAAAACCGCTGCCATGAGGCTCACCTTGCCAGTGTACCCACTGAGTAACAGAATTTACATACCAGGCGTAGTTTAATTTTCCACTGTCTCCATATGTCAAACGTCCTTTAGATACCGAAAGAGCTGCGATAAAGGGAGCAGCTATGACAAGAAATGCAATTAATGCCATGAGAGTGCGGGGAGCCGCTTTCCGAAAATCCCCGACAAGGAAGAAACTTATGAACAAAAAGATGAAAGACAATGGAAACATTATGGCCTTTGTAAGATATGAAAATCCAAGGACCACTCCCAACATTATAAATGTGAACCGGTTTATGGAGCCTGTGCGAATTCGCAGCAATATCCCTGAAGCAAGGAACACGAAAGCCGCAACACACATATCCGGGGTCGCTACAGAAACTGTTATTAAGATTAGCGAAGACCAAATGAACAGGGAATAGCCAAATGCTATCAACACCCATTCAGGATATTCTGCATACCCGCTTTCAGAAGAATTTCTCGGCCGACCTTGATAATAGCGTATCCATTGCATAAGGAAGAAATGGAAACACGCTAGCGTGCAGAGGTATATGAAAAAATTTACAAGATGCACGAGAGGGTATTCCCAATATGCTGAAGGTTTAAAAATAAGCATACTCAGACCAAGCAGCCAGGAGTAGAAAGGGCTCCAATAAGCATTTATCGCCATGTCCCAGTCGCCGCGAAGATATGCATCACCCATGTCTAAATATGAAACGCCGTCTGCATTCATTGTATAACGCGTATTCCATGCCTGGTATGCGCTCAGCACTATAGCTGTGAAACAAAAAAAGCCCGCTGTCCATCGGCCAATATGGGGTCTGTCACTCACTTCTATATTTGCAATTCGGTAATGAGCAGGACCGGTCTTATCTTTCATGTTATTTTTGAATAATGCAGAAGATTATTATTTTTGCGGCTGATTTCGGCAACACCAGACGACTCAATTGCCGGATACATGTACGATTTGAATATATCTGAATATAATATTTAATACCCGATGTAGATGTATATAGTTCTGTAAATGACAATTAATTATACTATAACGTATGTTCAACAAATTACTAATATTAATTTGTTCTTCGATGCCCTGTTTTTTCCCATTTATAATCCTATCTGATATAGTAAGGGATATACGAATTCACAATTCCAGATCACACTAAAATACATATTATTACTTTTCCCTGCCAGGCTTTTTATTAATATTGTGAAATGAAATTAGAACATCATATAGCCCTTTCTGCCATAATTTCCGGAATTCTTTATGCCGCCTTTAAGTCATGGGGATTATCATTATCATCGTTGCTGTCCGGAATCTTCATAGACACAGATCATATTATTGATTACCTTGTTGCGCATGGCCGAAGCATCCGCAGGAGTGATTTCTTTTCGTTTTTCTATGAAGAAAAGCATCGGAAGATTACATTGATATTTCATGGCTGGGAATGGCTTTTCTGTCTCGGAGCAATTGCAGTATCGACAGAGTTTAATCCATGGGTTACGGGATTACTTATAGGATACGGTCATCATATTACCTCTGACTTTTTATACAACAAAGCAAATCTGAAGGCCTATTCCCTTATATGGAGGTGGAAGAACAACTTTGATTCCAGGAAAATCTTTCCGAGAGACAGGGGCTATAACCCGAGGGACAATAAGTAAGTATTATGATAATTCAAAATTTGCCTCTTTCTGTATTAAGATAACAGTGATGGATTATTTTATATCAGCGGTAACCGATCAGGAAATCAAAAAAGAAAAACAGAAGGCAAGAGACCTTCGCCAGACACAGTGGTGGAAGAGTAAATGCGCAGACCGGAAATGCTATTACTGCGGGGTGAATACAGCGCCTGATGAGCTGACAATGGACCATATTGTGCCTGTCATACGGGGAGGGAAGTCAACGAAGAATAACGTTGTGCCCGCGTGCAAGGAGTGTAATAATAAAAAAAAGCACTCCCTTCCGTTAGAATGGGATGACTATCTGGCAAGAGTCAAAAAAGAACCGCTTGATTAGTATCCGGCACAGAGAGTTTTTATCTTTTCCGTTCTGGTCTGAGGGGGAAAGAATATATTATCAGCTTTGCATCATTGATTTTGACTCAGCAGCTTGGTGCCGTCCTTGAAGAGGATCTCCATTTTATTGGCTTGGATTACGGCCAGGACTACGCCGACTCCAAATTTTGGATGGTCCAGTAGCTCATCTTTATGATAATTCTCTTTAAAGCTGTATTTTCTGGCCCTGGACATGTCGCCGCCCGTTAACCGGGCCAGATACTCTTCATAGATTGGACCTTTGACTCTTACCTTCCGGGCAGAGGACTTTAATTTTGTCCGGCTTGCCTCAGATGACTTGGCGCGGTAGTTATGCTGTCCTTCACAAGTATTACATTTGACTTTTTTGGGAATATTATCAATCATGGCGACAATTGTGTGGCCTAATTCCAATTTGCATTTAGTACACCACGACTCAACATATCCACCCACTTCGTAATTCTCATTCATATTTTGTCCTTCAATAAAGTAGTATTGTCAATTTTTGAAATAATCAACTTGTTCTTATTCTAACTTATATATATGTAAATTCACTACAGCTTGTAATCAAAACTGAAATATCGGACCACTGCATTCACTCTTCCTATACTCTTCTCCCTTGTAGTAAAGTTAATAATGAGAATCTTTTTGATTATATTTTTCCTGATATACGGCTCCCTGCATCTCTATGCATTCATGAAAGCTAAAGCCGCCCTGTCTTTCGGTGCTAAAGCAGGAATTCCCCTGATTGTCTTCATGTCGGTCATGACTTCTGCCCCGGTGATTGTTCGCTATCTTGAAGGTCATAAGCTTGAATTATTAGCGCGGATTATGTCTTACACCGGCTATATATGGATGGGAGTCCTGATCTTGTTCTTTGCATTCGCCATTTGTATAGATAGTTACAGGCTGCTTCTTTATCTCCTTAACCTGACATTACATTTGGAGTTACCTACCCTGACTGTTTCTGTGAAGAGGGCTTTTTTCATTCCGCTCATAGCTGCCGTTGCTGCGGGTTGTTACGGTTTTTTTGAGGCGAAGGATATCCAGGTTGAGCATTTAACAATCAGGAACTCCAGGGTCCCTGCAGAAAGTAATGGTCTGAAAATTGTTCAGGTATCGGATGTCCATATCGGATTGATTGTGAGGGAAGAGAGGCTGAAGCGAATCGCTGAAATAGTAATGGCCGAATCACCGGATATTGTGGTGTCGACCGGGGATTTCGTGGACGGACAGATAAACGGGCTTCAAGGACTTGCGGAAATATTTATGAAGGTTGAGCCCCCTTACGGTAAATATGCGATTACCGGCAATCACGAATATTATGCGGGACTTGACCAGGCGCTTGAGTTTACCAGAAGGGCAGGGTTTATCATGTTAAGAGGGGAAGCGGTTGAGGTAGCAGGTATTTATATTGCCGGTGTCGATGACCCGGCGGGAAAACAGTTCGGGATGTCCGGAGGTAAATCTGAAAGGGAGCTGCTTTCAGGTCTTTATAGTAATAAATTTAAGATACTGTTAAAGCACAGGCCTCTTGTAAGTAATGAGGGGACCGGCCTGTTTGATTTACAGCTTTCAGGGCATACGCATAAAGGACAGATATTCCCCTTCAGCCTCATCACAAAACTTTACTATCCCAAACACGCAGGATTTCTAGATCTTCAGAACGGCTCCCACCTGTACGTCAGCCGGGGCAGCGGCACGTGGGGCCCGCCGATACGTTTTCTGTCACCACCTGAAGTGACAGTCATTGAACTGGAGCATACAGATTAAATTTGCCTGATAAAATTAACAGGAGAAATTGATAAATCAAGATGGTTAATTCTAATATATCGCAACATTACTGACTCTCGGGGACATGGAGGAATCAATGAGAGATAATGGCGTTAATACGGCTTCTCCGGTGTTCGATACGCTGAAAAAGGTTTTCGGTTTTCAGTCCTTTCGTCCGAACCAGGAAGAGATCATCACGAATATACTCGAAAAGAAGGACGTCTTTGCCGTGATGCCTACAGGCGGGGGGAAGTCGCTCTGCTATCAATTGCCGGCCAGGCTGATGAAGGGGACCACGGTGGTCATAAGCCCTCTGATATCTCTGATGAAGGACCAGGTGGACGCAGCATTAGAGAACGGCATTTCAGCAGCTTATATAAACAGCTCCCTGTCACCGGAAGAAGCTACTTCCGTATTCCGGAGTCTAAGAAATAATTCTCTTGATTTGCTCTATATTGCGCCTGAGCGTTTTGCCATGCCCGGTTTTGTTGAAACATTAAAGACGGTCTCCATTTCTCTTTTTGCCATCGATGAGGCGCACTGTATTTCCGAATGGGGACATGATTTCCGTCCTGATTACCTAAGCCTCGCAAATATTGCGAAGACCTTTCGAGAAACGCCTGTGGCAGCTTTTACGGCAACAGCTACCAGTAAGGTCCAGAATGACATAATCATCAAACTCGGCCTGAGGTCCCCCTTTACAATACGTGCATCATTTGACCGCCCTAATCTTTATTACCGGGTGGAAAGTAAAAGGGAACTGAAGACCCAGGTCCTCGATATTATCAGAAAATATCCGGGCGAGCCCGGGATAATCTACCGGACCACACGTGACTCCGTAACAAATATGGCTGACATGCTGAAAGAGAACGGTATCAGCGCATTGCCCTATCACGCAGGCCTGTCACAGGAAGAGAGAAAGACAAACCAGGAGGCGTTTAATAAGGATGAAGTGAATGTGATTACGGCAACGATAGCCTTTGGTATGGGCATAGACAAGTCGAACGTGCGTTTCGTTATCCACGCTGACCTGCCCAAGAATATCGAGGGTTATTACCAGGAGACAGGCCGTGCGGGCCGTGACAGCGAGCCCGCTGAATGCGTCCTGTTCTTCGGAAGGGAAGATATCCCGAAGATAAAATACTTTATTGATCAGATGCCTGATGAGGCCGAGCGGGCCGTTGCAATGGACAAGCTGAACCAGATGATAAGATATGCTTCGCACAATGTATGCAGGCGCAGACAACTTCTCGGCTACTTTGGTGAGGCTTATGGGGACAAGAACTGCTGCGCATGTGACATATGTACGGGCAAGGTTGAAAAGGTTGATATTACCATCGACGCACAAATACTTATGTCGGCCATGTCAAGGACAGGACAACGCTTCGGTACAATGCATATTGTCGATATTGTCATGGGTGCGGATACAAAGCGTGTCCGTGAGCTCGAACATGATAAGATCAAGACATACGGCGCAGGGAAAGACAGGGACAAAAATCACTGGCGCTTCATAGTCGATGAGCTTCTTGCACAGGACATCATCCATCAGGATGGTGACAGATATCCGGTATTAAAGCTGACGGAAAAGGGAAAACCCATACTCTTCGGCAAGGAAAAGGTCAGCGGCCTTAAAAGGGAAGGGCCTAAAAAGAAACCGCGCCCCGTCAAAGGAGGCGATGAGGACCATTATGATAAAGCTCTCTTTGAAAGACTCCGCGTTTTAAGAAAGAAACTGGCCGATGGGCAGGGAGTCCCTCCGTATATAGTGTTTTCTGATAAGACGCTCCGCGAAATGTGCAGACGCTATCCGGCAAACTTGTCCGATATGGCCGGCATCACGGGGGTGGGCGCTGCAAAGCTTGAAC